>NZ_CP098518.1:3143622-3515433 GCF_023703795.1 Haloplanus sp. HW8-1 | reverse complement strand
GGGCTCAGAGTTAGGCCGCGTGCGATCCACTCTCCACCCGGACCGGAACCGACCATGTTCACCGTCGAAAAACGGATCGGAATCGACTCCCCACCCGCCGAGGTGTTTTCGTTCCTCGACGACCCGCGAAACCACGTGAAGATCACGCCCAGTCTCGTCGACGTCTCAGACATCGAGGCGCTCCCGAACGGTGGCAAGCGAGCGAAGTATCGCTACGCGCTCGCCGGCGTCGACCTGGTGGGACAGGTCGAAGACGTCGAGCGGTCGCCCGAGAGGCGACTCGTCCAGAAACTGTCCGGAGCGATCAGCGGGACGATCAGCTACGAACTCGACGGAAGCGACGAGACCGTCCTTCGATACGAGGCCGAGTACCAACTTCCCGAGACGGTCATCGAGTCGGTACTCGCTCCGATAGCCAGGGCGTACAACGAGCGCGAGGCCGAGACGACACTCGAGAACCTGAAGACGTTTCTGGAGAACTGACGACCGTTCACTCCTCGAAGAACGTTTCGACCAACTTCCGTTTTGCCGCCTGGAGGTGCTGGTGATACGTCGACGGGACGATATCCATCGACTCCGCGAGCTGTGTCCCCTCGGCGCGCCGGGGCCACTCGAAGTAGCCGCTGACGTAGGCCTTCTTCAGCGCCGTGAGCTGGCGATCGGTGAGCTCGTTTCGCAGTTCCTCCCGGAACCGGTGGGGGGTGCCGTCGGGGGCGTCCTCGTGGTAGGCCGTGAGTTCGACGCCGTCGTACCGCTCCCGGAGCGTGTCGAGAACCCGGCTCGCGGCGCGCTCGGTCCCGACTCGGAACTCCAGCGTGAGACTCGTCGAGTCGGCGGTCATCGTCGTCACCCGACTCCCGACCTCCGAGAGGACGTCCACGAGCGGCGAGTTCGTGAGGCGGAACTGGACGACGCTCCGATCGTCCGTGGTCACGAGCGTTTCGCCGGCGAGGACGTCGTCGTGTCGGAGGGCCGTCTCGACCACCTTCTCGGGGTCGTCGTGTTCGGTGCTGACGATGGTGAGGACGCCTCGGCCTTGGTCGTCGGCGATGGTCTCCTCGTGTTCGAACCGCGCGTCGAGCGTGGCCGCGAGGTCGACGAGAAAGAGGTCGTCATCGCCGAGTTCCACGCCGATGTTGAGGACGGTGTCGGTGGTGATCGTCCGCTTGGTGAGCACGTCGTTGATCGACGTACCGATGCTCCGGCCGAGGGATTCGAGCACGATCCGCTCGCGGCCGTCGCCGAAGTTCGCCTCGCTGAGGACACACAGCGCGCCGTAGGTCGTCCCCCGATACGTCAGCGGCACGAGGACGCAGGTCCCCCCGTCCGCGTCGGCCACCAGTTCGGCGGGAGCCTCGACCGTCCGGGTCTCCTGGTCCTCGATCGCCCCCCGGAGGGCGCGGACGGCGTCACCGTCGGCCGTCAAGTCGAACGACTCTTCGACGGCGGCCGCGTCGCCATCTCCCGCCTGTTCGACGACGGTGACGCTGTCGGCGGCGGCGTCGTACCGCCCGAGCCATGCACCGACGTACTCTTCGCCCCCGCCGATCCGGGTCGTGACGAGCCGTTCGGTGTCCTCTCGGCTCTCGGCACGGACGAGCGCCTCCGTCACGTCGTTTATCAGGCCGTTTATCCGTTCGAGCAGTCGGTCGAGCGCCTCGCGTTCGGCCTTCAGTTGTTCCTGTGCGGCCTTCCGTTCGGTCACGTCCATCTGGAAGCCGACGTAATGGGTCACGTTGCCGTCCTCGTCGAAGATCGGGCTGATGTCGACCTGATTCCAGAACAGCGCCCCCTCACGGGTGTAGTTCCGGAGGACCACCCGGGTGTTCCGCTTCGCGGCGATACCCTCGGCGAGTTCCGCCACCCGGTCCGGGTCCGTCTTCGGTCCCTGGAGGAACCGGTGGTTGGCGCCGATGACCTCCTCGGGCGGGTAGCCGGTCATGTCCTCGAAGGAGTCGTTCACGTAGATCAGGGGATGATCCGGACGGTCGGCGTCCGAGATGGTGATGCCGATCGGTGCCTCGTCGAGTGCGCGCTCTTTCAGCCGGTATTCGGCCTCGACGGTGAGGTCCGAGACCGGCATCCGAACCTGGTCGCCCCGATCCGGGCGGCGGGTGTTGGTTTCGATGGCTTCGACGACGGCGTCGAGCGTGTCCGCCTCGCCGGCGGGGACGAGCGCGGTCACGTCCGCGGCGACCGCCCGGCGAGCCAGTTCGGCGTCGACCGCCACTGGCACGAGGACGACCGGCAGGTCGGCGTGTTCCCGGCGCACGGCTTCGAGAAACGCGAGGCCGTCGAAGCCGTCGGGACGGTGAGTCGTGACGACGCAGTCGATTCCGCCCTCGCCGACCCGATCGACCGCGTCGACGAAGTCCGTCACGTGGGTCACGTCGAACCGCTCGGCGGCCGCGTGAAGTTCGGCGGCGGCCGGCGTCCCGGACGGTTCGTCGCCCACGAGGAGGACGGACGCGACCGGCAGGTCGGTTTCCGTAGATTGGGTCTCCGGTGTACTCATCGTTGGGAGGTCTCGGGTGCGCTCGTCCTTAGAGATTCGGTAGCAAGGCAGCCGACAACGACTGACACGCGTCGCGCGCGGCGGCCTCGGCGGCGTGTTCGCCGCTGACGACCGCCATCGGGAGCCCGACCCCCGGGGACGTGAACGCGCCGGCGTAGTAGAGCCCGTCGACTCCCGGCGCGTGGTGGGATGGTCGCAACGGCCCGGTCTGGTCGAGCGTGTGGGCGAGACCGAGTGCGGTCCCGCCGGGCGTCCGGTAGCGATCGGCGAACGCGGAGACGCAGGCGGTGCGTTCGACGACGATCCGGTTCCGGAGGTCGGCGCCCGTCTCGGCCGCGAGGTCGGCGAGCACCGCGTCACGGAACGCCGCGACGCGGTCCGGGTCGTCGTCGAGATCCGGTGCGATGGGGACGAGGACGACGACGGCGTGGTGGCCGTCCGGAGCGGCGCCGTCGTCGGTCCGCGACGCGACCGAGAGGTAGTACGCTGGATCCTCGGGCCACGCGGGGTCGTCGAAGATCCGCTCGAAATGTCCGTCCCAGTCGGTCGGCAGGACGAGGCTGTGGTGAGCGAGCGGGTCGACGGACCCCTCGACGCCGAGATAGAGCATGAACGCCGACGGCCCGTAGGTGCGTGACTCCCAATACGCCGGGTCGCGTCCCCGATCGGCGGGCGAGAGCAGGTCACGCTCGACGTGTGCCGGGTTCGCGTTCGCGACGACGCGGTCCGCGACGTGGCTCGTCCCCCCGGCCGCGACGCGGACGCCGCTGTCGGCGGGGGCCAGCCCGGTCACGTCGGTGCCGGTTCGGTAGTCGACGCCGAGTTCGGTCCCGAGCGAGACGAGCGCCTCGACGAGGCTGTACATCCCTCCCTCGGGGTAGTAGACGCCGCCCTCGAAGTCGACGTGAGCCATCAGGTTGTACAGCGAGGGCGCGTCGTGTGGGGAACTTCCGAGGAAGACGAGCGTGTACTGCAGGAGTTGCTGGAGTTTCGGCTCGTCGAAGTAGCGCTCGACGTACGCCTGCATCGAGCCGAGGTGGGTGAGCGCGGGCGCCGCCCGGACGATGTCGGGATCGAGCAGGTCTCGGAATCGGGAGCGGTCCGTGTAGACGAACTCTTCCATCCCGATCTCGTACGTTCGCCGCGCGGTCGCGAGGTACTCGTCGAGGGCCTCCCCGGCCCCGTCCTCGTAGGATTCGAAGACTCGCCGAAGCCGATCGAGGTCGGGCGTCACGTCGATCCGGTCGCCGTCCTTGAAGAACACCCGATACTGCGGGTCCAGCCGTTCGAGCCCGTAGTAGTCGGCCGGATCGCGGCCGAACTGCCCGAAGAAGCGCTCGAACGTCTCGGGCATCAGATACCACGACGGCCCGGTGTCGAAGGTGAAGGCCTCGACGTCGAGACGGTTGGTGACGCCGCCGAGGGAGTCGTTTTTCTCTACGACCGTCACGTCCGCCCCGGCGTCGGCGAGATGGCAGGCCGCGGAGAGCCCCGCGACGCCGCCGCCGACGACGGTGGCCGTCTCGTCCGTGAGGGGTGTGCCATCGATCATGGGTCGAACCGATCGTTCGCGGGCGGTCGGAAAGCGATGCAGGGGCGGGAGTCAGGGGACATACCAGATGCCGCGCTCGCGGTCCAACCACGCACCGACGACCACGTGCGGGAGCGCGACGATGCTGATGAAGATGCTCCAGAAGGCGACGAGCCCCGGGAGGAGGCTGGCGCCGCCGAGCGGCTGTGGTGACGCCGTCCACAGCGCGGCCGCGAGGCCGAACGTCGCCAGACTCCCGACGACGAGGACCCCCCACGCCGCCAGCGTGACCCGTTCCGGGTCGTCGGCGTCGAGGGGGGCGAGGAGGCCGGACGACGCCGACGGATCGAGGGCGTCGTCGACGGCGGCGTGTCTGGCGACCTGCCGGACGGAGTACCACAGGGGGAAGTACAGTCCCACGGCGATGACCACCGGAACGGCCGCGAAGTAGGCCACGAGCAGGAGCGTCTCGCCCGCGTCGACGACCAAGGATCCGTCGCCCGTGGCCCGCCGGTATCCGAGCGCGAGGTGGGCGAGGAGCGCGACGCCGTAGCCGCCACCGAGGAGGAGGCGCCGAAACCGGAAGGTCCCGGCGACCCCCGACAGCGCACCGGGGTCGAAGACGTTCACCATGATTGTGCTGAACGCGTAGAACGTTCCCGGCCAGAACACCATCGGGACGACCATCACCGCGCCGCCGCGAACGGCCGCGGCGAGCCACCGCTGTGGCGTCGAACGGACGTGTTCGGTCCCGGAGAGCGCCGACATCGCCTGCACGTCGCCGAACCCTCCCTTCGCCACCGCGACGCTCACCGCGAGGGCGAGGCCCGCGACCGGTGCGACGAAAAAGAGGCCGGCAAAGAGGACGATCAACGCCAGATAGGCGCCGACGTACCGGCCCTGGAACGCCGCCGCCCGCCTGCGGAGGTTGTCGACGTGTTCGTACCCGCCGTGGGGGAGGTTCATCGCCACCATCCCCAGTAGATAGATCCCCGCCTGGACCCGTAGCGGAACCCGCACTCCCGCGACACGCAGGAGTGTAAAGCCCACCGCGAGTGCGAACAACGTGACACGGGAGACCGTCACCGGGATCCCCCCGACCGACCCCCGGAACGACCACGCGTTGCCGGATCGCGACTCGATGTTCATGGGACGATCGAACGTACGCTCGACCGCGAGATGAAAAGTGACCCAAACTGAATGGGTGCGGATTCGCCGCGAACGGAGGAATGCTTATCGGGCATCGAATCGTGTCCCCAGACAGTGCCGATCACCGAGTGCCAGTGCCCGCGTTGTGGCTCGGAGGTACGGATGGGTCTGCCGCGAGCGGCGACGGTGAAGTCGATCACCGCCGAGGACCGGCCCGAAGCCGGGAACCACCGGTGGAAGGTCAGGTCGATCGCCTGCCAGAACGGTCACGAGTTTTTCGTCCTGTTCGAATGGTGACCGCGGCCGTCGGAGGACACACATCAGTTCGGTACTCGGTCGATCACGACGGACGGCGGCGACGAGAGGGGACGAGGCCGCGTCCGCTCGCGTCGACGATACCCTCACTGTTTGGGATGATAGTTACTTCCGAAGAGTGACACCTATCCCATGCATGTCGGGGGCAATACAAACGATGTCGAACGTGGCACTGCAAATGGGACAGATAACGTCTCGGCCGGAGTGGATCTGGCTCGCGCTCGGGACGATACTGATGGGTCTCGGGACCCTGTACTTCCTGATTCGTGGGATGGGTGTCGAGGACCCGGGAGCCAAGAAGTTCTACGCCATCACGACGCTGATTCCGGCCATCGCGTTCACGATGTACCTCTCGATGCTACTGGGGTACGGACTGACGATGGTGCCGTTCGGTGGTGAGGAGCATCCGATCTACTGGGCGCGGTACGCCGACTGGCTGTTCACGACGCCGCTCCTGTTGCTCGATCTCGCCCTGCTCGTCGACGCCGACCAGGGCACCATCCTCGCGCTGGTCGGCGCCGACGGGATCATGATCGGCACGGGGCTCATCGGCGCGCTGACGCAAGTGTACCAGTTCCGGTTCGTCTGGTGGGCGGTCAGCACGGCGGCGATGCTGTACATCCTGTACGTGCTGTTCTTCGGCTTCACCGCGAAGGCGAAGGAGATGCGCGACGACGTCGCGTCGACGTTCAAGATCCTCCGGAATCTGACGATCGTACTCTGGTCGGCCTACCCGGTCGTGTGGTTGGTCGGCAGCGAAGGCGTCGGTGTCGTCCCGCTGAGCGTCGAGACGCTCATGTTCATGGTACTCGACGTGAGCGCGAAGGTCGGGTTCGGCCTCCTACTCCTCCGGAGCCGCGCCATCTTCGGCGACGTCGAGGCACCCGAACCGTCCGCGGGCGAAGGAACGGCGGCCACGGGCGACTGAACGCGCACAGCACGATTCGAAGCACACGGTTTTTATTGATACCGGTGGCTCACCGTCGAGACGCCGAACCGTCGAACCGATGTTAGCCAGCACCTCCGGACGCGACTACCCAGCCTCGCTGAACCGCCTCGCCGTCGTCGGCCTCGTCGTCGGCACGGCAGTGGCCATGCTCGGCCTGTTCGCGTTGCCGACGCTCGAATCGATGGGGCTCGGCTTCCGTGAGGCGTTTCTGATCGTCGGCGTCGCCGAGTTCGTCGCGGCCGTCGTCGTCGGGGCGGCGGCGTACAACCTCTACTCGGTCCCCGGGGAGTGAAGGCCCGCCGCCGCGGCAGCGTCATGCGACGGCACCGCGTGCCACGACGGATGGATGACGTGTTCGCCGGGAGTCTCGTGTCGGCACCGGTACACACGGTATGCGGCGACGCCTCGCTCCGAGCGGCCGCACGGCTGTCGATCGAACACGACATCGGCGCTGTCGCCGTGGACGACGGGACGGACCGTCTCGGCGGGTCGGTCACCGAGTCCGCCGGATCGGGGTTAGTCCGGGCGAACGGCCGCTCCGAGCGCGACGCGAGCGACGTTGCCTCCACACGCCGCGGTGCGGGAGAGGGCGGCGAGGACGCGGGAGAGCGCGTACGCTCGGGGCGGCGACCGCTCGAAGAGCGACCGATCGAGGGTGCGAATATCGGTGACGACCCTCTCCTGCCGGTCCAGCGCCGCGTACGCCCGCTCGCTCGACGGTTCGAGGACGGCCGTCGTCGCCGTCTCGACCACGTCACGTGACCGCTCCGCGAGGTCCGACACGTCGTCGACGATCTCTGCGGGGGCGGTCCCGTCGGCCCGTTCGGCGACCTCGGCGACGGCGACGGCGTGGTCCGCGACCCGCTCCAGTTGACGAGCCGTCAGGAAGTAGTCGAACAGTTCCGACCGGCCGACATCGAGGTGATCGACCTCCTCGAAGTCGGTGAGCGAGCGGTTGAAGTGACGCGTGATCATGCCGAACAGCCGGTCGGCGTCGTCGTCACGCCCCGCGACCCGGTCCGCTTCGGCCGCGTCGGGCGTCCGAAGGGTCTCGACGGCGGCACGGTGCATCGAGAGAGCGGTGAACTGGAGTTGGACGACCGACTGCTGGATCGACACCTCGTCGGCGTCGAGGAGGTTCTCGACGACGACGCTCGCCCCGTTCTCTTCGATCACCGACAGCCCTACCATCCGATCGACGAGTCGGCGGATCGTGCGGCGTTCGGCGGCAGCGAACTCGTCGGGCGATCGGAGGGTGACGGTGTCGTAGCCGACGGCGTAGGCGGCCTCCAGCGCCCGTCGAACGGTCGACGGCTCCGAGTCCGGGAGATCGACCTCCGTCGCGGTGAGGGGGTCGCCCTCCCGTGCCGCACTGCGGACGACGAGCGAGCCGTCGGTGTGGGGATAGAGGTGGATCGGCATCCCCGCCTCGAGGTGGTGTTCGGTGGCCCACTCCTTGGGGAGCGACACCGAGTACGTCGAGCCGCCGATCTTCTGTAGCTTGCGGGTCTCCATCTCAGACGAGTTCCGGGTCACTCTCGATCATGTACAGGGTACGGGCCGCGACGTTGACGGCGTGGTCGCCGACCCGTTCGAGGTCACGAACCGTGAGCAGGAGTCGCGAGACGTCGTCCATCAGTCGTTCGACGGCCCAGGAGTCGCCGGCTGCGACTTCGCGTTCGATCAGGTCTCGGACCACCCGCTCGCTCGCGGCCTGACACAGCGAGTCGAGTTCGTCGTCGCGGGCCGCCACCTCGCGACACAGCGCCGCGTCGTCGGTACGGTAGGCAGTCATGGCGTCGTCGAGCATCGCGCCGGCGAGGTCACCGATCGACGAGAGGTCGACCTGCGCGAACCGCTCGCAGTTCGCTTCGAGGGTGTACTGCGCGAGGTTGACCGCCAGATCCCCGACGCGTTCGAGATCGGTGAGGATCTTGAACGACGCGGCGACGAAGCGAAGGTCGCCAGCGACGGGTTGTTGCTGGGCGAACAGGTTGATGCACGTCGACTCCAGCGCCAGATACCGCCGGTCGATCTCGTCGTCGCCGCCGATCACCTCGCGGGCGGCCGACTCGTCGAGCGTCTCCAGAGCCGTCAGCGCCCGGTCGAGGCGGTCGGCGACGAGGTCACCCATCGAGAGCACCTCGGCGCGGAGGTCGGCGAGCGACGCCTGAAACTCGTCTCGGGGCACGGTTATCCGAACTTGCCGGTGATGTAGTCCTCGACGCGCTGGCTCTCGGGGTTCTCGAATATCTTGTCCGTCTCGTCGTACTCGACGAGTTTGCCGCCGGTGAGGAACACGGCGGTCTGGTCCGAGATGCGCGCCGCCTGCTGCATGTTGTGCGTGACGATGACGACCGTATACTCCTCGGCGAGGTCGTCGATGAGGTCCTCGATTTTCGCGGTGGCGATCGGGTCGAGCGCCGACGCCGGCTCGTCCATCAGGATGACCTCGGGGTCGACGGATAGACAGCGGGCGATGCAGAGCCGCTGTTGCTGGCCGCCGGAGAGGCCGAGGGCGTTGTCGTCGAGTCGGTCGTGGACCTCGTCCCAGAGGGCGGCCTGCTTGAGCGACCGCTCGACGAGTTCGCGTTCCTTCTCGCTGTCGTCACGGCCGAGCATCCGCGCCAACAGCCCCGTTTCGATGTCGCCGTGCTTGCGCGGCCCGTACGCAATGTTGTCCCGAATGGATTTCGGAAACGGGTTCGGCGATTGAAACACCATGCCGACCCGCTTTCGTAACTCGACCAGGTTGACGCCGTCCTGATAGATTTCGTTCCCGTCGAGCCGGACCGACCCGTCGACCCGGGCGGCGTTGATGCGGTCGTTCATCCGGTTGAGACACCGAAGATACGTCGACTTGCCACAGCCCGAGGGGCCGATGAGCGCCGTCACGCTCTTTTCTGGAATCTCCATCGAGACGCCCTTCAGCGCGTGGTCGTCGCCGTAGTGCACGTCGAGGTTCTCCGCGGCCATCTTCGCCTCGCCACGGAGGTCGTAGTCCGTCCACTCCGCTTGTGTTTCCTCGACCGTCTCGCCGCTCGTCGTCTCGAGCGGCTGGTCGCTATCTGTCGTCGTCCGTGCCTGATTCTGGGTCTGTTGTGAATCGCTCATTGTTATTCGTATCTGAGTCGCCGCTGGAAGTAGTACCGCGCGCCGATGCCGATGGCGTAGAAGGAGAGGACGACGAGCAACAGGATAAGCGCCGTCGCCCACCGGAAGCCGTCCGGATCGGAGACGTTGCTCCCGAGGCCGACGCCCGCGGTGATGAGGGCGTACAGCTGATACGGGAGCGCCGATGTCGCCTGCAGGAGTTCGGGGTTGGCGACGAACGGCGGCGATCCGGTGAACTCGAAGCCGCCGATGACGTCCACCGTCTGTCCGCCGGGGACGAACGTTCCGCCGGCCATCGTCAGTAGGATGGGTGCCGTTTCGCCCGCAATGCGGCCGACACCGAGGATGACCCCCGTGACGACGCCCGGAAGCGCGGCCGGGAGGACGACACTCCGGATCGTCTGCCACTTCGGCACGCCGAGCGCCGCGCTCGCGTCGCGGTACTCGTCGGGCACCGAGAGCATCGCCTCGCGGCTCGTGATGAGCACCAGCGGCAGGAGCATGAACCCGAGCGTGAGCATTCCGGCCAGCAACGACTTCCGGTTGCCGAGCCGCGGGACGAGGAAGGCGAACCCGAACAGCCCGAAGACGATGCTCGGCGTGCTCCAGAGGCCGTTGGTCGCCACTTCGACGGCCTGGGTGAACCGGCCGCGTTCGGCGTACTCCGTGAGGAAGACGGCCGCGCCGACGCCCAGCGGCACCGCGAACAGCACCGCGCCGACGACCAGCCAGACCGTTCCCACGATCGCAGGAAGGACCCCCTGGAAGTCGTTCAGGAGCGCGACGCCGTTCATCACGAACGGGACGGACACCGGCAACTCGAACGCCCCGAACACCTGCGGGCCGACGCCGGCGCCGACCTGGACGCCGTTGAGCAGGCCGGATATTCCCTGGACGACGACGAAGGCGATGAGGATAAACAGGAAGGCCACGATGGACAGCGCGTTGAGGTAGACGAGGACGTACGCGCCCATGTGTCGGCCGCGTGCGCCGAACCGGCCGTAGGCCTTCGCGGCGGCCCAGCCGCCGTAGAGGGCACAGAACAGCGTCGCGGCCGGGACGAGGAACTCGGCGGTGATCGAGGCCTGCTGTTCCCAGCCGAGTTCCCACAGCCACTCCGGACCGATCGTCCCGGTGAGGAAGACGGCGCCGACGAACGCGAGCAGAGCGCCGAGGGGCACCGTCGAGCCCACGTCCTCGCGGGGGACGGCGGTCCCGACGAACGCCAGGCCGCCGGCGAGGACGCCCCCGAAGACGCCGCCGGCGGTGCCGAGCCCGAGCGTCTGGGAGGCGACGCCGCCGCCGACGACGAGCCACGGCACCGCGGCGCCGAAGCCCGCGATCAGGCCGGCGCTCGCGTCGGGATCGGTCTCGACGTAGCCGACCCACGAGCCGAGACCGAAGACGGCCACCGCAACGCCGAGGCCGATCAACAGCCCACCGAGCAGCGTCACCGTCGGCAGGCCGGCGACGGTGCCGGTGAGACTCACCCACTCGAACATCGCCGCCACCGCGAGCGCGAACAGGATGGCCGAGAGGCCGACCGTCGCACCGGCGACCGCGTCGGTCGCCGTCGTCTCGCCCTCGACGAGCCGCGATCGGGTCGCGCCCGCCATCAGGCGCCACCCCCGAGCTTGCTACGCATCCGCCACTCGATGTACTGTGCGCCGATCGAGATGACGAGCACGGTGATAAAGAGGATCACGCCGGCGACGAACAGGGCGTCCATCTGGAGGCCGTCGGCCTCGCCGTAGTTGCGGGCGATGAGCGACGTGAGCGTCTCCTGGCCGTAGAAGACGTTCACCAGCGGCTCGGTGAGCCGCGGGACGCCACGCAACATGACCGTCGCGGCCATCGTCTCGCCGATGGCGCGTCCGACCCCGAGGAGGACCGCCGCGGAGACGCCCGAGAACGCCGCGGGCAGGGTGATCGAGGTCATGGTCTGCCAGTCGGTCGTTCCGACGGCGAGCGACCCGCTTTTCATCGACTCGGGGACGCTACTGAGGGCGTCCTCGGCGACGGAGACGACCGTCGGAAGCGCCATCAATCCGACGACGATGCCGACGAACAGGTAACTCCCTTGACCGACGGTCCGAAACTGGTCGGACGCCCACGGACTGAGGATGGTGAAGCCGATGAACCCGTAGACGATTGAGGGGATGCCGGCCAGAATCTCGACGCCCGGCTTGACGAACTCCCGGATGATGTCGGGGGCGATCTCCGAGAGAAAGAGCGCGGCGGCGACGCCCAGCGGCCCCGCGACCGCCGTCGCGACCACGGTCACCATCACCGTCCCGTGGATCATCGGCACCATCGAGTACCGGATCGGCGGCGACACCGCGTCCCAGTTGGGCTGGAGGAACAGCCGAAGCCCCGGCACGCTCACGCCGAACACGGTCGCGCTCTCGTAGTAGAGGACCGGGACCGACTCCCGAAAGATGAACACGATGATCAGCCCGAGGATCAACAGGGTCGAGACGGTCATCGTCAGCGTCAGTACCAGCGCCGTCTCCTCCTGGTGTCGCACCCAGCCGTACCCCGTCGCCGCGACGAACACGACGAACGGGAGGACGGTCAGGTTCGACACGGCGAGGAACCCGACGAAGGCCGCCAGCAGTGAGAGGGCGATGATCGAGACGACGACCAGCGCCGCGGGGTCGGTGTCGTCGACGAAATCACGAACCCGCCGGACCTGCTGTCCGGCGGCCGCGGTCAGTCGTTCGCTACGTGTTGCTGATGCCATGGTGCATGGGAGAGGTGTCTTGGGTTGGGCGATGTCATAGAAATGGACGGTCGGCGATGGTGGACGTCGAGCCGATCCGGAGTCCGCCGGATCAGGGCATGACGAGGTCTTCGGTGGCGAGCGCCGAGACCTTCTCTTTCATCGACTCCAGGTCGCTCGTCGGCAGCGGGATGTAGTTGTTCCCCTCGACGAAGACGGTCTGTCCGAACTCGTTGAGGAACATGTTGACGAACGCGGCCTCGCGCGCGTCGTAGCCGCCACCGTTGGGGTTGTCCTCCTCGATCAGCGTGTACATGTGGAGGTCGCGGTTGAGCGGGTAGTCGCTGTCGAAGATTGTGTTCTCCGCGTCGCGGTCCGGCTCGTAGAGCGTCCCCTCGAAGTCGATGCCGACGGGAACGACCGTCTCGCTGGTGAACGCCAGCGCCATGTACGCGATGGCGCCTTCGTTCTGCGAGACGGCCTGTGCGACCTGCTGGTTCTGCCCGAAGCGGGTGTCGACGCCCGGCATCGCCGCGTCGGCGCCGCCCAGCATGTTCAGGCGGAACGAGGTGTCCGTCCCGGAGCCCTCGGCGCGGCCGATGGCGTAGATCTCCTGGTCGTAGTCGATCCCGTCGATCTGACTCCAGTTGGTGATCTCGTCCTGGTAGATCCCGCGGACCTGCTCGCCGGTCAGTTGGGTGACGCCGGCGTCGATCACGTCCGAACTGACGACGACCGGCTGGCCGTCGCGGCCGACGACGTTGTCGACGACCGTGTTCTGGGCCTTCTCCTCGCTCCAGTCGAGTTCGGCCGTGATCGGCCCCGAGGAGTTGCCGATGTCGACCAGGCCTTCCGTGACGGCCTCACAGCCGGTCCCCGAGTGGCTCAGGCCGACCGTCGTCGGGAACGGCGGGCTGGAGCGCTGCTCGGTCGGCTCGAAGCCGAACTTCGAGGCGAAGTAGTCCGCGATGAGCATGTCCGGTTCGCCGAGCTGTTCCCAGCCCGGGACGGTGCTCTCCGAGTTCGACCCCCAGTACTCGCCGTCGCTCGGCGGTGCGTTGGAGTTCCAGTAGGAACTCCCCGTGTTCGAGATGGGGTAGACGGTCGAGGAGCCCTCGGCGTTGAGCAGCGAGGTGGCCGGGCTGTCGCCGTCGTCGGCAGCCGTCTCCGTACTCCCGCCCATGTCGGACGGGGTTTCGGTGGCAGTTGGGTCGGGGTCGGACTCGCCGTCGCCGCCGTCGCCCCCGTCGCCGCCCCCGCCCGACTGGCCGCCGCAGCCGGCCAGGCCGGCGATACCGACGGTCCCAGTCGTTGCAATGAACGTCCGCCGCGAAACGCGACCGGTTCGGTCTGAGTCGTCAGACATCACCTACACGTCCCGCGGATCCGGTAAAGATGGTTTATATGAGGGGTACCTGCCGTCCCCGTGTGAACCGGTAACGAACTGTCCACTATATACTCCGCAATAGTCGTCACCGCCGTCGAGACGGAAATTATAACGCCGCCTCGGCGAAACCAAGGGGTGTGACCGACCACGACGACACGCTCGACGGGCTGTCGCTGGATGCCGCCGTGGACGCCGTCGTCGCCCGGACCGGGGACGACCCCGACGCGGTTCGGGCGACGCTGCAACGGGTGACCGAGGAGGGTGAGGTGCGCCGCGACGCGGTCGACGACGCGCTCGCCCACGTCTCGAAGGTGGTGTCCACCCCCGAGACACGGGTTGAGAACGCCGGCATGCTGATCGACGACGCCCGCGAGGCCGCCACGGCGGTCGATCACCTCGACGGCGTCGCCGAACGACTCGACGACTTCGAGGAGCGGCACGCCGCGGTCGCATCCCGCGTCGACGACCTCGGTGACCGGCTCCAGTCCGTCGTCGCCCTCGCGGGCGAGTCGGACGCCATCTACGAGACTGCGGCGGAGATTCGTCGGCTCAACGCCGCGGCCAATTCTGCCCAGCACACGGCCGACGAACTCGGCGTCGACGCCGAGGAGTTCGAGGCGTGGGTCCGGACACCCGACCGTCGGCTGGACGCCCTCGACGACGACGCCGACGCGGTGGCGGAGTTCGTCGACGGCGTGGCGGGGACCCTCGACGCGCTGTCGGCGGGGGACGCGGACGTCGAGCCCGCGACCGTCCGGTTCGACGCCGCCCTCAGACACCGGGTCGCCCGGCTCCTGCTCGACGACCTCCGTGCCGAAGTCGAGGACCTCCGGGCCTGGCCCGACCCCGGCCCGGACGACGCCCACGGCGCCGTCGACGCCGAGGGTCTCGCCGCCCTCGACGACCGCCTCACGGAGCTCGGGGAGCGGTGGCGGTCGATCGACGACCGCTTCGACGAGGGACCGGCCACCGGGTGGCGGGACCGCTACGGCGACCGGGTGGCGGACTTCGAGGCCACACTCGACGGCCACGCTCCGCCGGTCGACTGGGGCGCCGTCGAGTCACTGCTCGGCGAGTACCGCCCGGAGACGGCCTGATCGGGGTCGCCGGCCCGAGCGACGCTCACCCCGCTCAGTCGACGCGGCCGGCCAGATCCAACGCCGCGTTCGCCAGCACGTTCGCCGACCGGTAGCAGTCCGACCAGCTCGTGAACTCGTCTTCGGTGTGGCTCTTGCCGTCCTCGCTGACGGAGAAGACCATCGCGGCGTCACAGACCGAGGCCGCGTGGGTGGCGTCGTGGCCGGCGCCGCTGACCATGCGTCGGCCGTCGTAGCCGAGGTGGTCGACGGCGTCGGCGACAGCCTCGACCGGGCGTTCGGAGAAGTCGACCGCCGGGGAGGCCATCGTGTGTTCGATTTCGTGCTCGACGCCCTCGCGGTCGGCCGCCGCGGCCACCTCCGCCTCCATCCGCGCGACGGCCGCGTCCAGGGTCGCCTCGTCCGGGTCTCGGATGTCCGTCGTGAACCGAACCGTCTCGGGAACGATGTTGACCGAGTCGGGCTGGACGGTCAGCGACCCGACCGTCGCGACGGTTCGTTCCCCGAGCGACCCGGGCAGCCGCCGGACGGCAGTCACCGCGTCCGAGGCCGCGACGAGCGCGTCGTTCCGGTAGTGCATCGGCGTCGTCCCCGAGTGGTTCGCCTGGCCGTGGAGGGTCACCTCGGCCCACCGAAGCCCGACGATGCCGGTGACGACCCCCACGTCCGCGCCGGTCTCCTCCAGAAACGGTCCCTGCTCGGGGTGGAGTTCGAGGTACGCGTGGTAGGGCTCGCGTGGCTCCGCTGGCTCGTCGCCGCGGTAGCCGATCCGCTCGAGTTCGTCGACCACTCGGTCGCCGTCGGCGTCGGTCTTCTCGTACTCCTCGTCGATGTCGTGTGCGCCGGCCCAAACGCCGCTGCCCTGCATCGCCGGCTGGAACCGCGACCCCTCCTCGTTGGTCCAGTTGACCACCTCGACCGGCCGGCGCGTCTCGATGCCGTAGTCGTCGAGCGTCCGGACGAACTCCAGGGCCCCGATCACGCCCAGCGGGCCGTCGTAGATGCCGCCGTATGGCTGGGAGTCGAGGTGCGAGCCGACGAGCACCGGCGCGGCGTCGGAGTCGGCTCCCGCCCGGCGGGCGAAGACGTTGCCGAAGGCGTCGACCCGGAGGTCGAGTCCGGCCCCGGTCGCGCGGTCGACGAACCAGTCACGCACCGCCGCGTCGGCGTCGGAGAGTGCGAGGCGGTGGAGCCCGCCGCCCGCCGTCCCGCCGATGGCCGCCTGTGCCTCCATCGTCTCCACGAGTCGGTCGCGATCGATGTCGATCGACATGTGTCGGGTCCCTTCGGGTGGCGGGGGCTTCGGTGTGGCGACCGAGTCCGGACGATCCACGAAACGCCTTAGGGCCCCGGTCCGAAGGGGGCGTATGGACGAGGCCGACGCCCACGCCGACCGCGAGTGGCGACTGATCCGCGAGGAGTCGTGGCCGGGGCCGATGAACATGGCCCTCGACGAGATCGCGGCGGAGACCGCCGCCGACGGCGGCCCCCGGACGCTCCGTATCTACCGGTGGGAGCCGAGTACGCTCTCGCTCGGCTACCACCAGGAGCCCGACACCGTCGACTGGGACTACTGCGCCGCCGAGGGGATCACCGTCACCCGGCGCCAGACCGGCGGCGGCGGCATCTACCACGACAGCCACGGCGACATCTCCTACACCATCGTCGCGCCGGCCGACGAACTCCCCGGGGACCTCGTGGAGTCCTACCGACTGCTCTGTGCGCCGATCCTCGATGCCTTCGACCGCCTCGGCGTCCCCGCTCGGTTCGCGGAGACGGGACGGCCGGCGATCCACGACCCCGCCTGCTACCTGCGAGAACTCCACCCCGCACACGACGTCGTCGTTCCGGGGACCGACGGGCCACGGAAGGTGAGCGGCAACGCCCAGCACCGGCGGAGCGACGCCGTCGTCCAGCACGGCTCGCTCACCTACGCGGTCCGGCCGGAGCGCCACCTCGACGTCTTCGCGGCCCCCGGCGTCGACGCGGCGACGTTCCGCGAGCGCGTGACGAGCATCGCGGAGCAGTCCGACGCCACGCGCGAGGAGGCGGTAGCGACCCTCGAGGCGGCGCTGCGTGAGTGGGCCGACGCCGAAGCGGGTGCGTGGACCGACGACGAACTAGCGCGGGCCCGCGAGCGCGCGGACTCGAAGTACGCGAGCGACGAGTGGACGAGACGGCGCCCGGGCGACCGCTAGAAGCCGAACGTCTCGGGGCCGGCAACGTCGAGTTCCTCGGTGATTGCCTCGTGGATCTCGTCGACCGGCGGCGTGTCGCGGGTGGGGTCGAGCCAGTGGTCGCCGACCCACCGGTATCGCACCGTCAGATCCGAATCGAGGAGGAAACAGGACCGGTGCGACCGGCGGGTGATCCCGAGGGCGCGGTAGGTGACGCCGAACGCGTCGGACAGTTCGAGGTCGGTGTCGGCAAAGAGTGGGAAGTTCAGCCCGAGGTAGTCGATGAAGCGGCGATGGAGGCCGGCACTCGACTTGCTGGCGCCGACCACCTGGACGTATTCGCCGCTGGAGAACCAGTCGAAATCGCGAAAGGAGCACCACTCGTCGACGCAATCAGGGCTGAAATCGGCCGTGTAGAAACTGAGCAACACCGGTCGGTCGGCCGTCAGCGTTCCGAGCGACGTCTCCTCGACCGTCCCGTCCGGACGGACGAGGGACGCCTCGACGTCGGGGACCGTCTCGCCCACCTCGATCGGCTCCGACCGTTTCATGGCTCCGGGTTCGACCGGCGGTGATAAAACCGTTCGGTCGCCGGTACGGGCGGCGGGCGGGTCGCGTCCGTCGATCGAGGAGGGAGATCAGGAAAGCACAGAGCGCTGCCCGCCGGATCCGAAGCGCCTTTGCTCGGTCCTCCCCTCCGTCCGGTATGCGAGTCGGAGCACACGTGTCCATCGCCGGCGGCATCGACAACGCGGTCGGCAACCAGCGGACGGTTGGCGGGAACTGCGGGCAGATCTTCACCCACTCCCCACAGGTCTGGCGGGATCCGGACGTCGGGGACGACGAGGCCGCGGCCTTCCGCGAGGACACCGCCGAACACCTCGACGGCCCGTGGGTGATCCACTCCTCGTATCTCGTCAACCTCTGTACGCCGAAGGCGGACCTGCGCGAGAAGTCGATCGACAGCATGCAACGCGAGGTCGACGCCGCCGAGAAACTCGGCATCGAGTACGTGAACGTCCACCTGGGCGCGCACACGGGCGCCGGGGTCGAGGGCGGCCTCGACAACGCCGTGAGCGCCCTCGACGAACTCGACGTGCCCGAGGGCGTGACCGTCCTCGTCGAGAGCGACGCCGGCAGCGGGACGAAACTGGGCGGCGATTTCGAACATCTGGCGACGGTCCTCGACGAGAGCAGCCACGACCTCGGAGTCTGTCTCGACACCGCGCACGCCTTCGCCGCGGGCTACGACCTCTCGACGCCCGACAGCGTCGACGACACCGTCGCCGAGTTCGACGAGGTGATCGGAATCGAGAACCTCCACTGCCTCCATCTCAACGACTCCAAGCACGCCTGCGGGACGAACAAGGACGAACACGCCCACGTCGGCGAGGGGCTGATCGGCGTCGACGGCATGCGCCGGATAGTCACCCATCCCGACCTGCGGGACCTCCCGTTCGTACTGGAGACGCCGACCGAGGACGGCAAGGACTTTGCCTGGAACATCGACCGCGTTCGTGACCTCCGGAACGGCGCGTAGGCCACACGTCTTTTCCGACGACCGGTCGTACGGCGCGACCGATGGACGATTCGGTCACCAGACGCGACGTACTGGCAGGCGTGGGCACAGCGGGCACGATCGGCATGCTCGGCACGGGACTCGTCGGTCGTGCCTGCGGCCAGTCGACGCCGGTGACCGTCGCCACCCGGAACTGCTATCTCGGCGCGGACCTCTTTCGACTGCTGGCGGCCGCGAAAGCAGGCGGCGACGCTCTCCGGACGGCGGTGAGCGACCTCGTGACGGCGGTGGATCGGAGCCATCCCGGGGCGCGGATGGGGGCCATCGCGGACGAACTCGCCCGGACCGCACCGGCGCTGGTCGGGATTCAAGAGGCGGCGCTGGTCCGGACGGGCGATCCGGGTGGCGGGACGACGCCGACCGCGGCGCGGGTCCGCTACGACTTCCGCGATCTCCTGCTGTCGGCGCTCGACTCGCGTGGGCCGACCTACCGCGTCGTCGCCGCGACCGAGAACGCGGATTTCGAACTCCCGGCGACCGTCGACGGCGAGCGCCGCGCGGTGCGTCTGACCGACCACGACCTGCTGCTCGCACGCGAGGACGTGACGACCGGGGATCCGGACACCGGCTCCTTCGACGCGACGCTCTCGCTGACTCAGGACGACCGGACGATCAGGATCGACCGCGGCTACGGCGTCGTCGACGCGACTGTCGGGGGGCGATCACTCACCGTCTGTAACACCCATCTCGAATCCGCGGCGGCGGGGACGCGAACCGCGCAGGCGGCCGAACTCCGGGACCTGCTCGCCGACCGGGCGGACCCGGTCGTTCTCGTCGGCGACCTGAACAGCGGGCCGGGAGCGTCGACGGCGGCCTACGACCGTCTCACGGCCTCGTTCGACGACGTTGCCGGGACGGCGGGCGGCACTTGCTGTCACGCCGCCGACCTGCGGAACGCCGACCCCTCGCTCGACTCGCGGATCGACCACGTGTTCGTCCGTGGGGCACTGCGGGCGAGCGACGTGACGCGGATCGGGGCCGCCCCGGACGCCCGGATCGCGGCGGACGGCGAGCACCTCTGGCCGTCGGATCACGCGGGCGTGGTAGCGACGCTGGTACCCGAGGAGCGGACGGCCACGGCGACCCCCACGCAGACCCCGCGGTCGACGGCGACGCCCACGCGGACCCGGACCCGAACCCCCACGGCTGGGTCCGGACCGGGTTTCGGCGTGGCAGCGGCAGTCGCCGCCTTCCTCGGCGGGGGCCTCGCCGCACGGGGCGACGACGACTGACTTTTGGGGCCGGGCGAGGTAGGGCCGGCGTGCGCAGATTCTCGGCCGACTACCTCAGGCGGACACGGCGGGGGCTCTGGGCCTCCCGCGAGGCCCTCGGCGTCCTCGACCTGCCGTCCCGGGACCGGATACTCGACGTGGGCTGTGGCACGGGCGAACTCACCCGCGTCCTCGCCGAGGAGTCCGACGGCGAGGTGGTCGGCGTCGACGCCGACCCCGCGTTGCTGTCGGTGGCCCAGGAGGAGGCGGGGCGTCCGGTCGTCGCGGGCGACGCGACGCGCCTTCCCGTCCGTGACGACGCGGTCGACCTCGTGACCTGCCAGGCGTTGCTCGTGAACCTGCCCGACCCCCCCGCCGCGATCCGGGAGTTCCGGCGTGTCGCAACCGGCCACGTGGCCGCCATCGAACCCGACAACGCCGACGTGTCGGTCGAATCGACGGTCGGCCGCGAGGTCGACCTCGAGAGTCGGGTTCGCGAGGCCTACTTGACGGGCGTCGGGACGGACGTGGCGCTCGGCGACCGGACGGTCGCGGCGTTCGAAGCCGCCGGCCTCGTCGACATCCGGACCCGACGACACTACCACCGGAAGGTGATCGAACCGCCGTACGACGAAGGGGATCTGCGGGACGCGACGCGGAAAGCGACCGGTGCGGGGCTCGCCGATCACGAGACGGAACTCCGGCGCGCGGTCGGCGACGAGTACGACGACCTCCGGGCGGCGTGGCGGGAGATGGGCCGGACGGTGATCGAGTCGATGCAAGCGGGAACGTATCGCCGAGCCGAGGTGGTGCCGTTCGACGTGACCGTCGGTCGGGTGCCCGTAAGCGAGGGTTGAAACCCGGTGGGAGAGCCAGGGTCTCCGTGTCCTGACAGTCGCCGCGGAACGGATCGCGGTCGCGTGACGCCCCCGTTCCGCGGACTCGAGCGGTGTCGCCCGTTCGCCATCACACCACGTCGCCACGGACCGTCCGCCCCGTCGCCGCGGCGCGGCGCTCACGCACCGCGTGGGCGGCCTCCGCGGCGTCCGCCTCGTCCAGCCCGAGCATCTCTAAGGCGCCCGAGAGCGTCGGGAAGGCGATTTCACCGCCGCGAAGCTTCGCCAGCGCCTCGTCGTCGCGCTGCCCGTCGGCCCAGAGGCAGACGCCGCGAGGGTCGAGAATCTCTTCGTACGCCCCGCGGGCCATCGCCCCCTTCAGCCGCTGGGTGACGTTGTCCGAGAAGGAGGCGTTGCACACCTCCAGGTGGATCGGTTCGTCGTCGTCGACGAGGTGAGCCGCGAGACAGCGCTCGGGCGCCGCGTGGCCGCTATCGTTCGCCCGGAGATGTTCGGGATGCGCGTCGGCCCAGTCGGCGTCGACGGTCTTGCCGATCCCCGCGATGCCGTATCGCTCCTCGAACGCGGCTTCGCGGTCGGCGTCGCCACGCATGAGGAGGTCCTTGGTGACGTAGACGTCGAGGCGGTCGAGGGGGTCCAGCCCGAGGGCCACGTCGCCGTACACCCACACCTCGCGGACGGGGACGGGGAGGTGGACGCCGGCGTCGGACGACGCCCGTTCCACGATATCGACGATCTCCGCAGCCCGGTCGAGGGCGGCGTCTCGGTCCATCACCCGTGGTTACGCGTCGGCCCGCAAAACGGTTGTCCAACGAAACCGTCATACGCGCCGCCGGGCAAGGGGCCACCGATGGACTGTGACCGGTGTGGCCGCGACGCGGTGATGCACGCGGCTTACTCAGGGGCGCACCTCTGTGGCGAACACGTCCGCGCCTCGGTCGAGAAACGAGTGCGACGCCGGATCCGGGAGGACGACCTCCTGCCCGCCGACGCCTCGCCCGAGAACCCACAGACGTGGGTGATCGGCCTCTCGGGCGGGAAAGACAGCGTCGTCCTGACGCACGTCTTGGACGAGACGTTCGGCCGCGACCCGCGCGTCGAGTTGATCGCCCTCTCGATCCACGAGGGGATCGAGGGCTACCGCGACGAGAGCCTCGACGCCTGCCGTGCCCTGACGGCGGATCGGGGCCTGCGTCACGAAGTGGTGTCCTACGCCGACGAACTCGGGGTTCGCATGGACGACGTGGTCGAGACTGACCCGGAGAACATGGCGGCCTGTGCGTACTGTGGCGTGTTCCGTCGGGACCTGCTGGAGTCGTACGCCGAGGACCTCGACGCCGACAAACTCCTGACGGGCCACAACCTCGACGACGAAGCCCAGACGGCACTGATGAACTTCTTCGAGGGAGATCTAAAGCAGATGGCCAAACACTTCGACGCGAGTCTCGGCCCCTTCGACCGCCGTGCTGCGAGTAGTCACTTCGTCCCGCGCGCAAAACCCCTGCGCGACGTGCCCGAAAAGGAGGTTGCGCTGTACGCCCACCTCGCGGACCTTCCGGCGCACATCACGGAGTGTCCGCACGCGAGCGAGGCCTACCGCGGCGAGATCCGGCAACTCCTACTCGACATGGAGGCGGACCACCCGGGGACCAGACACTCGATCATGGCGGGCTACGAGGAACTCGCGGAACTGGCAGCCGAGCGCTACCGCGGGGCCGACGAGGGCGACGCCCTCGGTGACTGCGAGCGCTGTGGCTCGTCCACGGGCGGTCGAATCTGCCGGAAGTGTCGGCTGATCGAGTCGATCGAGGCGGTGTAGACGACACCGTCGCCGGCGACGGCGGCAAGGCGGTAGAAAAGTCCGTTCGCGACCTACCGGATCACGTCGACGCCGTTACGCTGGTCGACCTGATCGCGGCCGCCGTCCGACCAGGATGCCTGGTCCTGGCCGACGTTCTCGCTCGCGTCGAATTCCGAAACGTCCTCGCCGTTGAGACTGCGGCGGGACTTCTCCGCCTGCCGCTGGGTCGACGGACCGAGCACCTGAGCGCTCTGGACGCCGGTCATGATGGCCATGACCCGCACCTTGCCCTTGTACTCCTCCTGGATGCGGGCGCCCCAGATGACGTTGGCGCTCGCCTCCAGGCGCTCGGTGATGTTGTTGGCGATCCCCTCGGCCTCCTTCAGCGTGAGGTCGGGGCCGCCGGTGATGTGGACGAGTCCACCCGACGCACCGCGGTAGTCGACGTCGAGCAGTGGGTGGTTCATCGCGTCGCTCACCACCTCTTGGGTCTTGTTCTTGTCCTGTGTCTCGCCGACGAGCATCACCGCGACGCCGCCCTGGTTCATGATCGTGGACATGTCCGCGTAGTCCAGATTGATGAGCGAGGGCTGGGTGATGGTCTCGCTGATGCCCTTGACCGTCTCGGCGATGATCTGGTCCATCACCGAGAAGGCCTTGCCGATCGGCAGGTTCGGGACGTAATCGAGCAGGCGGTTGTTGTCGAGGACGATGATCGAGTCGGCCTCGCCGCGGAGTTTCTCGAGTCCCTCCTCGGCTTTGACCGTGCGGGCGCGCTCGACGTTGAACGGCGTCGACACCATCCCGACGACGATTGCACCCTGCTCCTTGGCGATCTTCGAGACGACGGGCGCGGCGCCGGTACCGGTACCGCCGCCCATCCCGGCGGTGACGAAGACGAGGTCGGCCTCGCCGAGAACCTCCTTGATCGTCCCCTGAGCCATCTCGGTCGCGCGTTCGCCCATCGAGGGATCGCCACCGGCACCCAGCCCCTGCGTGAGCGACTTGCCGACGAGGATCTTCGTGTCGGCCTCGATCATCTTCAGATGCTGTTTGTCGGTGTTGATCGCGACCGTCTCGGCGCCGTCGACGCCGATGTTGTACAGCCGATTGACCGTGTTGTTGCCGGCACCGCCGGCACCGACGATGACGATGCGCGGGTCGCCGAAGTCGTCACCGTCGTCGGCGTCGCGTTGCTCGGCTTCCTCGCGTTCGATCGCATCCTGGACGAATCCCTGCATCGTCACACCTTCGCCCAACTGCGGTTGCGCTTGCGGTTGTCGTCACGGGACTCGCTCTGTTCGTTGAGCATCTCGCGGACTGCCGAGCGGATGGCCTCGCTTCGGTTCGGGAACTCCCCCGTCTCGACCATCTGTTCGACCTCCTCGATCTGCTGCTTCGGAATTCGTAGTGTCACACGCTCCATGTTTGCATTCCCCCGGTAAGACGGAAGGGGCAGCACCCCGCGTACTGTCTTACACGCTCGAACCGCCCGACGGAGGCGTTCTCCCTCCGGTCCGCCCGAGCTGTAAGACGACCGTCTTACGCGGACGTACCAACAGACCAATACCTTATAAAACTAACGGCCATTGTAAGACAGTCGGTGAAACCGACGTAAACACCGCTTTCAGGCCAGCTACGCGCGATCGAGCACGTCTGCTGCCGGAGTGCGACGACCGCAACTCGGACAGAACGCCCAGTCCGACCGGATCTCGTCGCCGCAGTCACAGAACACGCGGTGGGCACCCTTCTCCCCACAGTTCGGGCAGTAAACGTGTCCAGCGGACATCTCCTCGCCACATTGGGAACACGTTTTACGCGACGTATTCGGCCCGTCGGCCGCGTTTTCGCGTGACGTCTTACGCGATGACGACTCGGGTTCGTTTTCGACGGACACGTCCGACGAATCGACGTTTGCACCGTCCAGTGTGACGTTTACGTTGATCTCTGGCGGTTCGCGCGGTGCAAACACGTGTTCCGCGAGGAGCGTCTCCAGCAGGTCCGACTGGCGCCCGCTCGTCTCTGGAGAGCCGGATTGCTCACGCTCCGCCCCGTCGAGGTACGTGCGCAGTGCGTCGCGCATCACCTCGCTTTTGGAGGCGTCGAACTCCTCCAGACGCTCGACGAGGTCGTCGTCGGCGCGGAACGTGATCTTGCTCATCGTTCTCCCGCACGGGCCCGGGTCATTTCAAACCTTCGTGCGTGTCTGACGGCTGTCTGTCAGCCGTCGGCGGTCGCGGCGAGGCGGACCCGCTCGGCACCCAACCACCGTGCCCAGCGGCCGAACAGCCAACTGTTCAGGCCGTACGCCTCGTCGACGTCCCGCACCCACGCGTCGTCGGAAAAGAGCAGGCGCTGGAACCGACGGACCCGCGTCGACAACGTCCGACGCGACCCGGCGTAGTGGGCGAGGGTCTCCGCTCGTGCCCGGGACAGGAACACCCGCGGAACGGTGATCCCGTCCGCGTCCGCGGCGTGAGCGAACCACTCGAGGTGGGTGACGGCCGCCGCGAGGACGAACCGCTCGCGGAACCCCGTCACCCTCGCGAGCGGCGACCGTCCCTCGACGAAGACGTCTCGCGGGCGCGAGAACCGCGGCAGCGTGACGGTCAGGTCCGTCGCCCTCGCCACCTCGCGGGCGATCGCCCGGAGCCGGCGCCGGAGGACGTGGGCCGCCGGCCGGAGTCCGAGGTCGTACCACGCCGGCATCCACGCACAGAACGGTTCGGTGAAGACGGCGTCGCCGACGAGGACGCCGACGACCGACGCGGCCTCGCGGCGCGACAGGGCGGCGGGGTCCGACCGGAGCGTGGCGGTCACGGCCGTCCCGTCCACGGCGTCGACGCCGTCGAAGCCCATCCCCGCCGCGACCCGGCGGGTGTAGGCCCGGCCGGCCGCGTACCAGTCGGCCGCGTCGGCCGGCGAATCGATGCCGAGGAGTCGGACGACGGTCACGCCACCCCGTTCGGGGCCGACGACCTAACCCTTGCCGACCGCGACGGTCAAGTGCCTCCGCCCCCACCCTTCGTCCGACCGTGACGGACGTCGCCTGCTCGTTCGACCTCTTCGGAACGCTCGTGACGGCGGCGACGCCGTCGAACCCCGCCGCCGCCGTCGCCGCGGAGCTCCGCGACCGGGACGTCGCCGTCCCCGACGACTGGGCCGACGCCTACCGCACGTCCCACCTGGACGTGCCGACGGCCGCGGAGGTTCCCCTCCCGGCCCACGTCGCCGCCGCGCTCCGGAGCCGCGGTGTGACGGCGTCGGACGGCGTCGTCAGACGCGCCGTCGTCGCCGCCTTCGATCCCGACGTGACCCGCCGCGAGGGGGTTGCGGCGGCGCTCGCGGCCGCCCGGGATCGCGGGCCCGTGGGCCTGTGTTCGAACTGTAGCGTCCCCGAACTCGTCCCGCGGACGCTCGTTCGCGCCGACCTCCGGGGGACGTTCGACGCCGTCGTCACCAGCGCGGCCTGTGGCTTCCGGAAACCCCACCCGCGACCCTTCGAGACGGTGGCGGCCGACCTCGGGGTCGACCCCGCGGCGCTCGTCCACGTCGGCGACGACCCCGAAGCCGACGGCGGGGTCGATACCCTCGGCGGCACCTTCGTCGACGTCGCCGAGACGCCGCTGTCGGCCCTCGGCGACCGGCTGACCGTCCCGGAGGAGCCGTGACGCCCGCCGCCGCCGGAAGCGTCGCCCTCGCCGCGGGGCTCGACCGCCTCGTCGCCGAACCGCCCGGGTCACTTCACCCGGTCGCGTGGCTGGGACGGGCGCTCGGCCCGCTGGATCGGCCGTGGTCCCGGCCGCGCCTCGTCGGCGCCGCCATGGCGCTCGCCGTCCCCCTCGTCGCCGCCGCCGTCGCCGCCGGGGGCGTCGCCCTCGCCGCCCGCGTCGATCCGTTCGGTGGCGCCGCCGTCGCCGGCCTCGTCTGTTTCGTCTGTACCAGCCGCCGGATGTTGCTCGACGAGGCACGGGCCGTCGTCGCCGCGAGCGAACGCGACCTCCCGGCGGCACGGGAGCGCCTCCGTGCGCTCGCCGGCCGCGACGCCGACGACCTGACCGCGGGCGAGGTGCGGAGCGCCGCCGTCGAGAGCGCGGCCGAGAACCTCGCCGACGGCCTCGTCGCGCCGCTCGCCGGCTTCGCCCTCCTCGCACCCACGTCCCTCCCGCTCGCGGCCGCGGCCGCGGCGTGGATCAAGGCCGTCAACACGCTCGACTCGACGTTCGGCTACCGCTCGAACCCGATGGGCTGGGCGCCCGCCCGCCTCGACGACGTGGTGATGTGGGCGCCCGCGCGGGCGACCGCTGGCCTCCTCGCACTCGCCGGGGGCGCGCCGGGAGCGGTCCGGAGCGCCCGACTGCACGCGCGTGCGCCGGACTCCCCCAACTCGGGGTGGCCGATGGCGACGATCGCGACCCTGCTCGGAGTCCGCCTGGAGAAGCCGGGAGCGTACCGGCTGGACGGCGGCCCCGCTCTCCCGACGCGTACGGACGCCGAGCGCGGCGTCGAGGTCGTCGGCCGCGCGGGGTGGCTGACCTTCGGCCTGGCCGGGGTGGTCGCGCTGTGCTGACGGCGGTTCGTGGGGCGCTCGCCTTCCTCACCCGCCTGCCCGTCGGCAGCGACGGGGCCGCGTGGGACGCCTTCCGGGCCACGCCCGCCGCGTTCGTCGTCGCGGGCTACGTCGTCGGCGGCCTCGCGGCCCTGCCGCTGCTCGCCCCGGTCCCGGTGTCGACCGCCGTCGCGGGCTACCTCGTGGCCCTCTATCTCGTGACCGGGGTGACCCACGCCGACGGCCTCGCCGACTGTGGCGACGCGGCCGCGGCCCACGGCGCGGCCGCCGACCGACGCGAGATCCTGCGAGATTCCCGAACCGGCGTCGGCGGCGCGCTGGCGCTGGGGGTGGCGCTGGTCGCCCTCGCGCTCGGCGGCCTCGGCGCGGCCGGCGCCGGCCCCCGTGTCTCCGTCCGCCTCGTCCTCGCCGCGGAGGTGAGCGCCAAGGCCGGCATGGCGGCGCTCGCGGCGCTCGGCGATCCCGGCCACGAGGGGCTGGGGTCGGCGGTCGTCGGCGAGGCCTCGGGCGCCGCCCTGCTCCCCGCCGTCGCCGTCGCGGTGCCCGCGGCCCTCGCCGCCCCGTCCGGGAGCGGCCCGGCCCTGCTCGCGGCGCTCCTCGCGGGGCCCGCGGTTGCGCTCCTCGTCGGTCGGTGGGCGACCGCCCGCCTCGGCGGCGTCACCGGCGACGCGTTCGGCGCGGCGAACGAACTCGGACGGATCGCGGCGCTCCACGCCGGGGTGATCGCATGGACGCTCTGGTGATGTGTGGCGGGGCGGGGACGCGCCTCGGCGGCGACGTGGAGAAGCCGCTCGTCGCGGTCGGCGGGACGCCGATGGTCGACCGGGTGTGTGCGGCGCTCGCGGCGAGTCGGGTCGGGACAGTCCACGCGGCCGTCTCGTCGCGGGCGCCCGCCACGCGCGACCACCTGCGGTCGGCGGACGTCCACGTCGTCGAGACGCCCGGCGAGGGCTACGTCGCGGACCTGACCGCCGCGCTCGACCGGATCGGCCGGCCGGCGCTGACCGTCGCCGCCGACCTCCCGCTGTTGACCGCCGAGACCGTGAACCCCGTCCTCGACGCCGGCAGCGGGTCGATCACGGTCGCGGTGCCGGTCGCCCTGAAGCGGCGGTTAGGCGTGAGCGTCGACACGGCGTTCGATCACGGCGGGCGGCGTCTGGCGCCGACCGGCGTCAACGTCGTCGCCGCGGGAACCGACGACGACATATACGAACGCGACGACCCACGACTCGCCGTGAACGTGAATCGTCCCCCGGACCTGCGGGTCGCGGAGGCGCGTTCGTGACCCGCGTCGTCCTCGTCGCGGGCACGACCGCGACGGCCCGCATCGACGGGCTGAGCGCCGCGGGTGCCGACCCCGACCTTCGGGTCCACACCCCGAGCGCCGACGCGGAACTGATCGAGTACGGCCACCTGGTCCGCGCGCCGGTCGTCCCCGTGAGTCCGACGGGCTGTCCGACGCCCGCGGCCGTCACCCGCGCGGTCCGCGAGCGGGTCGGGTTCGAGACGCTCGTCGTCGACGGCGGCCTCGCCAAACCCACCGGGGCGCCGACGGTCGGCGTCGGCGCGAACCCCGGCCGCGACGTGCGGGAGCCCGACCCGGTGCCGACCGCGCCGGGGGCGTGGACGGCCGCCCGCGACCTCGGCCGGACCCTCCCCGACGACGAACTCGTGATCGGGGAGACGATCCCCGGCGGCACCACGACCGCGTTGGCGGTCCATCGCGCATTGGGCGTCGACGCCGCCGTCTCCTCGTCGCTCCCGGAGAACCCGCTGGACCTGAAAGCGGAGGTGGTCGAGGCGGCGTTCGAGGCGAGCGACCTCGACCCGGGCGAGGCCGCGTACCGCCCGGAACTCGCCGTCCGCTTTGTCGGCGATCCGGTGCTCGCGGTCGTCGCCGGCCTGACCGCCGGCGCCCTGGAGTCGGGGACCGAAGTGATCCTCGGCGGCGGGACACAGATGCTCGCCGCCGCGGCGCTGGTGCGACACGCCGGCGTCGCGGCCCCCCTGACGATCGCGTCGACGCGGTACGTCGCCGACGACGCCGACCTGTCGGCGGTGGCCGCCGACCTGGACTGCGGGACGATCGTCACCGATCCGGGCTTCGGCGACCGCGACGGGCCACTCGCGCGATACGCCGACGGCGAGGCCAAGGAGGGGGCGGGGATGGGCGGGGCGCTCCTGTTGGCCGAGCGGGCGGGCGTCCTCGATGCCGTCGGGGACGGAACGCTTGAGGTAGTCGAGCGTCTTAGCGCGTCGCATGGATCCTGAAGCCGTCGCCGACGTGGGGCGGGTGCCCCACGGCGGGACGACGGACGACGACCTCCTCGATTTCAGCGCCAACACGAATCCGGAGCGCCCGGACGGCGTCGCGAGCGTCTACGAGGCGGCCTACGGGGCGGCGACGCGCTACCCGAGCGACGACTACGACGCGTTCCGGACCGCCGCGGGCGAGTACCTGGAGTGTGAGCCGCGGTCGGTCGTGCCGACGGCTGGCGGGAGCGAGGCCCTGCGTCTCGCAGTCGAGGTGACACTCGACGCCGGCGACGACGCCCTCCTCCCCCGGCCGAGCTTCGGCGAGTACGAACGCGAGGTGCGCCTCCAAGGGGCCGAGCCGACGTTCGTCGCCCACGACCGCCTCCTCCGGACCGACCCCGGTCCCTACGACCTGGTCGTCGTCTGCAACCCGAACAATCCGACCGGCGACGCCTACCCGCGGCCGGCCCTCCGAACGTACGCCGAATCGTGTCGGGACTCAGATACTTTCCTGTTGGTCGACGAGGCGTTCCTCGATTTCACCGATCATCGGACGCTCGCGGGCGAACCTGGCGTCGTCGTCGCGCGCTCGCTGACCAAGATGTTCGGACTGCCCGGCCTCCGGGCGGGGATGGCCGTGGCGACGGGCGACCTGCACGAGCGTCTCGACGCCGCACGCCCGGCCTGGGGGCTCTCCACCCCCGCGGCCGACGTGGGCACGTACTGCCTCCGGCAGACGGGGTTCGTCGCCGAGACGCGAGAGCGAGTGCGCCGCGAGCGGGAGCGACTGACCGACGCCCTCGACCCCGCGTACGACGTGTGGCCCTCGTCGGCCCCCTTCCTCCTCCTCGGCGTGGGCGACCGGACGGTCGCGGACGTGATCGACGACGCGCGCCGGGACGGGATCGTCCTCCGGGACGCGACCACGTTCCGTGACCTCGACTCCCACGTCCGGGTCGCGGTCCGGCGGCCGGCCGAGAACGACCGCCTCGTCGACGCCCTGCTGTCGTGAGCGTCTTCGAGCCCACCGTCTGCGACGGGGTATGCCGACTCGCCCGCCCGGGGACGCGCTGGCTCTCGACCGGCCACGGCGGCGGCGAGCGGGTCGCCCCCGCGGCGTACAACGTGACGGTCCCCGAGGGGTGGGAGCGGACGGACCTCGACGCCTACGTCGGGGAGCGCCTCGACGCCGCGGGTTTCGACGCCGAGGCGACCGGCCCGGTGCTGTTGACCGGCGTCGACCAGCGCCACGCCCGCCGGGCGCGACTGGGGACGGTCGAGGCCGTCGCGACGGCGGGCGTCTCGAACCCCGCGGCGCTGCCGGTCGGGGAGCCAGCGCGGCCGGCGGTCGACGCGGACGGCGACGCTCCCGACCCCGACGCCGAGACCCCTCACGACCCCGGCACGGTGAACGTCCTCGTCGGGACGACCCGCTCGCTCGCGCCGGGCGCGCTCGCGAACCTGTCGACCGTCGCGGCGGAGGCGAAGGCGGCGACGCTGCTCGAACGGGTCGGCGTCCCGGGCACGACCACCGACGCCGTCGTCGCCGCCTGTGATCCGACGGGCGACGTGGCCGCCTTCTCCGGGAGCGCGACGCCCGTCGGGGCGGCCGCCCGCGCCTGCGTCCGCGACGCCGTCGACGCGAGTCTCGCCTCGCGCTACCCCGAGGGCGAGTACGGTCCGCCCGATTCCGGCGTCCGGACCGACGAGCGGGCGGCGGTGTCGGCGCTCGCACCCGACCATTGAAGGGAGCCACGGGCCGATCCGGAGCATGAGCGACGACACCGACCGACGGATCGAGGCGCGGGCGCCCGAGGAGTTCGGCCTCGTACAGGCGTGGTGGGGTGACGGGAAGGGGAAGACGACGGCCGCCCTCGGCATGGGGTTTCGCGCCGCCGGCCACGGCTACCGCGTCCACCTGCTCCAGTTCATGAAGGGTGGCGCCGCGAGCGTCGAGGACGTGCGCGGCGAGTACGCGGCCATCTCGCAGATCGCGGGCTTCTCGTACGAACACACGGGGCACTACGGGTGGCACGGCTTCGCCGACGGGAGCGACGACGACGACCACGCCGCGAAGGCCCGCGGCGGCCTCGAACGCGCCCGTGACCTGCTCGACGCCGCCGAGACGGCCGACCTCACCGGACCGCTCCCGCTCGACGGTGACCCCGAGGACGGCGTCCACATGCTGCTCCTCGACGAGGTGCTGTACGCGGCCAACCGCGGCCTGATCGACCCCGAGGCGGTCGCCGACCTCGCCGCGTCGAAACCCGAGAATCTGGAACTCGTCTGCACGGGCGGGCACGAGCGACCGACGTATCTCACGGACCACGCGGACCTGGTGAGCGAGGTTCGCAAGGAGCGCCACCCCATCGACGCCGGACAGCGCGCTCGGAAGGGAACGGAGTTCTGAGGGCCGGCCGAGGACGTTTTGCGGAGCGGTCCCTAGGGAGGCCATGACGCGGCGCCCGCAGTCGAGCGTTCGCGACCGTCTCGACGCCCTCGATCCCGCCGCCCGGACCGACCTCGTCGCGGCGGTGTACGAGGCACGGGGGTGGGAGACCGACCGCGTCGAGGGGGCGGTCCTGGCGACGCCACCCGGGGAGGAGGAACCACGACGACTCGTGCCGGCGACCCGTCCGGCCGTCGCCCGGGCGGACGCCGACGGGGTCGTCGACGCCGCCGACCTCCGCGAACTGCTCCGGTACGCCGTCGGCCCCGAGGAGCGCGGGGCCCTGTGTCGGCGCTTCTTCGACCGCGAGCCATCCGAACTGGACGACTGGGAGGGGCGCGAGGACGGCACGGCGAGCCACGACGGCGGGACCGACGACGACCGGAGCGCGGACGACGAACGCGCGGTGGAGACCGGCCGGGGGCGAACGCCGGAGCGGCCGACCGCCACCGCGGACGGGACGCGGGAGTCGGCCGCGGTCCCCGACCGTCGCTCGACCGCCGATGGCGACGACGGGCGGGGACCGCGCCGGTGGCTCGCCGTCGGACTGGTCGCCCTCCTCGTCGTCGGGGGCGCGGTCGCAGTCGCGGTCGATACTGGCGTCGACCCGTCGCTCGCCGGCGGCGACGGATCGCCCGGGCCGGCGCCGACCGCGACGGCGCCCGAGGACGGTCGGACCGGGAACGACACCGAGGACGGTCAGCCGGCGGTGATGGAGCGACAGGGACTTCCCTTCGCGCCGGGGGGTCGCCACGTCTCCGACGTCCGGGGGCCTTTCCCGCCCGGCGCCGACGCCGGCGGCGTCGAGAACGCGTCGGCGCTCGCCGACGCCCACGAAGCCGCGCTGTCGAACCGCTCCTACCGGCTCGCGGTCGATCACCGGGAGTACGTCGACGGGCGGCCGACCGGCCGCGTCCGGGAGCGTTCGATCGTCGCGGGGTCGACCCGCTACCGGTCCAGCGTCGTGATCGTCGGACGGCTCCGGACCGAACCGCGGGCGGTCGCGGACGCCTCGTCGTACGCCGACGGAGGGATCCGGTACAGGCGTCTGGGGGGCGAGATGGACGTCGGCGACTCGGCAACTCACACCACGACGCAGGAGGGGGTGGACTGGGTCGAGGGGTCCGGCTGGCGGAGTAGCGCACTGCCGGCCGACCGCGACCGGTTCGCTCGCCGAACCGCCGCCACTCTGGAACGACTCCTCGACGGGAGCGAGACGTCCGTCGTCGGCGAGTTCGAGCGCGAGGGGCGGACACACCTCTGGATCGCCGTCGACCCCGACCCGACGACGGACGCGGCGGGGAGCGTCCTCGTCGACGATCGGGGACTGGTCCACGGACTCCACTACGAGTACGTCCCGCCGAACGCGTCGGCACGGGTGGTCGTCACGATACACGTCACCCCGACCCCGGACGTGCGCGTGTCCCCGCCGGCGTGGGTCGACCGCGACGACGGGTGACGGGCCGAAGCGTTTTGCACCGCTACCCGTATTGACAGGTATGACGTCCGCGCCGGGACCGGCGTTCCGCGACCACCTCGAAACCCTCGATCGCGAGACGTTCGCGGCCTTCGTCGCGGCTGTGTACGAGGCCCGAGGGTGGACGGTCGAACGCACGGACGACGGACTGGCGGCGACACAGCCACGAGGGGAGCGGGCACGTCGACTCGTGATCCGCGACGCCGGGGACGACACCGCCGAGGACGCGACCGTCGTCGACGCCGCATCGCTCCACCGGATGGTCGCCTACGCCCTCGGGCCCGACGAACGGGCGCGCCTGTGTCGGGAGTTCCTCGACCGGGAGCCCGGATCGTTCGAGGGAGTGGCGATCGGCGGAGCGACCGACGGGGAGCGAGGTCGGAACGGAGACGGAGACGGAGACGGGGAGTCGGGCGGCGGAGCGCCCGACGCCGGCGGCGGAGACGGCCCGACGGCGGGTCGGGAGCGCGCGGCGCAGGGCCACGACGCCGGACGGGCGGTCGACGACGGGGACGCCCGCGGCGGGTCGGAGACGGCCGCCGGTGACGGTGCCGCGCGGACCGGCGGGCAGGGCGACGCGACGGACGACGGACGACCCGATCGACGGGCGTGGCTCGGACGGGCGACCCTGCTCGGGATCGTCCTCTCGCTGGCCGTCGGGGGCGCGGTGACGGCCATCGGCGGGGGCGGCGTGGGGGCGGCGGCGACGGCCGTCCTCGATGGAGGCGGGGACGGCAACGTGACGCGGGCGGAAAACGGGACGGTGTGGCCGCGCGGCGTCAACTCGACCGGCGTCACGGACGCGTCGGCGCTCGCCGACGCCCACGAGGCCGCGCTGTCGAATCGGTCCTATCGCCTCCGACTCACCTACCGCGAGTTCGACGACGGGAAACTGCGCGGCGTCGCCTACGAGCGGGCGGCCGTCGCGTCGCGGGATCGGTACCGGTCGCGGGTGGGCCGCCTCGGGACGGTCGAACACGACGCGCTGGTGATCGCGAGGGGCCCGCGATACGCGAACGGAACGAGGGCGTACGTCCGGACGGAGAGCGGGGTTCGGTCGCACACCGACGTCCGATCGCCGGTGGCGTCGTCGCCGGCCGACGCCGACGGGTTTGTCGACCGGACGGAACAGATCGTGCGCTGGTATCTCAGCACGAAGGACTCGCGGATCGTCAAGCGCGTCGAACGCAACGGCACGACGTTCTACCGGATCGCCTTCAGGGGTGATCCGTGGCCGGCGTCGCGGAACGTGACGGGGTGGGCTCGCGTCGACGAGAACGGGGTGGTCCACGAACTCCACCGCGAGTACACGCCGTCGTCGTCGCCGACGGTGCGGATCGAAGTCACGCTCAGGATCAGCCCCGGGCCGGTGACGGTGACGCGGCCGGCGTGGGCGCCGCCCGAGTCGACGAACGCGACGGCGGCGACGGCGGAGCGCGACGGTCGGCGCCGAGTCGCCGCGGGGTGACGATCCACGGCCGGTGACCGAACGTTTAACCGGGGAGACGCGCAACTCGACGCCGATGGTGGAGGCGTTCGCCGTGGCGAGCGGCAAGGGCGGGACGGGGAAGACGACGAGCACCCTCGCGCTCGGCATGGCGCTCGCCGAGGACCACGACGTGACCGTGGTGGACGCGGACACGGGCATGGCGAACCTGCTCTTTCACGCCGGCCTCGACGACGCGCCGGTGACGCTGCACGACCTGTTGATCGAGGGCGAAGGGGCCGCCGTCTCCGAGGCGGTGTACGAGCGCTTCGGGATGAAGGTCGTTCCCTGCGGGACGAGTCTGGCGGCGTTCGAGGCGGCGGACCCGGAGCGACTGCGGAGCGTGGTGGCGGAACTGGCTGCCGACACCGACGTGCTCCTGTTGGACTCTCCGGCGGCGCTGGGCTCGAAGAGTGCCGTGCTGCCGGTCGTGCTCGCCGACCGGACGGTGATCGTCCTCCAGCCGACGATTCCCGCGCTCTCGGACGGACTCAAGGTACAGGAGTACGCGCGGTCGTACGGCACGGAGACCGCGGGGACGCTGTTCAACCGCGTCCGCGACGACGAGGGGATCGAACGGGTAGCAGAGCGGGCCGAGCGCTATTTTGGCGGCGAGACGGTGGGGGTGGTGCCCGAGAGCGACGCCGCACGCTCGGCCCGCGCGGCCGGGAAACCGCTGTTGGCACACGCACCGGACGCGCCCGCGGCGCGGGCCTTCCGCGAGGCGGCGAGCCGACTCGACGTTCGCGACGGGGCGAGTGGGGACGTGGCCGACCGCTTCCGGAGCGCGGTCGTCCCGGACGAGGTGTAACGATGCGTGGACGTCGACACCGGAACCCATGAGGATTCCCCGTGGCGACCTGCTCCGGTCGCGCGTCGTCGACGATCCGGGGACGACGCTGGCGACCGCGCTCGATCGGCGGCTGACCGGGTACGCCGTCTTCGAACCGCAGGACACCCTCCTGCTCGACGACGAGACTCGTGCCGTCGTCACCTTCGAGGACGGCGTCCCCACCCTCGCGTACTGTCCCGACACCGATCGGGGTGGGGCGGACGCCCTCGGCGACGTGACGGGGCCGGGACCGTACAGCGTCGACCTCTACGAACTCGATCGGGCGGCGTTGGCGGAGGCCCACGAGGCCGACGACCTCCGGATCCCGCCGGGACTGCCCGCGGAACGGCTGACCGACGATCGCGATCTCGTGAGGCGGACGCGGGAGGTCGCCCCCGACGAACGCCTCGGGAACGAGGGGACGGACGCGGTGGCGGCGTTCCTCGAGGACGAGGCGGGAATCGAGGCCATCCGCGAACGGGCGCGCGAGGAGGCCCGCACCCGGGCCGAGGAGTGGGGACTGACCGACGCCCTCGACGACTGAGCGAGGGGGGCGCGCCGGCCCGCCGTCGACGACGGCGGTCTCCGGGGATGCGGGACCACACACAACTTTATTATCGGGGGACGAAAATCGGCGGTAGAGACGGCCGTATCACCATGGATGGAAACTCGCATATCGATTCCGGGACGATGGCGACGTACGATCCGGAGACCGGGACGTACGTGGTCGACTACCACGAGACGGGCGATATCGAACTGAGCGTCACCATCGTCCACGCGGTGCTCGAGGCGACTGGCAGGGACGCGACGGACGTGAACCTCAACGCCGTCGTCCAACCGGACGCGCTGAACCGTATTTTCGACGACAGGCGCGACGGGATGCCCCGCGACGGCGGGACGCTCACCTTCGAGTTCGCCGGCTGTCGCGTAACCGTGACCGGTGACGGCGAGGTCCGCGTCGACCCGAACCCGTAGTCACGTCCCGTCGAACGACCCGTCCAGATATCCTTCGAGGCGGTCGGTCCGGCGGGCGGCGTCGGAGAGCCGCACCCGTTCGTCGGAGCGATCGAACACCACCAGCCCGGCCTCGGCCAGCTGTGGCACGTGAACCGACGCGAGCGCCGTGAACGCCCGCGTTCGGTCCGCCTCGGTCGGGGCCTCGGCGTCGGTCTCGTGGGCCGCCAGCCGCGACGCCAGCCGATCCAGCCCCGTCTCGCCGTCCTCGAACAGGGTGCGGAGGACGAACCGCCGGCGGGAGTTGCGGAGCAGCGTTCGGATCGTGTCCCCGTCGAGCGCCGGCGGCGGCGACGCGTCGGCGTCGGACACGTCGACCACCGCGTCGAACAGCGGCCGGAGCGTGTTGATCGTCCGCTCGTCGGTCGCCGTCTCGTCGGCGCGGACCAGAAGAGTGGCGTCGATCCCCGTGACGGTCTGGACCAGCAGGTGGAGAAACTGGAACGTCGACTCCAGGTCGTTTTCCGCGGCGAGTGGGCCGAGGTCGTCGACGTAGACGAGCGTTTCCCGCTCGGTGTCGGCCCAGTCGTCGAGATAGAGCGTGATGGCCGTCCCGAGTCGCGGCAGGTTCTCCGCCTCGGACATCGCGGTCACCGTGATGTCCTGGCCGGGAAGTGACCGACGCGACGGACCGTCGTCGGTCGTGTCCCCGGTGGCGGCCGAGCGGCCGAACTCGGCGAACGTGATCAGGCCGAACGACGCGGGGAGCGTTCCGCGGTTCGCCCGCCAGTCGTCGACGACGTCCACTACCGACCCCTCGACCGAGACCACGAGGGTCTCGGGGCAGTCGGGCGTTACGGCCGCGGTCGCGTCGCTCACGTCGCCGTCCGCCAGCAGGAGCGTCGCAGCCGACCGCTCGACGGGAGCCCCCCCACTCGACGTACCGCTGTTCACTCCCCCCATGACGCTGTCGGGTAGCTATTGTCACGAGGGGTGTATAAAGATGCGGTAGCCCCGGGTGGTCAGTCGTCCCGTCGGTCGAGCGCCGTGCCGTCGTGTGGGCAGTAGTGGACCGACTGGTCCCGGGTGGTGAACTCACAGACCGGCCACGCCGCGAGAGACGAGGAGTCGTCACGTCCGCGAAACAGGACGGGAACGAACGGCAGAAGGAGAACGGCCAGCAAGGTATCGAAGTAGTACCAGGCGGCGATACTCACCGCGACGCTCGCGAGTAGACCGACGGCGGCCGTCGCGGTGCGCGCTTCGACCATACCGGCCGAAGACGGGGGGCAGACAAGTGGCTGGCGGTCGTCAGTCCTCGGCGGCCACGCGGTCCCGGGCGGTGTCGGCGTCGCCAGGTGGGGTCGTCAGCACGTCGATCCGGGTGACCCACTTCACCCGTTCCCAGCAGTCGGCGTCGGGGACCAGAAGGCGGACTGGCCCACCCCGCCCCGTGGGTATCGCCTCGCCCGCCAGACGGGTCGCGAGCAGCGCGCCCCGGAGGCGACCGAGGTCGAATCCACAGGCGTAGTCGGGATCCGCGGATCGAACCAAACCGTGGGTCGCCTCCGGCGCGGGATCCACACGGTCGAGGATCGTTCCGACGCGGACGCCGCGCCACGACCGGTCGGGAGCCCGGTTCCCCGCACACGCCGTCGCGGACCGCATCGACGCGTCGGCGCCGAGGACGGTCACGGACGCCGACAGCGGTTCGGCGACGGCGCCCTCGACGGTCACGGTCCAGCGGTCAGGGTCGGCCTCGTCCGGAGGGTCCGAGTGCGCCATCGCCCGTCGACAAGCCGGCCACGACCGTAACCCTTCGGCCGAAGGCGTTCGGACGCGAACGTGTTCGGGCCAACGGACACCCGTCGGGACGGCGTGGACGACACATGGGCCGAGAACTCGACCTACGCGACCTGCCGCCGAGCGAACGACACCCGAAGATTCACGCCGCGTTCGACGACCTGGCTCCGGGCGAGACGCTGACCATCGTCAACGATCACGATCCCAAGCCGTTGTTCTACGAGTTCCAAGCCGAACGCGACGCGTTCGACGCCGAGAACTACCACACCGAACGGAAGGGTCCCGACGAGTTCGTGGCGAAACTCCCGAAGCGGTAGCCGGGACGCCCCGGCGCCGTTCGTGTCGAAAGATACAACATGTTCTAATTAGATGTAATTACCAGGATGAGCGATTCGACCGTGCGCTCGACGCCCGCGATGCCCCGAGGGGTCGATTACCTGCTCGCGGCGATGGGTCTGGCCCTCTTCGGTGGCATCGCCGTCGGCGTCGTCTCCGCGCTGCCGTTGCGGGTGGCCGCGGGCGTCGGGTCGCTGCTCGCGGCGGGTCCGTTCGTCGTCGCCCTGCTCCGCTTTCCCCGCCGGTGATCACCGACGGCGGAGCGCGACGAGGCCGGCGATCAGCGCCAGTCCGCCGACCGGAACCAACGGGACGTCGAACGGGCCGACCACCGGGACGGGAAGCGAGACGCTGGCTCCCAGGACGTCGGGCACGGGAAGGACGACCCCGAGGAACGGAATCCGGAACCCGTCGGTGCCGTCTTCGCCGGCCGGCGTCGGCGTGGACGCCGACGCGGTGCCGGTGGCGTCCGGCGGCGGCGGTGCCGGGTCCTCGGCCGGCGCGACCACGGTCGTCCCGTTCAGATACTCCACCCCGCTCGCGTCGCGGACGCGGACCCGGACGCGCGTCTCGTCACGAGTGCCCTCGAGGCGCGTGGCGAACGTGCCGTCGGCCCCGATCTCGATCGGCCGGATGTCGATCACCCGATCGGTGGCCGGGTCGAGCGTCTCCACGCTCGCGCTGGCGACCTGACCGCCGGTGATCCGGCCGCGGACCGAGACGGTCCGCCCCCGGACGTAGCCCGTCCCGCGATCGGAGACGCTGATGTTGGGTGCGAGAAACGTCGACAGCGAGTAGTTCCGGCGCCGCTCGTTGAGCGCGGTGTCGTTGGTCCCGATCACAAGTTCGTCGGCCCCGGCCGGGTGGTACACCGTCGTGTCGAACTCGACGCGCTTCCGGTCGGCGTCCGGCACCGTCGGCTGCCGGTAGACGAGTCGGTGGCGGACGACGAGAGACTCGGTCGCCTCCCGATACTGGACGGTCGCCCCGCTGTACGCGGTACAGAACTCCTCCCCGTCGTCGATGTCGAGGACGGCCGTCACGTCACAGACGTTCCGACCGTCGAAGCTCTCCGGATCGGCGTCGGTTTCGATGGCGTCGAGTCCCACCAGCGTCTCGTCCACCCAGACGTCGTGGACCTGCACGCTATCGTTGACCGTCCCCTCGACGTGGAGGCGGGTCGGCGAGACGTAGCGAACGTCGGTCACGTTCACCGTCGGCCCCCTCTCGTCGCCGACGGTGACGACGACGTGGTAGACGGCGATGTTGCCGAGGGCGTCCTCGACGGCGATCCGGAGATAGTTGGCGCCGAGCGCGAGCGTCAGCGTCCGGTTGAAGGAGTCCCCCGGGGACGCGAGGAGGTACTTGTCGAGCCGTTCGGGGTAGGCGTCGTCGTCGACGCCGTCGGTCGGGATCGGGACGTCGGGGTGGATCGGCGCCGTGTCGACGGGGTCGTAGGCGAACTCGGTGCCGTCGTCCGCGGCCCGACCGCCGACGGGGGCGTACTCGTAGACGTGATCGATCCGGACGGCCCGGATCGTCGAGTGGTCGTCGACGGTGCCCGCCACGGTCAGCGTGGAGTTGGAGACCGTCACCTCCGGTAGGTCGTCCGTGACGGTCGAGGTTGGCGTCTCGTCCACGACGAACAGCGGCGGCTCGGCCCCGGGGCGATCCAGTGTCTCTGTGTCGTAGCCGATCGGCCCCCCACGGAGCGGCCCGGCGAACGTCACCGACGGGGCGCGGTCGTCACGGACGATCGTCGCCGTGTGGGTCGTGACGCCGCCGGCCTTGGCGACGACCGTGATCCGATGGTCGCCGTTGCGTAGATCGAGGACGACGTTTCGCTCGACCGAGCGGGCCGACGACTCGAAGACGTGTCTGGTTTCGCCGTCGACCCTGATCTCCACCAGATCGACCGTGCCGCCCTCGGCCGCCGTCGCCGTCACGCCGATCCACGGATCGGTCGGTGTGTGATGGACGTCGCCGAGATCGAGGGGCGAGCCGTCGACCGAGACGCTCACCGACGGCGGGGCGGACTGCGCCGCGGCCGGGCCGCCGAGCGAGACGACTCCGGCACCCACGAGCAGCGTCATCGCCACGACGACCGTGCGTATCTTCATCGAGACCGTCCTCGGTCGAACCCGTAGACGGGACGGGTTATGAGTGGTGTGGTCCAATTATCAGCGCGTGAAGCCGACTCAGCGGGCGGCGGTCGGGAGCGTCCCGAGTTCCACCTCGACGGTTCGCTCGTCTCCGTCGCGAAGGATCGTCAGCGAGACGGTGTCGCCGGGGCGCGTCCGCAAGGCGAGGTAGCTCCCGAGCGCCTCCGTCGTGTCCGTGGTCACCCCGTCGATGGCCAGCAACACGTCGCCGCCGACGGGCACGTCCTCGCCGTCGATCACCGCCCGCTCGCTCGCCCGGAGCCGTCCCGCCGCGGGACCGTCCGACAGTACGTCGACGACGAGCAACCCACGGGGGTCGTCGAGGTCGTTCGCCTCGGCGACGGTCGGCGTGACGGGCGTCAACGCGACGCCGACGAAGGAGTGGTCGAACGACCCCGTCTCGATCAGCGCGGGAAGTACTCGGCGGGCGAGGGCTGCCGAGATGCCGAAGGCGATATCCTCGCCACCGCCGGAGTTGATGACGGCGACGACCCGCCCGTCCAGCGCCACCAGCGGTCCGCCGCTGTTGCCCGGGTTGACCGCCGCGTCGGTCTGGATGGCGTCGGGGATGCTGTAGCCGGTCGGCGCCGGGATCGACCGGTCGATCCCGCTGACGATTCCCGTCGTCACCGAGCCGTCGAGGTCGAACGGGTTGCCGATGGCGACCACCTCCTGGCCGACGACCGCCGGTTCCGTCGCGAGGGCGAGCGGCGACGCCGACGCGGGCAGGTCGTCGACCGCGACGACCGCCAGGTCGCTGTTCGGGTCGGTGCCGACGACCGCCCCCTCGTGCCACCGTCCCCCGCTCGTCCGGAGGTCGACCGCCGCCGCCGAGCCGACGACGTGGGCGTTCGTGACGACGTGACGCTCGTCGTAGACGAACCCCGTACCGCTCCCCGCGTCCGTCCGGAGCAAAAGCACCGAGTCGACGGTGTCGCGGTAGATCCGGGTGTAGGGACTGGTCGCGGTGGACGCCGCGGTCCCCTCGGCCGTCGGCGCCGACGCGCCACAGCCGGCGAGACTCGCGGCCAGCGCGAGCCCGCCCGCTTGCAGGAACCGTCGTCGGCTCGTCGCGTCCTCGGTCATGAAGACTCTGGGGGGTGTGGCCGAAAGTAGGTTGGGGTGGGGACCGGGGTCGGACCCGATCGTGACCGGTGCCAGACGCGGGGGCCGACGCCCGGACTCCGGTAAACGGGCTGAATAGCCGACGTCCGTGGGAGGCTTGGAAACCGACGGGAGTCGGGGGCCGAATAGAGCGACGTGGTCAGCCGTCCGGGTGGTCGTTCCACCCGCTACGATTCGACGTCGCCGTCGAAACGGAATACGGAGACCGATCGAAATTCACCCACTGGCAGTTCCTGGCGAGAGTCACGCTACGGAGTCGACCGTCTCTTCGCCGCAGTGGGGGCAGTACTCGTAGTTTTCGGAGACTGACTCCGTACAGGATCGACAAACGTACTCGGCCTGCGTGCCGTCTGTGAACGTCCGTTTCGCTTCCTCGAACGTCTTTCCGGCTTTCTCGAAGAGACTCATCGTTCGACGGAGGGGCGGAATCCGAATAAGGGTTGGGTGGAAGGGGGGAGTCAGTGGCTTGTCGGACTACAGTGGAGAGTCCATGCGAGAGACGGAGACCGAGTTCGGCACTCCAATCTCGTTTGTTTCGTCGAGAGAGTTCCGAACCAGCCACTCACTGAGCCTGCGCATCGAGCGGTTGTGCCATATGGAGATCACGGCGTTGCCTCGACGGCGAGTTCCGCGAAGTTCTCGAAGATCCGTCCCGCAGTAACGTCCTCGAACGAGAACTGCTCCGGGTCCCATCCGAAATCGTCGACGAGGTTGTCACGATGTGACGCTGTGATCTCCGGATGGAACTGAACCGTCCACATCGGTGCCGTCTTGTGACGAGTCCCGAACACCCGGGCGTGATCAGCCGACGCGATGATCTCCATACCGGTCCCCGTCTCCGTCACCATATCACCATGGAGGGAGACGACGACTGGATCGACGTCGTCGAACAACGGGTCGTCGGCCAGGGTCGCCTCGGTGAGAGTCGCAGTCGTTCCGACTTCCTCGACAGTCCCACCGAGGGCCACGTTGACTACCTGATGACCGAAACAGACACCGAGGGTAGGAATCTCTCGATCGACGAGTTCGTGGACGAGCCTCTCCTGTTCGGCGATCCACGGACGACTATCGGATTCGTAGACGGAAACCGAACTACCGCTCAAGACGACGGCGTTCGCTTCGTCGAGAGGGATCCGTTCACCCGCCACGAAATCGACCTCCTCGGCGTCGGGGAATCGTGTTGCCAACGCGTCACAGTGGTATCCATACGCCGGATCAACCTCGTTGCGAACCACGTACAAATCCACACTTTCGGCGGTCACGTGTTCTACTCGTCGTGTCTGTGGAACATTATACTACCGCTCGAGTCGGACCCGAGCCTGTGTCACGGGCGCTCGCGGTGAGTCGCTCGTCCGTGGTGAGCGGTCGCTCAGTACGCGCTCCGAGTTCAGCGTGGCTGCTGAAGCCCCGACTACGGCCACGATCGCGCCGACGGCCGAGGCTGGTGGGCGTCCGTCCAGCCGTTGCCCGGCGGGTGGCAGACGAGTGTGCGTGACCGTCGGCGTTCGGAGCGGAACGGCCGCGCTTACCCCTCGACCAGTCGTCGCAGTTGCTCGGGCGGGACCGCGCCCCGCGCCGCGTGGCCGTCGTACGCGAACGTCGGCACGCCGGTGATACCCTGCCGCTGGGCGGTCTCGAACAGGTCGTCCAGCCGTTCGAGGAGCGCGTCGTCGTCGAGGGCCTCACGCACGACCGCCGGGTCCAGACCCGCCGTCTCGGCGCAATCTTCGAGGACCGCCGCGTCCCCGATATCGCGGCCGTCGATCCACAGCGCCTCGAAGACGGCCTCGTCGAAGGCCAGCCACGTCTCGTAGGGCTCGTGCTCCTTCACGCGGAAGGAGACGGCCTGTGCGGGTCGGGAGTCGACGTCCGTCGCGATCTCCTGGGCCATCTCGGCGTCGTACTCCTCGCGGAGCCGGCGGACGTTCTCGCGGGCCTGCGCGTAGTAGTCCTCGTCTTTCCCGTCGTCGACGGTGTGGTCGATCTCGCCGTCCGGCCCGCGCTTGCCCGCCCGGAGGTCGAAGGGTCGCCAGTCGATCGCCATCGGTTCGTCGCGCTCCGCCTGATACCGGTCGAGTGACCGTCGTCCCAGATAACAGAACGGACAGACGTAATCCGAGTAGACGGTGAGTTGCTCGCGCGCCTGGGTGTCGCTCATGTGGGCACTCGTCCCTTCGGCGAGTAAAAGAATGCGACCCGGACGGGAGGTGGCCGCGCACGACCCCGCGGCCCCCGCCTCACTCGACGATCACGGCGCCTTTCATCCCCAGCGCCCGGTGTGGCGTACAGACGTACCGGACAGTGCCCGCCGACGAGAACGTGTGTTCGAAGGTGAACCCCTCCTCGGCGGAGAGGTCGCTCTCGAACCCGCCACCGTCGGCGGCGACGTTGTGTTGCTGGCCCTGGCCGGTCCACTCCCAGACGACCGTCGTGCCGGTCGAGACGCGGACCGCCGGGGGGTCGAAGGCGAAGGCGCCGCCGTTGCCCTGCGCACCGACGGCGACGGTGACGCGGTCGCTCCCCGTCTCGTCGACCACCGACTCGTAGTTGTCGACGTTCGAGAACCAGTCGTCGAGACCGGCACCGCCGCCGTCGCCCTCGGTCGCGGTGTCGCCGCCCTCGGTCGTGGTCCCGTCGCTACCGCCGTCGCCGCCGCTGCCGTCGCCGCCGCTACCGCCATCGCCACTGCCACCGCTACCACCGCTACACCCGGCCAGGGCGGTGAGTCCGCCGAGGGCGAGCGCGCTCGTCGACAGTACGACCGACCGTCGTGTCCGCGACTGGGGGTCCGACATCGTTCCGTCCGGACGAACGGGGTGGACGGAGGCGAGGGTTCCCCCGAACACGTTCGTGTCGTCACTCGCCGTCGTCGAGCAGGCCCATGTCGTCTGCGACGAGGTCGGCGAGGCGATCGGTCACAGCGGGGTCGACCTCCGCGATCGACTCGCCGTCGTGGACGTTCTCGTTGTGCCGCGCGACCGCGTCGGCGACCGTCGACAGCGGTACCCGGGTCGTCGTCTCACAGGCCGAACAGATGATCGGCACCGTCGGATCGTCGTCGGTCATCGACGGAGCGTCGCGCTCCGGGGCAAAAAGGGCGGGGAACGGCGCGTCCGACCTGGACCCGGAACGCTTCGGGCATCGCACACGTCGGGTCGGCCGTGACCACCGTCCCGGCGGTTGCGGCCGACCGCCGGCGGCCCAACGGCCCGAGCCACCATCTCGACGACTCGACCGGCTCCCCGGCACCGACCGGCGGTCGGCGTCGAACCGCTGATCGGCCTCCTACCCGTCGTCGGCGACGCGGTCGGCGCCGTCCTCGCGGCGTACGTCCTGTCCGTCGCCGTCCGGACCAGCGTGCCGCGGGCGACGCTGGCGCGGGCGGCGCTCGTCCTCTGGACCGACGCTCCGGCGCCGCCTGTCTCGCCGCGGCAGGCCCCGTCGCCGACGATATGGGCTGGTGACTCGCCGACGCCCTTCGAATGGTAACTTAATTACGCGCGCCGCCCCGTTCGGCGGTATGAGCCTCCTGGACGACGCGCGCCGACTCGCGGCGACCGGCCCGGTCTGTGACGCGTGCCTGGGACGCGTCTTCGCCGACCGGAGCTTCGGGTTGACCAACGCCGAACGCGGCCGGTCCCTGCGCGTCGCCGTCGCCCTCGACGACGACGACGACTTCGAGCCCGTCGACACCGCCGACTGCTGGGTGTGTGAGGGTCGGTGTGACGAGTTCGACGACTGGGCGGCCCGCGCCGCCGACGCCGTCGCGGACGTCGAGTTCGACACCTACCAGGTCGGCACCCGGACGCCGCCGCTGATCGAGGAGAACGAGCGTCTGCTGCGGGCGGAGGTCGGTGCCGATCCGGAGGCGGGCGAGCCGTTCAAGATGGAGTTCAACCGCGAGGTGGGCAAGCGAATCGGTCGTCGCACCGAGGCCGACGTCGACTTCCAGCGCCCGCACGTCCAGTTCGTCCTCGACGTGGCCGACGACCGAGTCGAGACGACGATCAACTCCGCGTTCGTCTACGGCCGATACCGCAAACTCGAACGCGACGTTCCACAGACGGAGTGGCCCTGCCGCGAGTGCGACGGTAGCGGCCGGCAGGGGCGCGAGCCCTGCGACCACTGTGGCGGGACCGGCTACCTCTACGATCGGAGCGTCGAGGGGCTGATCGCGCCCGTCGTCGAAGACGTGATGGACGGCGTCGACGCGCTGTTTCACGGCGCCGGCCGCGAGGACGTGGACGCCCGGATGCTCGGGACCGGGCGGCCGTTCGTCGTCGAGGTGAAAGAGCCGCGCCGTCGACACGTCGACGTCGAGCGCCTGGAGGCCGACGTCAACGCCTTCGCCGACGGCGCCGTCGAGGTGACCGGGCTCCGTCTCGCGACCTACGAGATGGTCGAGCGCGTGAAGGGACTCGACGCGAGCAAGACCTACCGCGCGACGGTCGAGTTCGACGAGGCAGCCGACGGCGACGCCCTCGACGCCGCGCTCGAAGAACTCGACGGGGCGACGATCGAGCAGTACACGCCCCAGCGGGTCGACCACCGGCGAGCGAACCTGACCCGCACCCGCGAGGTGTACGACGCCACGGGCGAGATCGACGATCCCCGGCACGCCACGGTCGAGATCCACGGCGCAGGGGGCCTCTACGTCAAGGAACTGATCTCCGGCGACGAGGGGCGGACCGAGCCAAGCCTGGCCGGCCTGCTCGGGGTCGGCGCCCGCGTTACCGCCCTCGACGTGCTAGCGGTCGAAGGCGAGGACGAGGCGTTCGCGGACGAGGACTACCTCCTGTAGGCGGTGCGTACATACGCGTCGAGCGACTACGAGGAGCATGACCGACGACCGCGCAACCGCGACGCTCGCGGGGGGCTGTTTCTGGTGTCTCGAAGCGCCGTTTCAGGAACTGGCCGGCGTCCACGGCGTCACCTCCGGATACTGTGGCGGCGACACGCCCGATCCCACGTACGAGGCGGTCTGTTCGGGGTCGACCGGCCACGCCGAGGCCGTCCAGGTCGAGTACGACCCCGCCGTCGTGAGCTACGAGGAGTTACTCGAAGTCTTCTTCGCGCTCCACGATCCGACGACTGAGGACCGACAGGGGCCGGACGTCGGCTCCCAGTACCGCTCGGCCGTCTTCTACCACGACGACGAGCAGCGTGCGGCCGTCGAGGCGACCATCGACCGCCTGGCCGACGCGTACGACGATCCGATCGTCACCGAGGTCGAACCGCTGGAGACGTTCTATCCCGCCGAGGACGAACACCAGGATTACTACGCGAACAACCCCCAGCGAGCGTACTGCCAGGTACAGATCCGGCCGAAACTCAAAAAAGTGCGGGAACGGTTCGGCGACCGCGTGGCGAGCGAGTAGCCGCCTAGCCGCCGAGCGTGGCGAACGCGAACACGAGCGCGAGGTACGCGACGACGACGACGACCGACAGCACCGGTACCAGCGAGAGGTAGTCGTGGCTACCGTCGTTGCCGTCGGTCCGCCCCGCCTCGACCGCATCGACGTCGACGTCGCCGGATTCGATGGCCGCGGCGGCGGGCATCACCTCCGGGAGCCCCTTGCGCCGCGCGTCGAGTTTGTTGAGCGCGACGACGGCGACGGCGGTCAGGACGAACGCGAGCGGGAGGGCGACAAAGGGCGTCCGGAGCCCGAAGCCGTACAGGAGGAGAACGATCACGGTGATGCCCGCGGCGGTCGCCGCGAACGGGATCTGCGTGTTGACGTGGTCGATGTGGTCGGAGCCGGCGAAGATCGACGACATCACCGTCGTGTCGCTGATGGGCGAGCTGTGGTCGCCCCAGATGGCGCCGCCGAACAGGACGCCGATCAGCACCGGGAGGATCGAGAGGCCGACCAGTTCGTAGCCCAGCGGGATCGCTATCGGCGTCAGGATCCCCATCGTCCCCCAGGAGGTTCCCGTCGTGAACGCGATGAACATCGCGGCGACGAAGATGATGAGCGGCAGGAAGCTCCCCGGGACGCCGCTGCCGACCATCATGTCGACGATGAACTGTGCCGTCCCGACGCGGTCGGCGGCGAGGCCGATTGACCACGCGAGGACGATGATCGCGATGGCGATGTTCATGGTCTTGAAGCCGTCGATGATCGTGTCGCTCGCGGCTTCGAGGTCCATGGTCCGGAGGCCGAGGGCGCCGACGAACCCGGTCAGCATGAACGCGAAGGCGCCGTACAGCAGACCGAGCGCCACGTCGGTCTCCTGGAAGGCGGTCGCGACGTCGACGCCGGGCTGGTAGCCGCCGCCGAGCCACCACATCGAGACGAGGCCGACGACGAGCAACACCAGGATCGGGGCGAAGAAGTTCAGCAGCGAGGGGTTCTTCTCGCTGGGTTCGCCCACGTCCTGTGAGACGTCGGAGAGCGGGGTCGCGTCCTCGCGGATCGTCCGTCCCGTCTTGCGGGCGCGCCACTCCGCGTCGAGCATCGGCCCGTAGAAGCGCTGGGTGATCGCGATGAGTCCGACCATGAAGAAGGCCATGAAGCAGTAGATGTTCCACGGGATGCTCTGCAGGAACAGGCCGAAGGCGCTCGTGCCCAGTTCGGAGAGGGTGACGTCGACGGCCTCGAACCCGGCGATCACCATCGACACCTGGAACCCGATCCAGTTCGAGACGGGGCCGAACGTCGTCACCGGCGAGGTCGTCGAGTCGAGGACGTATGCGTGCATCTCCCGCGAGGACTTGTTCTCTTGGGAGAGTTCCCGCGTCGCGTTCCCGGTGACGACGGTGCTGGTGTAGGAGTCGAAGAAGATGAACACGCCGATGAGCCAGGTGAGGATCTGTGAGTCCCGTGCGCTGTCCACCCGATCACCGATCCACCGCTCCAGGGCCAGGATGCCGCCCGAACGGTAGATGAACGCGGCCCCTGCCCCCATGAACATGATCAGCAGGATAAACTTCGTGTCGAACGGCGATCGGACGACCTCCACGAGCCAGTCCATGGTGAGCGCGGTGGCCGCGATCGGGTTCCACCCCGCCACGATCAGTGCACCGATCCACACGCCCGCGAACAGCGACACCAGAACCTGCCGGGTCGTCATCGCGAGGACGATCGCCAGCAACGGTGGCGCCAGCGCGAGCACTCCGTACGACGTTGCCATAGCCACCGGGAATGGTCGAGTGATTCGAATAAAGTTTGGGGTGTGTTCTCATGTGCCGAGATTTTGGGGCGCCCTCGTCGGACCGTCCGGGCCGGCGGTTCGGCCGACGGCGCCACGTTCACCAGATTTTTCAGTCTCGACCTGTGGTCCGACGGATATGTCGGGGACGCGAACGGGTGACTGTCGTTCGATGGAGAGTGATGGTCCAACGAGAGGACGGCCACCGGTCCGCTCGGTCGCCGGTCACGGGACGGCCCCGAACCGGCAGGTATCGAGGGATACGTCGCGATGACCGGTGGGACGTGGACACGCCCGGCCGCGGCGGCGATGACCCTGTTGCTCGTCACGGGTGGCCTCGGGACGTTCGTCGGGCCCGTCGCCGCCAGTTCGGGCGGTAACCCGGCGCCGACGGCCGATCCGGGGACCCTCGCCGTCTCGGTAACCGACGGCAACGGGGTCGCGAACGCGACGTATCGGGTCGACACCGCCGCGGGGACGATCAACGCGTCCTACGCCGGGGCCAAGCCCGACGTCAACGTCTCCTATACCGACAGCGCGACGGCCATCCAGTTCGCGCTGGACAACGCGACGGCCGAGAACGACACCGTCGTCGTCGGTGGTGGGACGTTCAACGGGAGCGTCGACGTCGATTCGACGGCCGGAATCGTGCTCGACGGCGGGTACAGCCGACTCGACGGTGGCGGTGTTTCACTCGGATATCCCGCCGTCAACGTGACTGTCGACGGGGCGACGGTGCGGAACCTCACCGTCGTCGACTCCGGAGGCGACGGAATCGGCAGCCTGAGCGCCGCCGACGTGACGCTCCGGAACGTCGAAGTCATCGACAGCAACAACCACGGCATCGACTTCGCCAACGGGACCATCCGGAACACGACGGTCGAGGGCGGGAGCGTCGGCCTCTATCAGGGGATATCGAACGGCTCGACCGTCGCGGACGTGACGATCCGACAGGCTTCGTCCACCGGTCTCGAGATCGACAGCGCGAACCACACGATTCGGGACGTGACGGTGAACAACACCACCAGCGGTAGTGGAATCCTCGAAGCCGGCGTGAACAACACCTACGAGAACGTCACGGTCACGAACAGCAGCACCGAGGGGTTCGAGGTCGGGATCTCGGAGTCCGTCAGCACGAACGCGACACTCCGGAACGTGACCGTGGAGGACAACGCGGCGAACGGGATCATCGCCAACGAGGGCGACGGCGTCCTGCTGTCGAACGTCACCGCCGTCGACAACGGGGAACACGGCGTCCGTCTCGAAATATCGGGAACGGTCCGCCATCTCACCGCGACCGGCAACGACTGGGACGGACTCAAAACCACGTTCGGCAGCGACGGCGCGACCATCGTCGACGTCACCGCGAAGCGAAACGGCGACGGAATAGAGGTCAGCGCGGCCAACACGACAGTTCGAGACGCGGTCGTTACGAACAACAGCGACTACGGAGTGAGCGCGACGGGGTACGTGAACAACACGTTCGACGACGTGACGATCACTCGGAACGGTCATGCTGGAATCAGACTCGGCGAAGGGGGGTCGCTGGTCGACAGCGTCGTCCGGAACAACGCGCAGGACCACGACTGGCAGCCGGGAATAGGGGTGAGAGGGAAGAACGCAACTGTCCGGAACGTGACGGTCCGGAACAACGCGAATACGGGTGTCGGAGTCGAGGCGGCGAACGTCGTCGTCCGGAATCTGACCCAGAACGGGAGTAGCGGTACCGGTACCGGTTTGGCGGTCGACGCCAGCAACGTGACCGTCGACGACGTGAGCGTCCGGAACAACCTCCACTACGGCCTGCACGACCAGAGTGGGGACAACGCCTTCTCGAACGTCACCGCCGCCGACAACGGTGACTCGGGGATCAAGGTCGCGAAGGGGACAGTTCTGACGGACAGCCGTGCGTCGAACAACGGCGACGGCTCCGAGTCCGGCGTCAGGGTGGACGAACGGAACATCACGCTACGGAACGTGACGGCGACGGGGAGCCCCGAGGGATTCAACGTGCGAGAGCCGAACGCGACCCTCACCGACGTCGTCGCCCGGAACAACAGTCAGATCGGGTTCAGGGTCAAGGATCGAAACGCCACCCTGACCGACGTCGTCGCCCGGAACAACGCCGACGGGATCAGGATCGTCAACGACGGGTTCGACGCGACCCTACGGAACGCCACGGTCGCGAACAACTCGGGCGACGGCGTGTACCTCGAGGACCGAAGCGCCAGAGGACTCCTGATCGCCAATGCGACGGTACGGGACAACGGGAACGCCGGAATCAACGTCAGCCCCCAGACCGGGTCGCGGATCGTCGACACGACGCTGACGGCGAACGGCGGGCCGGAGCTGAACGTGCGGCCGACCACCGACACCTTCGAGGTGTCGCCGGCGCCGCTCGACGCCTCGAACGTCGCCGTGGGAGCGACGACGTTCGACGCCATCAAGGCGAAAAACGTCTCCTTCGAGGGGACGGTTGCGTCGCCGTCCCCGGGTGACGGGCGGAAGCGAGCGAGGACTGTCGGGGAACTGAGCAGGTTGGATGCCGGCGCGTTCGCCGACGTGACCGTCGACTACACCGCCAACGACACGCTCGGGCTGCAGGAATCGAGTCTCGTACTCGCCCGTTACGACTCGGCGTCCGGATCGTACGCGACGGCCGCGAGCACGCTCGATTCGGCGGCCAACACCGTCACGGCCAACCTCACGACCTTCGGACCGGTCGTCGTCCTCGGCGATCCCGAACGCGGCGAGGGCGGGACCGTCGTCGACGGCTCCTCGACCGGGACGCTGGACGTGAACGGCACGGAGGTCATCAACGCGAGCATCGGGTACACGGCAGGGCAGAGCGGCACGGCGACGGTCAGCGATCTGTCGTCGAAGCCGTCGGCCGTTCCGAACGCGACGGAGGCCGACGGCGTGGACGTGAACCGCGTGGCGTCGTACGTCGAGATCACGGCCCCGGAATCGACGAGCGACGCGAACGCGACGGTGGACGTCGTCGTCGACCGGGAGTCGGTCGTCGACCCGAACGAGACGCAGGTGTGGCGGTACGTGGGCGGCGGGAACGGCTACCAGCCGCTCGCGACGCAGGTGCAGAGCGTGACCGAAAGTCGCGTGCGGCTGACCTTCGAGACGCCCGGATTCTCCGTCTTCGTGATCGGCGATCCGGCCACCGACTCCGGCGGCGAGAACGGGGGCGACGGCGGCGGGAGCGGCGTCGGGAGCGCCATCCTCGCCGGCGAGCGCTCCGTGACCCAGCGGCTGTACGACGGGGCCGCACGGCGGGTCACCGTCGCGTTCGACCGGGCGACGAGCGGCACCGTCTCCCTGGAGGCGGTCGGCGGACTGCCGGCCACGGCCCCCGAGCCGAACGGCCGAACCGTCGCGGCCGTCGACGTGTCGGTGCCCGACGAGGCGGCGGATCGGCCGGCGACCGTCGAAGTCGCGGTGCCCCGGATCGCGGTCGAGGACGCGGGCGTCGAGCCGTCGGCGCTACGCGTCGTCCGGTTCGACGGCGGAAACGACCTCCACCGCCTCGACACCGAAGTCGTCGCGACCGACGACGAGACGGTCGTCGTCGCGGCCGAGACACCCGGCTTCTCCACCTTCGCGGTGATCGCGCCGGCGGATCGGGCGACCCGACCGACGGCGGGGACGGAAACGACGCCGACGCCGACCCGCACGCCCGACGGGTCGCCGACGGCGACGACCGGAGCGATCACGCCGACGGCGACGGGGGAACCGGCCGACGGGGCGGCTGCGAGCCCCGACCCGACCGAGGGGAGCGGGAACGGGTTCGGGGCGCTGGCGGCGCTCGTGGCTCTCCTGGCCGGTGGCGTGGCGATGCGCCGGCGCTGAGGGCGCCCCCGAGACGCCGCTCCGGCCCCGGTCGGCACCGAGGGAAACGGTTTTTGAGCGCCCGCCACGGAGAGGGTGTATGACGGCCCGGACGCTCGTGATCGTCTGTCTGTTGGTTCTCGCGGGCTGTACGACGCCGTTCGAGCCGTCGGCCGCGACGGGGACCGACACGGCTGGACCGACGGCGGGCGGGGGCGCGACGCCCTCGGCGACGCCGACGGAGCGGGTCGGGACCGCCGCACCGAGCGCGAACCCCTGGGGGGACGAGCCGATCGTGGTGGCGGTTCGCGACGCGGGCGAGCGTGACGGCGGCGTCGAGTCGGTCGTCCGCGAGGCGACGCGGTTCTGGGAGGAGAACGACGACGCGTACCTCGGGTTCCAGGTTCGATACGAGGTGCGATCGGACGCGCGGAATCCGGACCTCGTCGTCGCCGTCACCGACCAACTCCCGGAGTGTCAGGGGGTGTCCGACGCGGTGGGATGTGCGCCGCGTCTCACCGACGCCCGGATGGTCGACCGGCCGGAGACGGTGTGGGTGAAAGCCGGACTCTCGGATCGATCGACGACGCTCGTGACGAAACACGAACTCGGACACACGCTCGGCTTAGACCACGGTGACGCCCCGCGGTCGGTGATGCAGGCGCGGTCGGTTATCTACACCGAACCACAGCCGAACGCGACCGAGCGCGCCTTCCCGTGGGCCGACGGCGACTTTACCGTCCGGGTGGACGCCGAGAACGCCTCGAACCCGGACGTGGTCGACCGGCAGGTCGGCCACACGCTGTCGTACTACGAGGCCGACGCCCCCGGAATGCCGGACGACCTCTCGTTCTCCCGCACGGGGGCGTCCGACGCCGAGATCCGCGTTCGGTTCGGCGAGGCGGAGAACTGTCGAGCGTCGAGCGGGTCGTGTGTCAGCACCTACGGCACCGACCCCGACGGCGACGGCGCCATCGAGACGTACACGCGAGTCGAGATCACGCTGGTCGGACTCGACGCCGACGCGGTGGGGTGGCACGTGGGCTACTGGCTGGCACACGCCTTCGGCGCCGAGGCCGACGGGGAGAAACCGCCGCCGTTCCGCGACGCCGGCTACCGCGAGCGTCGGAGCGCGTGGTGGGAGTGATGGACGCCGAGCGTCTCGACGCGGCGCTCGCCGACGCCTTCGACGCCGACGCGGGCGAACGACGGGCGGTGGTCAGAGGGGTCTGCGATCTGGCCGACTCGGGGCGTCTCCGCGCCGATCGGGGAACGCCCGTGACCGTCGAGACGGTGATCGCGGAACTCGGCGACGCGCCCGAGGGGACGTCGCTCGCGACACGGTGGAACTGGTGGCTCGGCGCGCTCGACCTCGCGTACGGCGGTGACTACGTCGAGTTTCGGGTGCGGCGCTACGAGGACTGACCCGCGTCGTGGACGGCATCGGTGCGTTCGGATGGGCCGGGCGTCGAACCGACCGGCGGCGCCGCGAACACTCCCAACGCGGCCGCCGTCCCGACCGTGGGGATTTTTCTACGTCCCGGTCACAGCACCCCCGATGAAACGCCGACGACTCCTCTTCGGTCTCGCGGGTACGCTCCCGCTCGCCGGCTGTACGGGGGGTCCCGGGGACCGCATCACCGCCCTCGCGGTCAACAGGGACGGTGGGGGAGAGGCCGTGGCGACCCGGCCGCTACCGGGTGACCGTCCGCGTCGACGGCGAGGCGCGGATCGCCCGGTCGTTTCGGGCCACGGCGCCGTTCAATCAGCTCGACGCCGTCGTCGCCGCCGACTGCGGGGTCGCACTGAACCGCGGGCTGGCGGGTTACGGCGCCCGCTCGCCGGCGGGAACCGTCGTCTCCAGCCAGTTCTCCTCCGGCGGCAGCGGGCAGGAGAACGCGTCGCTGAACGCACAGAACGGCGTGTACGCCAGGTTGAAATCGAGAGTGATCCGATCGCCGTCGGCGAGTTCCCGATCCGGCGACAGCTCCATGTAGCGGCCGCCGCGGTACGTCTGCTGGCCGGTCGTCTTGTCGCGGAAGGGGACGAACAGTTCGTCACCGGTCCCCCCTTCCTGCCGGTAGCCACACAGGGTGTGGGTCTCGCCATCGAGGTCGACGGTGAACGTGACTGCCCGCAGGTAGCGCACGGTGCGCCCGTCGCTCGTCTCCATCTCGACCGAGTCGGGGTCCTCGTGGACGGTCACGGTGGCCTCGACGCGGTAGGTCGGATCAGGCTCGAAGTAGTCGAGGCCGTCGAAGTCGTCGCGCTCCTCGGGTGGGAGCGGCGACGCCCGGTCCTCCGCGAAGGCTCGATCCTTCTCGGCGCGGTTCGCACGCAGGCGCTCGGCGTAGTCGTCGGTCATACGTGTCGTTCCGCGCCGACGGGTTTCAGTCCAGCGACCGGCGGTCCCGCCGACGTCGACACAATCAGGTATCACCGGCGTCGGGGAACGCCTTTATCGGCGCCGATCCTACGGCGGCGTATGCGAACCGAAGCGCTCGGTCGACGGCACGGTTCTCGATCCGGGGGCGACCCGGCGTGAGCGAGCCACACGGGAGTCAACCCCTCCTGACGGACGGAACGCCGCTCGACGAGGCGGCCGCCGCCGCCGTCCTCGTCCACGGGCGAGGGGCGACGGCGCGGAGCATCCTCCGGATGGGCGGGGAGTTCGACGCCGAGGGCGTGGCCTATCTGGCGCCCCAAGCCGCCCGCAACACGTGGTATCCGAACCCCTTCACCGCGCCCGTCGAGTCGAACGAACCCGGGCGCTCGTCGGGGTTGGACGCCGTCGCGGCCGCCGTCGAGCGCGCGACCGACGCCGGGATCCCGACCGACCGGACCCTCCTGCTGGGCTTCTCGCAGGGGGGCTGCCTCGCGAGCGAGTTCGTCGCCCGCACCCCGACCCGGTACGGCGGCCTGGCGGCGCTGAGCGGCGGCCTGATCGGCGAGCGGATCGACCCCGAGGCGTACGACGGCGACCTGGACGGGACGCCGGTCTTCCTCGGCTGTAGCGACGTGGATCCCCACATCCCTGCCGAGCGGGTCCGCGAGACGGCGACGGTGTTCGAGCGGCTTGGCGCCGACGTGACGACGCGACTCTACGAGGGCATGGGACACACGGTCAACGCGGACGAACGCGAACACGTCTCGTCGATGCTGGCGGCGCTCGTGGCCGCGGAGTGAACCGCCGGCGCCGGTGTGTCACGCGTCCGCGTCGCGCAGGTTCTCGTCGAGGAAGCGCAACGTCTTCCCCCAGGCGTCCCGCGTGTCGTTCGGGCGGAAGCTCTCGCCGCTCGGGTTGGCGAAGGCGTGACCCGCGCCCTCGTAGACGTGTATCTCGCGTTCGACGCCCACCTCGCCGAGCGTCCGGTCGAACTCGCGGACGGTCTCGATATCGACCACCTGGTCCTCGGAGCCGAAGATCCCGAGAACGGGCCCGTCGACGTCGCGAAGCGTCGACTCGTCGGTCGCGAGGGTCCCGTAGTAGATGACCGTCGCGTTCAGATCGGCGTCGCTCAGGCTCAACTGGAGGCTCTGTCCGCCGCCGAAACACCAGCCGAGGCTGGCGACCTGTTCGGTGGTGTCGGGGCGGTCGCGCAGGCCCGAGACGGCACGGCTCATCTTCGAGACGGCGACGTCGGGGTTCTCGCGGACCTGCCCGGAGAGACGACTCGCCGTCGAGGCGTTCGTCGCCACCTCGCCGTCGTAGAGGTCGACCGCGAAGACGACGTAGCCGTGGCCGGCGAGGATGTCGGCCATGTGCTCGATGTTCTCGTTGAGCCCCCACCACTCGTGGATCATGACGACCGCGGGGTAGGTGCCGTCGTCGGCGGGGCGGGCGAGATAGCCCGGCGTCCCGTCGACGGTCGTCCGGGTACTCGTGATGGCCGAGAGGTTCTCGGCGTCGAAGATGTCGGCGTTGCCGCCGGACGTGACGGCCTCACAGGAGCCGTTCTTCTCGATGGTCCCGGGCTGACAGCCGGTGTGAGGGGTCTGGGTGTACGAAGCCTGTGCGGTCGGCGCCGGGGTCGGGGTGGGCGTCGACGTGGGGGTGGGCGTCGACGTCGGCGCGGCAGTCGGCGTGGCGTCGCCGGAGTACACTCCCGAACAGCCACTCAGGAGCACCAGCGCGGCGACGAGAACCGAGACGGGGCGTGAGCTGGACATTTCGTGTTGGGAAGGGAACGGGTCGGCAAAACCGTGTCGCCGGAACGGCGGGTCGTCACTGCCAGTTCGTATAGAAGAGGACGGCGATCCCGACGGCCTCCAGCACCTGGAGGATCATCATGACCTCGACGGCGAGGGGCGGCATCGCCGGCGCGTTGAAGTAGAAGTACAGCGCCACGACGTTCTCGGCGAGGAGGAGGACGGCAAACAGGATGAGCCCGCGAAGTATCGAGCCCGGGACCTCGCGGTAGTTGCGGATCCAGATGCGCAGCAGGCCGAGCAGTAGGACGACGTTGATTCCGGCGGCGACTCGCGCCGCGTCGACCATCAGGCTCACGACGGTCCCCCCGTCCTCGGCGCGTTCGTTCGGCTCGTGGTGGCGGTGCGGATCATTCTCTCAGGTTGGTGAAGATATCTTCGACGGTGTCCCAGTGGTTCCGAGTGCGTTCGCTGGGGAGGTAGACGGTGCCGTAGCTCTCGTCGCCGCTCGTGACGAGGTCGTGTTCCTCCAGTACGTCGAGGTGGTGTCTGACGGTGTTGTACGCAAGATCCAGATCGTCGGCGAGGCGGTTGGCGTTCCGTGGACGTTCGTCCAGCGCGCGGAGGATCCGGGCGCGGTTCGGCCCGCCGCGGGTCGCCGCGAGGACCTGCCAGAGCACCACCTCCATACACGTTCACCTCCCGGGGAGGCCACAAATAACACCCCGGTCTTCGACGCGCGTGTGGGAACCGACCGGAGACTGCCCGGCGACCGGCCGCATCGACGGGCGGGTGGCCACGAGCGTCGTCGCATAGGTGGAGGTTGACTGTCGAGCCCTTAGTGGTTGTGCATGGGTGATCGACGGTTCGACACGTTCGACGCCGACGCGACTCCGACGACGACGAGTGAGGCGAGGAGCCCCGTTCTCCGCCCGGAATTGCGAGAGATTCTAGTCCGAATCACGAAAGCAGTTATTTGTCTGTCATACTGCCCTGCGACCGGACGATGACGGACTCCACAGACGCGACACGACGACACGTACTCCTCGGACTCGGGACCGCCGCGACTGCCGCCCTCGCCGGCTGTGGGAGTGGTGGCGGCGACGCGACCGCGACCGACACCGCGACGGAGACGGCGACGGCGACGGAGATGGAGACGACGGCGACGGAAACCGAAACGGAGACCCCCACCGGTTCGGCGAACCTGCGGGTCGCCCACCTCTCGCCAAACGCCCCGAACGTCGACGTCTACGCCGACGGGAGCGCCGTCCTCGAAGACGTCGCCTTCGGCGCCGTCAGCGATTATCTAGAGGTTCCGGCCGGCGATCGCCAGCTCCGCATCACCCCCGCCGGCGACGACGGCACGACCGTCTTCGAGGGGGCGGTGCCCGTCACGGTGGATACGGACTATACGGTGGCCGCGGCCGGCGAGGTCGGCGACATGGCCGATCGACCCTTCGAACCGCTCGTCCTCGAAGACGACAACACGGCACCGGCCGACGACATGGCCCGGGTTCGGCTGGTCCACGTCTCCCCCGACGCCCCCGCCGTCGACGTGACGCTGGCCGCCAACGGCGACACGCTCTTCGACGGCGTCGCCTTCGGCGACTCCGGCTACGTGACCGTCCCCGCCGGAAGCCACACCCTGCAGGTCCGGGGGGACACCGAGGCCAACGACGGCGACGTCGTCGCGGAGTTCACCCTCGACGTCGCCGGCGGCACGGTCTACACCGGCTTCGCCGCGGGCTATCTCTCTCCCGACGACGAACCCGCGGACACGCCCTTCGACCTGTTCGTCACCAACGACACCGACGGTGGGATGATGGAGATGACCGACCCGGCGAACCTGCGGGTCGCCCACCTCTCGCCGAACGCCCCGAACGTCGACGTCTACGCCGACGGGAGCGCCGTCCTCGAAGACGTCGCCTTCGGCGCCGTCAGCGACTATCTAGAGGTTCCGGCCGGCGATCGCCAGCTCCGCATCACCCCCGCCGGCGACGACGGCACGACCGTCTTCGAAGGGGCGGTTCCCGTCGAGTCCGCGAGCGATTATACGGTGGCCGCGGCCGGCGAGGTCGGCGACATGGCCGATCGACCCTTCGAACCGCTCGTCCTCGAAGACGACAACGCGGTCCCCGACGACGACATGGCCCGGGTTCGGCTGGTCCACGCCTCCCCCGACGCTCCCGCCGTCGACGTGACGCTGGCCGCCAACGGCGACACGCTCTTCGACGGCGTCGCCTTCGGCGACTCCGGCTACGTGACGGTTCCGGCCGGCGACTACACGCTCCAAGTCCGGGGTGATACCGAGAGCAACGACGGCGACGTCGTCGCGACGTTCGACGTGAGCCTCGCGGGCGGCACGGTGTCGACCGGCTTCGCCGCGGGCTATTTCTCCCCCGACGACGAACCCGCGGACACGCCCTTCGATCTGCTCGTCGCCCGCGACGCGGGCGGCTCGATGGATGGCGACGACGCGGGCGGGAGTATGCGCAGAACCGGCCCGCGACCGGCGACACTCCGCATGGACTGATGGGCGCGTTGCGGGTGTCTCGCCCTCCCCCGCTCCGAGCGCCACCGGTGACGCGGGCGGGGCGACGGGCCGCGACGCTCGCGGCCCCTCAGTCGACGACCGGCAACTCGACGGTGAAGACGGCGCCGTTCGGGTCGTTGTCCCCCACGCGGATGTCGCCGCCGTAGCGGTCGACGAGCGTCTCGGCCAGGTACAGACCGAGGCCGGTCCCCCCGCTGTCGAGGCCTTTCTCGCCCTCCTCGAAGATCGCGTCCTTCCGGTCGTCGGGGATGCCCGGCCCGTTGTCGGCCACGCGGACGGTCGCGGTGTCGGCGTCGGCGGCCGCGGCGACGGTCACCTTCCGGATCGCCCCGTCGTTGTGTTCGACGGCGTTCGTGAGCAGGTTCCGGAACACCGACCCCAGCATGTTGTCGGCGCGGACGTCGACGTCCGGGATCGTCCCGTCGGTCGTCAGTACGGTGTCCTCGTAGGTCGATCGAACCTCGCTCACCTGCTCGTCAAGGACGCATCCGAGTCCCACCGGCTTCGTCTCGGCGTCGGCGGTGAGCATCACCTCCGCGACGTCGCCCGCCGTCTCGGTGATCTCGACGGCGTCGCGGGCGCTCTCGACCGCTCGTTCGACGTGGGCGGTACGGTCCTCGCCGACGAACGTCCGAAGCGATTCGACGTAGCCGAGCACCACCTGGAGGTCGTTGCGGATGTCGTGGCGGACCACCTGGTTGAGGATTTCGAGGTTGTCACGCTGTCGTTCCAGTCGGCGTTCGTACCGGCGACGCTCGGTGGCGTCACGGACGACACAGATGTACCGCCCGTCGGCCAGCGGACTCAGGGAGAGTTCCTGCGGGAAGGGGCTCCCGTCCGCCCGGACGCCCGTGGCCTCGCCGCGCCACTCGTCGCCGCCGGCCACCGCGGGGAAGACCTCCGATTCGAAGCGGTCGACCTCGGCGTCGTCGTAGTTCATCCGCCAGGTGTTCCCGAGGAAGACCGCGGGGTCGTCGTAGCCGTAGATGTCCGCGTGGGCCTGGTTGGCGTAGACGTACTCGCCGCTGGGTTCGAGGATCGCCATCCCGTCCATCGACGCCTCCATCGCCTCGGCCTGGTCGATCACCTCCCGGGCGCGTTTCTGCTCGGTCATATCGACGTAGAGCGCGTGGGTCCCGACGACGTCGCCGTGCGTGTTTCGGCGTGGCGTCGCCTGCAACAGCGTCTCAAGTCGCTCGTTCCCTCGCGTCAGCAGCGTCCGCTCGGCGGTGGCGAACTCGCCCGCGAGGGCTCGTTCGTACCCATCGTGATCGAGGAGTCTCGCCACCGACGCCTCGGAGTACACGTCGGCCAGCGGTCGCCCCCGGAGCGCCTCGCGCGACCACCCGAGCTTCGCGGCAAAGCGCCGGTTACAGTCGTCGATCACCGGGCCGTCCGCCGTATCCTCCGTCAGGGCGACCATCACCGGCGCCTCCTCGAACAGTTCCCGGTACTGGGCCTCGTATCGGTCCTGTATCCGGACGCGATGGAACGCGTGCGCGACGGTCTTCCCGAGGTCGCACAACAGCGCGTTCTCGGACTCGTCGAAGGCGTCCGTCCGGTCGGCGTAGACGTTCAAGACACCGTAGAGCGTCTCCTCGCGGACGAGCGGTACCGCGGCGCTCGATCGATACGTTCGTTCCATGGCGTCCGCCCGCCACGGCTCGTACGTGGGCTCCGACGGGATGTCCTGGACGGCTTCGAGCGTCCGGGTCCTGACGGCCCGCCCCGTCGGCCCCTGGCCGAGTGAACTGTCGTCCGGCCTGATCTCGATGGCTTCGAGATAGCCCGATTCGAAGCCCGCCGAGGCCCGCGGCACGACCCGCCCGTCCGCGGCGTCGTACTCGCCGATCCACGCGAAGGCGTAGGGCTCGGTGTCGACGATCGCCTCGCAGACACCCCGGTCGATCTCCTCGGTCGTCCGCGCCCGCACGAGCCGTTGCTGGATCGTCCGAACGAGGTCGGCGATCCGCGCCGACTCCCCGTCGCTCCCGTCGATGGCGGCCATCACGGCCTCGCCGAGGCGCTCCGTGCCGTCGGTCCCCGCCACGTAGTCGGTGACGCCCGCGCCGATCGCCTCGCTCGCGAGGCGTTCGGACCCCTCCGCAGGGTGGAGAACGAAGGGAAGATCCGGCTCGACCGCCCGGACGCGTTCGAGGAGGGCAAGCCCGCCGCCGTCCCCCGCCGGGAGTCGGGACGCCGCGACGACGCAGTCGGCCGGCCACGCCGAGACCAGTTCGAGCGCCTCCGCGGCCGTCGTCGCCGTCCTGATCTCGGCGTCCCCGACCGCGTCCGCCAACGCGTCGCGCGACGGCTGCCAGCCCTCACTGCCGACACACAACACGTGCCCACGACTCGACATACCAGCCGAACTGGGGCGTGCACAATTGAATCTGTCGTCGACGCGCCGTCAGTCGCCGAACTCCCGTTCGAAGCGAGTGGTCGCCTCGTCGGTGCCGGCGACGATCACCTCGTCGTCGGGGCGGAAAGTGAGCGCGGCGGGATCGAACTCCGTGATCGTCTCCCCATCCCGGACGACGGCGACGACGGTACAGCCGGTCAGTGACCGCACGTTCGCCGCGGCGATGGTCGTCCCAACGAGGTCACCGGCGGGAAGCCGGACGACGCTGACTTGCTTATCGTAGGCCAGCACTTCCTCGTCCTCGAACACGGTCGACGCCAGCATCCGGCCGCTGACCGTCGCGAGGGACTGGACGTAATCCCCGCCCGCCCGGTAGAGTTTCTGGACGTCCGCCTCCTCGTTGGCCCGGACCACGACGTGGAGATCGGAGGCCATCTCGCGGGCGATGAGCGTCACGAAGATGGCCGTCGTGTCGTCGCCGACGGTGACGATCAACGCCGCCGCCTCCTCGATCCGTGCCTCGGTGAGTACGTCCGGATCGCGGGCGTCGCCGACGACGTCCACCGCCGGCCCTGCCTCGCTGTCCAGAACGGTCAGATTCGATCCGGTGTCCGACAGCGCCTCGGCCGCCGCCCGCCCGGAGTCGCCGTACCCCGCGAGGACGATACGCTGGGGACCGAACGCACGGACCGTCGCGGCCGTCGCCTCCTCCAGTCGCGCCACCCGTTCGGGTTCACCGGCGACGAGGAGACGCATGCTAGGGGTGAGCGACTCCAACGGCGATACGGGCGTCTCGAAGTCGCCCCCGGTCCACGCGCCGATCACGTTGACGCCGAACCGCTCGCGGATCCGTGCCTCACCGAACGTCCGCCCGCAGATGTCGCTCTCCCTCGCCACGGTCAGTTCGACGAGTTCGAAGTCGTCGCCGATCGGAATGCCGTCGTCCACGTCGGTTGTGACGGCCGTCGGCACCTGCTCGGCCAGGCTCGCCCCCAGCAACTGGCGGGGCGAGAGCACGTCGTCCGCGCCCGCCGCGCGATGATAACGGGCGAGCGACGCGTCGTCGACGAGCGTGATCACCCGCACGTCGGGCGCCGTATCCCGCGCCGAGAGGGCGATACTCGCGTTCGTGTCGTCGGCCGCGTCGGCAACCAGCGCCCGCGCCGAGTCGAGACGGGCGCGTTCGAGCGTTTCTGTCGTCTCCGGGTCGCCGCGGATGACCCGATACCCCGCCTCGTGGAGATCGCCTGCCCGTGTCTCGTCGGGTTCGACGAGGACGTACTCCCGATCACGGGCGTCGAGTTCCGTGATGAACGCCTCGGTCCGGGAGGTATGTTCACAGATGATGACGTGATCAGACACACCGTTCACCGTCTCCGGCGCCGTCGGGGCAAGCGCACCGCGGAGCCACGGGACCGCGAACACGTCCACGGCGGTGAGAATGAGGCCGATGCCCGCGAGTTGCATCGCGATCACGAGAAAGTTCATCTGGGGACTCTGCCACCCCGCGTCCTCCCCGTATCCCGTCGTGGTGAAACTCTGGACGACGACTTCGAGGGAGCGATACAGGGGCTGGGGACGCCCCTCCCAGACCGCCATGCCAACGTTGTACGCACCGGTGAACAGGACCGTCGTCGCGACGACCAATCCGAGATAGTAGACGGTACGACGGCTTCGGATCGCCATACGCGTGCCTACACCGCACCCGTATTTAGACGTACTGAGGTCGGTGCCTGCCGGTCGACGTCGGGGCGTCGGACGGGGCGATCAGCCGTCACCGTCCGCAACCAGTTCGCCGACCGTCTCCTCGGTGCGCTCGACTCGCCGGTACTGGCGGGTCGCAACGTCGCTCAACTCCGCGAGCCGGTCTTCGAGCGTCGCGAGTTCGTCGACCGCCTGGTCGACGGTCGCGGCGACCTCCTCGGTGCTCGACGCGTGGCTGTCCGTCGCGTCGGCGACCTCTTGGGCGCCGGTCGCTGTTTCGTCGACTGCTTCCCGGATCGCGTGCAGTGCGTCGACGGTTGCCTCGACGGCGTCGATGGCGCCGACGATCTCCGCGGTCGTTTCGTCGAGTTCAGTCGCGGTCCGTTCGGTCGCGGAGATCATCTCGGTTATCATCTCCTCGATTTCGCTCGCCCGGGTCTGGGACTCCCCAGCGAGCGATTTGACCTCGTCGGCGACGACCGCAAAGCCCTCGCCAGCCTCCCCCGCACGGGCGGCCTCGATACTGGCGTTCAGCGCCAGGATGTTCGTCTGATCCGCGATCTCGTTGATCACGTCGATGATCTCCCGCATCTCGTCGGCTTGCGTGGTGAGCGCGTCGATCGTCTCCCTGGCCCCGTCGGCCGAGCCCCGCACTTCGTCCATCCGGTCGATAGCGCGGGCGGCCGTCTGTTCACCCTCGTCGGCGCGGGACCGGGCCTGCTGGGCCGCCTGGCTGACCTGCTCGGTACTGGCGGCGATCTCCTCGATGGTCGCCGACTGGTCCGACACCTCCTCGGCGACCCGCTCCATGCGGTCCGTCTGCTCCTCGGCGAACGCCTCCACCTCGTTCGTGATCCCGACCGTCTCGTCGATGGCGTCGACGAGGTCGCTCAACTGCCCTTGGACGGTTCCCCCGACTTCCCGCTGGAGGCGTTCAAGTTCCCGCTGTTGTTCGACGTGTTCGGACACGTCGGCGGCGACTTCGAACGCGCCGACGACCGTCCCGTCGGAGCCACACAACGGGACGCCGAACGTCTGGAAGATGGCGTCCGTCGTCGGCACCTCCCGCAGTGCGTCCTCCTGGATCGTCTCGCCGGTACGGGCGACCGTCTCCGCCAGGGTCTCCTCGGCGTTCTCGGTGCCGATGACGTCGTACGCGTTCTCGCCGATCGCCTCCGAGCGTGGAATGTCGAGTTGGGTGCCGAGCGTCTCGTTCCAGTGAGTGAGCGTCCCGTCGGAGGTCGTGACCAGCACTCCCTCGGGAAAACTCTCGACGAGTTGGTCGAACATCGACTTCCAGAAGTCCCGCTCCGCCCGGAGGCGGTCCTCCCCCGAAGGGTCGATCTCGCCGTCCGACTCGGCGAGGTAGGTCTCCCAGAGATCGGTCGCGTGGTGGGTCTCCTCGTCCCGAACTGAACCGGGTGACTGACTCATTTGTTCGGAGAACCGAACGGAGGTATGTTAACCTGTTCACCGCATTATCCAGTCTGATAATGGAATGTTTCGTGTTCTTTCGAATATATGCCCAAATTGTGAAATTCTTGCGACAGATCGGGGCGGCGAGCGGTGGCCTCGCCGAGACACCGCAGTCGTCGCTCCCGACTGCGAGCCGTGGCGTGCGATCGCCGCAGTCAGACACTCGCCGTCCGAAAGGGGGGCCCACCCGACGCTACTGCACAGGACGATTCCGGTCCACCACAGCACCGCCACGACGACGCCCAGTCCACCCCACCGGGCCGGCCTCGGTCTGCTCCGGTACCCCGACGCGACCGAGCAGCACAGGCCGACCGCCGTCGTCGCGTAGGTCCGACGCGTATCCCGAGAACGACGCCAGCGACGCGCGACGAATACTAGTAGCTGTATCCCTTTCACCTGTCGATGGTCGAACCGACCGTTCCGTACGACCTTCCCGATCCGGGGTCGCTCGCGGAGGCGTTTCTCGTCTACGAGGTCGACGTCGTCGACGGACAGGTCCGCTACTACGGAGAACCGACCGACTCGACGGAGGCCGTGGTCCGCACGCTCGCGCCCCTGTTCCGCGAACGGGGCTACCGCATCACCGTCCAGTACGAGACCGGAGAACACGTCCTCGTGGCGACGGAACGCTCGACCACCGTCGACGGCGTTCCGTGGGTCCACGGCGCGCTGTTTCTCGCAACGGTGCTGACGACGCTTTTCGCGGGGTCGCAGTGGTACGGCATCGACGTGGCCGCCGATCCGTTTGGGCTCGTCCGGGCGTGGCCCTTCGCGCTGTCGGTCGTCGGCGTCCTCGCGATCCACGAACTGGGCCACTACACCCTCAGCCGCCACCACGACGTCGAGGCGACGCTGCCGTACTTCATCCCGGTGCCGAACGTCCTCGGCACGCTCGGTGCAGTGATCCGGATGAACGACACCATCCCGAGCCGTCGGGCGCTGTTCGACATCGGCGTCGCGGGCCCTCTGGCCGGCCTCGCCGCCACCGTCGTCGTCACCGCCGTCGGGGTGTCGCTCCCCCCGGTCGACGCCCCGGCCTCGGCGGTGGTCGGCCGCCTCGAACTCGGCTATCCGCTTCTAATCACCGGCATCGCCACCCTCCTCGACGAACCCGTCCGCTACGGCGCCGGGACGATGGTCAACCCGGTCGTCGTCGGCGGATGGATCGGCGCGTTCGTCACCTTTCTCAACCTGCTTCCCGTCGGCCAACTCGACGGCGCTCACGTCACCCGGGCGCTGCTCGGCGACCGCATGGGGTCGATCCAGCGACTCGTTCCCGCGGGGCTGTTCGGGCTCGCAGGCTACCTCGTCGTCTTCGAGAGCGGCCGATCGGCCCAGCTGTGGGCTTTCTGGGGGCTCCTGTCGCTGCTCTTTCTCCGCCTCGGGAGCGCGACGCCGGTCGACGAGACGCCGGTCGGCCGACGTCGGCGGGTGATCGGCCTGGCGACGCTGCTGCTCGGGATCGCGTGTTTTACTCCGACACCGATCGCGTTCGCCGGCTGACCCGTCCCGTTCCGATGCCATCGCCCGCCGGCCACACACCCACCTCAGTCGGCGTGCCGGACGATGTGAACGTCGTAGCGGGCGTCCGCGGAGAGGGGATCACCCACGCTCGTCATCGGCGACGACACGCGCCCGGCGTTCTCGCTCCCCACGAAGAGGATCGTCACGTCGAGTTCGGCGGCCACTTGGCGGACCGTCCGGGTGACGTCGTCGGTGGTCGTCGCCGTCAACTCCTCGCTGTCGTCCGGCCGCTCACACCGGAACGACGCGCGGTCGTCGATGGCCGTCACGCGCTGCTGGAACTGCGCGCAGAGTTCGTCCGGACGGTAGGCCTCGTTGGCGTCGATCCACTCCCGTTCCACCCCGAACGACCGATCGTCCGGGATGACCGTCAGCGCGACGACGTCCTCGTTCCGGTACGAGCCGAATTCACACGCGCGTTTCAGCGCCGCCTCGGACAGTGCCGAATCGTCGAATGGAACCAGTAGGGTCACACGCCGTGGTTCGCTCCCCTCGGCCTTATATGTCCCCCGCGGGGTCGGAGGCCCTCAGAGGACCGCCGACTCGTGGCCTGTCTCACACACCCACGCTACCCGCCGCAGTCCGGTGGCTATGATCGCGGCGCCGTCGGCGGTTCCGGTTCGGATACGATCGAATCTCGACGTGTTCGGAGGCGGTATACGACTGGACACCGCTCCCACAGACAGTACTGTCCCACGCCGAGAGGACGACCGCCGCATCTGGGGACACAGTCGGTGGACACCGCTCCGGATCGCACGGGAGTCAGCCAGACGACCGCATCATGCGCTCCCGGCGCAGTCGTACTCGGCGGTCACGAACTCCGCGTCGCTTCCCAGCGGATCGCTGACCGTCTCCGTCCGCAGCGCGCTGAACCCCGCCTCCCGCAACGCGGCGAGCGTCCGCTCACGTCCCGGCGAGGAAAAGAACATCCGGCCACCCATCCAGCCGTTGCGGACAGTCTCGAACCGACCGCTCGGGAGCGTCAGCAGCACCGAGCCACCCGGCCGGAGGACGCGGGCGAACTCCCGATACACATCGGGGTGACGCTCGCGTGGGACGTGGAAGACGGCGTGATAGGCCGTCACGGCGTCGACACTGTCCGTCCTCACGGGAAGGGCGGTCATGTCGGCTTGTACCAGTCGCGCCCCTGGCACTGTTTCACGGGCGAGTTCGAGGCCACGACGGGAGATATCGAGCCCGATACTCCCGGCCGGCAGGTTCGCAAGCGTCCGCGCCCCGTCTCCACAACCGATATCAAGGACTGTCGGGGCGGGCGGAAGCGAATCCCGCAGGTCGCCAAGCAGTTCGGCGTCGGAGCCGGTTGGATCGCGACGCCGGGCGTACGTTGTCGCGATGGCGTCCCACGCGCGACGGATTGCGTCGGGGTCCATGTGTGGGTGTCGGGTCGAACCCATGTAACGGCCGCGACGAGGGTGTGCGACCCCCGAACGATCACATCGTCGTGGGGGCTCACTCCGCAAACGGATCCTCGCCACCGATGGCCCGTCGTTCGAAGTCACTAGCGCGAATCCGAAGTGGGAACCAGCCCTCTTCGTCGACTCCAAGAAGGGCCTCGGAATAGCCATCATCCTCGTTGCCCGCTTTCGCCGTCCGGATCCACTCTTGTTCCCGACTGTTGAGGCCAAACCAGTCCGCGAGCGTGTCGGCCTCCTCCCGAACCCGATGGACGAGCGTCATCGAACAGAGATTGGCGATGGTGCGTGCTTCCGGTGTGAGTGTGAACTCGCCACCGGTTTGCGTAACGAACTGGACCGAGAGATCGTAATGCCGACTGTGCCGTACCGCCGTCTCCAGAAATTCGAGCGAGGAGGCGTCATTCAACAGGTAATGCGCTTCGTCGATGACGAACACGACGCGGTCGTCGGTCTGTTTCGCCCGCTCGTACACCGCTTTGAAGAGGACCTGCATCATCAGACTGGTTCGGGAACGACCGCGAGTCCCCTCCTCCTGATGTAAGTCGAGGTAGAGGCAACTCGAATCCAAATTTAACGCTGTCTGCTCCGCCAAGTTTGCCAGATCACCGTCGGGACGAAACGAGGGTCGTAACTCGGCCAACAGCGATTGCGCGTCGGTTGCGACACGCTCCTGCTCGCCGGGAGTCGCATAGCCGAACGCCGCTGGGTCGTCCAGCAGTTCCTCTAGAACCGCCATGACGTCGCGGACCGTCGGCGAGGCGTTCGTGTGTGTCGACGGATCGCGGGTGATGCCCTGCCGTGCGTAGGCCTCCTGAATCGCTCGCCTGAGCGTCTGTTTTCGTTCCCCCAGCTCGTCGGTCGCCACGTGAGAGAAGAACGTTTCAAAGAACGTCAGCGCCCACGTGAGTTGCTCCGCCCACGGATCAAGATCCGACACCTCCTGCCGGATATCCGCCGGTGTGGCGCGGAGTTCGAGAGGATTCAGTCCGCACGTCCCACCGACCGTGATCCGCTCGCCGCCGAGGATCTCGTGGAGCGCGGAGAACTCGCCGAGTGGATCGAGCAATACGAGGCGCGTATCGCCGTCGTACATCGCCCGCCGTACGAGATGCAGCTTCGTCGAGAACGACTTCCCAGCCCCCAGTTTCCCGATGACCATCATGCAGTAGCCGGTCTCACGGGCGAAGCGATCGAGGATGAGCGGGCTCTCGTTGAGTGCATAGGTGCCGTACTCGATCCCGGGTTCGGCCACCGTACCGGCGACGAAGGGGAACATCGCGCCAAGAGCCCCCGCGAGCATCGGCGTTGTCGTATCGAAGACCGTCTCAAGCCGATTCGTCGCGAGTGGGCTGGCCGATACCAGCGCATCGAGTTGCGCCCAGCGGGGCGTGATTGGCGTGAGGTTGGCCGGTGACTGTCGGGCGACCGTCCGCACCCCCGTCGCGTCGACGTCACGCTCGCTGTCATGACGCGTCGTGAGAAACATCGCAACGTCGAACGCCTGCATCGAGGTATTGCGTAACACGTCGTAGAGATCGCGGTGGTCGTTCAGGTCCTTCTTCACCCCACGGGCACCGGCCCGCCGACGTTCGGCAAGATAGTCGAAGTCGGCTTCGAGATCCTCGATCCGGTTTTCGAGTCCGTCAAGCGTCGCCTGTGTATCGCGAGGCGAGACGTGAATACTGATGTCCGTGCGGCGTGTCTCCGGCGTCGCGTACAACGTTTCGAACAAGCCATCGGCAGGCATATCGGGAAACTCGCCGATCCAGAGGGTCTGCGTCCAGTCCATTCCCGCACGGATGGCTCCCGGGTGTGCTTCAAGCGATGGCGGCGTCACGACCGAGCGCTGTCGCTCGTGGTCGTCGCCGAGGGGCTCGTCCCCAGGCTCGTAGTTGACCGCTATGTCGTCCGTGACCGGGGTGTCCGCCTCGCTCTCGGTGCTCGATGCTGTCGTCCCGTCATCACCGCCCAACCGCGCACGGACCCAGTCAAGCATCGTCGCTCCCTCCCCCGACGACCGGTCGCGTAGTGATCGCCGCTTCCGGATCGTCGTACGTCACGTTCTCTCCACGCCAGAACGAGGCGAGGAGTTCCGCCGCCTCGCCCGCCGAGATGCGGTGAGCATCACAGTCATCAACCTCGCGGAGTCCCCGTCGCACGAGCCGAGCTCGTTCGTCGACGGTCTCGATCAGTGCGGCGCGTTCGTCATCACGACGTGGCGCGAGGAGTGCCTCAATGAAGACACCGAGGACCGGAAGCCGTGTGAGTTGTTGGGTGAGTTGCCGACTCTCGAACCGGACCTCGGAGGGATCGACGGGAACGACAATGTAGTGATCACGGATCGTCATCTGCCGTTGTTCGAGGTCCTCTCGATACCAGGCGACGTACTCGTCGATGAGTTGTGCCAATTGCGGGTTGGCCCGCACGTCTGGATCGGTACGACGTGCGTCGTAGTGTGCGAGGTAGTCGTCGGCCGGGAACTGTCGGGTCGTAGCGTACAGTTGAATCGGAAACTCGACCGACGTGTTCAAAAACTCTCGAAAGGCATCGGCCGTGGCCGCCCACTCGCTGTCGGTCGCTAGTGCCATCGACGGAGGCGTGACCTGCAGGATCCCCAACATCGTCCCGTCGGTCCGCTCGATCACGTCGGCATCGGGATGGATCGCCTCGACATGTGTGTGTGCCATCGCGGCGTCGTGGGGCAGTCGTGCCGGCCGATACCAGAATCCGAGCATCGACCCGATCCACTGGGCGGTTGTCAAATGGGTGGGAGTCAGATACACGACAAGGCCGCCGAGCCCAAGCCCCCCGAGCGTCAGCGGTAGCCTGAGAGCGGTGATACGATACCCCCGCACCGTCATCTCGGGCGGAACGGCCAGTTGGATCGCCAAGGCGATGGCGACACCCGGGAGGGCGCCGACAGCGAGATCGGTGAGCGTGTACGTCCCGATGATATACGTCTCGGTGCTGATCGACTTCGGAATCCGTTTGCTTGCATCGTGGAGCGATTTGTCGTTGCTCATAGTGTCTGTTGACGCCGACGACGCCTCAACAAGTGCTTACTGCTCGGTACGATCATCGGTGGACGAGGAACGATTGCCTGTGTCGTACTCTCCGGGTTCGAAGCGAATCGGCTCGGCGTACCGGTGGCCCCGGTCGTTGCCCACAGCCCAGAGTGGCCCGCCATCCGAGGCGTCCGCCTCACCCGTTCCCCGGCGTGTGAGACGGCTGGGAAGCGACCGTAGGTCTCCGCCCGGGCCCGATTGCTGTGTCCCGCCCTGCGATCCACGCGTGGTGAGCGACCGAGTCTGCAGCTCTCGCATCGCAGTCCGGCCATCTTGACGGAGTTTTCGACCAAACTCCCGACTGCGATCGACGCGACGCCGGTAGCGCTTCCGCGAGGCGTTCCGCGCCACGCGCTCACCAACGAACAGCAGCGCTCCGGCCTGCCAGACCAGGACGAACGGCGCGATGAGGGCAACGAACGGGATGACGAGCGCGGTGAGCCACGTGCCAAACCCACCCATCGGCAGCGTGGCCGCCTCTCCGAGGAGTTCACCGAGCCGAAGGAGGAGTGCCACAGGCACCGGCATGAGCAGGAACGGGACATAAAACCCCGCGAGCCGCTTGGCGAAGCGGGCGACGAAACTGAACGGACCGACGCCTGGGATCCACGCCACGATCAACAGCGGCATCCCGAGTACGAACCCGTAGAGAACCAGCTGCCGACCCAAATACACGAGCGCGAGGGCGCCGAACAGACCGACATCGATGGCCAGCGACGCGACAACACCGAGGAGCCCGATTCCGGTGAACGATACCGTCTGAAACAACGATATCGAGGAGAGGTCGGGAAGCAAGAGCGTGACGAGCTGGTCGGTCACCTGGAGCGAGAACGCGGCGAGCCACCACCACGACAGGATCCCCAGCAATCCACTGAACGCCCGCCGTTTCAAATTCGTGCGGTGGTAGCCACTAAACAGGTGACTCGTCGATTCGAGAAGGATAACGAGCGCCACCGCCAGTCCGAACAGCAAGAACGCGAGTGGGAGAATCGTGTCCCAGTAGTACGGATAGAGTGTCGTCCACGGGACGGTCTCGGGGGTGCCGAATGCTGCTCTCGGGTGGGGTGTCCCCACAATCAGGCGAAGGAGCGCAGGTCCATAGGTCTCGACGAGTTCCTCGATCGGCGTGAACAGGGTCCGGAGGAGTCCCTTGAGTGCCTCCACGAGTGCCTCGGTGATCATCCCGGTCGTGATGGTGGAGTCACTACCGTCGCCGTTGGACTGGGCACCGACACGCCGGCTCGCTGCGAGCAATCCGCCGAGGACACCGGCCAGTCTCACCGTCAGCCATCGCCAGCGGTTCGAACGCCGACGCGGACCGAGTGCGGGCACAGTTAGAACGAACAGCTTGCACCGCCAGCCACGACGTTGTTCAGGAGGAACTGAATGATCGTCGTTCCGAGTGGGGCGACGATCACGCCCCAGACAACGCCCTGGTTTCGCACGGTTTTGATCTCGCGTTTGAGATCCGACCGCCGAACCGTCGGCAACGCTACCGTCGCCCCCAAGGCGATCACACCCCCGACGAGCGGCCCCCCGAACTGAATCACCTGGAAGATGTTGAGGAGGGTCTGTGCGAGGGCCGTCCGACAGAACGAACTACCGATGGACTGCGCCGCCACCGGCGTCGCGAACGTCGAGACCCCCACAGCAACGGTGACAGAGCGAAGTCCGCACCAGCCGCGGTGATTGTAAGGTGTGGGCAACCGGTCGGTCAACCAACGACACAGCGCCGTGATGTGAGTATCTGCCTGCATCCCCATCCTCTCCTGTCACCGCGAAGATGCGCCGGCATCTTGCGATGACGACGTCGGAACGTCAGAAGAAAATCATATAAAATTCGGGACGCGAATATCAGACGTGATATTTTTGGTTCGGCGGCGAACTCGTTCGGCGTCTTCAGGTTGGTTCCTCGAACCTCGATCGCAGTCGCTCCGCACGTGCCTCGAACTGGCTCACCTGTGCCGTGAGGTCATCGGCGACGCGTTCGATCTGTGCGAGTGCCGCCTGCCGTTCGACGTCCGTCTGTCCGTCTTCGTCCGTCGTGGCCGCGACCCGCTGTTCGTACGTCTGTTGCACCGACTCCAGGATCGACTCGGGGTTGAACAGGATATCGTTGGCCGTTCGAACGTAGCGATCGAGCGACGAGCCCTCCTTGCCGGTGAACGCATGGGTCAACGCGTAGGTCGCTCCCGAGTGAAGCGTCCACATGTTCGGTTCGAAGGGATCGGCCGCGTTCGCACGCACGTCGGTGGCGGCCTGCGTGGCGAGATACTCCGGGAAGTCAAGCAGGTCGTAGAACGTCTCGAGGTCGAACGGAACCACCGTCAGATCGAGCGTGATGTCTTGGGCGTCCTCGATGAACGCCGCCAAGTCGCCGCGGAGCATGCCGAGTTGCCTGAGCAGGTCCCTCCACCAGTCGTCGAACCCGCCGATGTCACCGACGTGTTTGATCGTCTCGCGATCCGTCAGCGAGCGAATGGAGTTCGCACAGGCCGTATCACGGGCGAAGCCCTCGACGTACACGGCGTGATTGCCGAAGAAGTCGTAGCCCGACGTGAGCCCCATCGTGATCGGATCCCGGTCCCCAGGCAGGGTCACGTTGAGCCCATCGAACATGAGATCCATGTGGACCTCTCCGCCACCGCGGTACTGACGCATCTCGCCGAACACCAGCTCGTCGAGGGACCGGCCCTCATACTCGGTTTCCCGGAGGACGTCTTCGAGCGGGCCGTACACGTCGAGCGGGTTGATGATCGCATACGACGACGTCGGGACGTGAAAGAGGGGATCGCTCGGGCCGTCAGCCGCCGTCGCGGTATCGCTAGCTGTCCCCCCGTCCGTCGAACGTCGTCGGTCGGCAGCTTGCTCCTGCAGGCGACTCGGCTCCACGATCGCGCTGAATCGCTCCGTCGACACCCACTCGTCCGTGTACGGGTTCCTGTACGCGACCGTCGTTTCCGTCGCGCGTGGCAGTCGCCGCACCGCCTCCGCGAAGGAGATCGGCTCTGCCTCCGGGCGCGCTCGCTCGTACCACGCGGGCAGGGTCGCATCTGTTCGCGCATCGACACCACTGAACACCAGTCGCTGTTCTGGGTCCTCCATCTTCGATCTCCTGCAGGCCCCCGTGTGTGGGCGCCTGCGCCCGTCGCAGGCGCCCCATAACCGGACCACGACCCCGCCGACCCCGTGTTTCGGGGCGACGCTTCTGTCAGTACCGCACCGTTGCAGGGGCGATCCACAGCTCCTGGTCCGGATCGCCACGTGCTAGCACCGCATCGAGTCGCTCGCGATGCCGAATCCCGAGGCCGTACTGGTCGTACAGATAGACGGTCGGCCCCTCGGTCGCGCCGATCTCATAGCAGGCCCGGCGTATCTGGTCGGTGTCCTGCATGAGCTCACGCAGCGACTGTGTGACGAGGCCTGTTCGGACCTGCTCGATGTTGGCAACGAACGCCTGCCACGTCTCGACCCACTGCCGTTCGAGAAGGGATGCCCCCGGCTCCGCCCGGACTGGCAGTACCGGAGGAAGGTCATCCCACCGCGTCGGCTCGGCCCCTGGCTGTGTTCGCTCGAACGTCACGTACGACTCAAACACCGGCTCACGGGTCCCGACGCCCACGAGCCGGTCGAATGCCCGTCGCGCGATCGACAGCGCCTCGTCCGCGTCAGCCGCGGGGACGAGCACCGCGATCAGCATCTCCGTCGTCACGATCAGCGCTCCCCCGGTACCGGAGAGGCCGTGCCGCCAGCGTCCGCGGTGGCCGAGTCCGCCCCGTCGGTCGCGTCGATAGCAGCTAACACCGCGTTCCAGCCCGTCCGGATCGTTGTCGGTGTCACATCAGCGAGATCGGCCAGCGTCGTCTGTACCAGTCCCGCCCCCGCTTCGAGCGATGCCTGATACAGACAGGCCGCAGCCACCCCCGAGGGCTGGCGCCCGCTCGCCACGCCGCGTTCGACGGCCAGCTCCGCCAGCTCAAGGGCGCGCTTGCGAATCGCCGTGGAGACCTCAAGCGCCGAGGCGTACTTCGGGACGAACGCCGTCGGCGTTGGTGGTGGCGTCGGGAGGCCCAACTCGTCGTTCAGGACGCGATAGGCGTTCCGGACGCGCTGTCCCGCGACCCGAGCGAGGGGTTCGATCTCACTGATCGAACGTGGCAACCCGGCACACCGACAGGCTGCATGGACGCTCGCTGCGGCGACGGCTTCGATGGAGCGTCCGCGGAGCAGGTGCTCGTCCTGTGCCCGTCGGAAGACCATCGCTGCCTGTTCTTCGAGGCTTCGTGACAATCCGAGCGCGCCGGCGATCCGGGACACCTCCTGACAGCCCTGTTCGAGGTTGCGATCACGCTTCGATTCGTGTCGCGCCCGCCGATGCTGCACCCGAAGACGGCTGAACCGTTGTCGCGTCTTTCCATCGAGCGTTCGCCCGGTTCCATCCCGCGTTCGGCCGATCTCCGTCGTCAGCCCGTAATCATGTCGCGCTGGCGTCCGCGGGGAACCGATGTGTCGTGGATCCCGTTCGTCACCCGGGCCCTTGCGTGCTGTCGCACCGTGGTCGATGTGGTACTCGTCGATGACGAGTCCACAGTCGGGACAGTGACGCTCTCCGCCGTCCGTCACGACGTGGCCATCACATTCGGGGCACGTCGCGCTCTCACTGGTCGTTTTGCCGGTCGATTCATCGAACCCCGTCTCGTAGACGTCGCCTGGTTGCATCGAATACTCCTGCGAGGCCCAGTACATCGCGCCCCGCACCCATCGGGGGCGCGAATAACCGGGCCGATGAGCACCGGCCAGCCCCTCGATATGCGCTGTCTCAGCGTTGTTCTCGGGCGCCGTCGGTGTCAGTCGACGTCCGTCGATTCGCCCGGACACACGACCAACAAGGACGGTGACTGTCGGGACGACACGCACAGTCCGCAGTCTCGTCTCCGGCTGTTGACCTCGCCTCGTCGTCACCGAGTCCTGCAGCCCTCCGATTGGCAACGCCACCACCATCTGCCGCAACCTGTGCCTTGAGTGCCTTCTCGATGATTTGGGTGCGGATTGCAACGCCGACCCGATGTTTGCAGGCGCGTTCGTACTCCACGTCCGCTGGACAGCTGCAGCGGATCGGGACTCCGTCGGCGATACGAACGTTGTACGTGTGGTTCTCCGGGTCAGGGTAGCTGTAGTTGCGAACCTCGACGTACGGTGGTCGCATGAAGAAGGCGAGGGCTTCGTACTGTGCGCGTTTCAGGACCCGTGGCGAGACGTCTAACCGATCGAGTGGATGGAGTCGTTCGGACATTGGACCACGCGGGGGCATGGGAGGCGCCCCGCGCCCGTCACGGGGCGCGCATAACCGGGCTGCACGCTCGCTCGGTACGCCCCACGACTGCTGCGCCCCGGTTGACAGTCACCTAGATGGGAGACCGACCGTGAGACGACGAAATCACCGAACTCGTCCGCTTTCCGGAAACCGGAACGTACCAGGAGGCAGCAGCTCAGAGGCGCCGTAGAGTGCAATCGCTCGGTACACGTGTCGGGTCACCGATGCGCAGCCCCAGCGCTTTCCGGAAACGACGCGAGCACGTTTTTATTATGTGCCCCGAAAACACCCACGTACGACCAGATGATCCGCGATGCACGCGTCCTCCGGGCAGGGTTCGTCCCGCAGGAAGTTGAGCATCGCGACGCCGAAGTGAACCATCTCTCCAGCGTGCTCGAACCGATCACGAACGGAGAACCGGCCAACACGGCCGTCGTGACCGGGCCGAGCGGCACCGGCAAGACGTGTATCACCCGATTCGTTACCGAACGACTACGCGAGGAAGTCCTCGGCATCGAGGCGACCTACGTCAACTGCTGGCGGAACTACACGCGATTTCGCACCCTGTATCAGATCCTCGACGATCTGGGGGCGACAATCGATATCCACCGCCAGTCGACACCACACGACGAGTTGGTCGACCGTCTACAGCAGTACGACGGGCCGCGAACCGTGATCATCCTCGATGAGGTCGACCAGCTTCAGGATCCAAGCATCATCTACGACCTCCACAGCCTCTCTCAGTTCGCGCTCGTCTGCATCGCGAACGAGGAAGAACAGCTGTTCAGCCGCGTCGACGACCGCCTCGTCAGCCGGCTCCGTGCGAGCGAGCACGTGCGGATGGATAAGTACCACGACGAGCAACTCTTCGATATCCTGCAGGCCAGAACACAGTGGGGCCTAGCTCCCGAGGCGATCACCGAGGCGCAGCTCTATCGGATCGCGGATGCCGCCGCGGGCGACGCCCGGCTCGCCATCGGGATCCTGCGGACTGCGGCCAGCGCGGCCGATCGGGAGAATCACGAGCGAATCACCGACGAGATGCTCCTTGACGCTGCCGCCGACGCCCGAGCGCAGATCAAACAGAAAAGCCTCGATTCGCTCACCCCACACCAGCGTGCCGTGTACGATATCGTCTGTGAACACGGCCCCCTCGGTCCGGGAGAGATACACGAGCGCTATACGGCGGTGGTTGATGAGCCACGGACGAAACGGACGGTGCGGTCCTATCTGTCGAAGATGGCGCAGTATAACCTCCTTGAAGCGACGGGAACGAGCCGCGACCGTGAGTACTCGCTCGTTGACGCGTCGACGACGTCACCGATGCAGTAGTGGCGCGAAGGCTGAGGCAACGAGCCGAACGGCGACCATCGAGTCCGAGTACACATCCGCCGGCGGTCCCATGACCGTCCGGTGATCGGGCATTCCGTTGGTGCTTTGCATGGAAAGTCGGTGACTGCCACATCGTCCCTTAGGACGACTAGCACGGCGACTGGCTCAGCCGTGCAGCTGTTTCTTGACGGTGTTGAACGCCTCAGTAGTTGGCAGACGATCTGGGCTGAATAGGGAGGCTCGAGTCAGTATAATGGGATTCCTTCGCGTCAGTGGCCTCTATTCTTTGTCTCCGGCTGGAACGTTCGTTTCGACGAGCTTCAGACTCAGAGGCTCTCAATGATTTGAGTAATGACTTTTTTGATAAAACGGTGGGAGGAGATCACATATGCGAGAGCAACTACAGACGACAGACTGGGCGAGATCGTTCCGTATAGTCAGGCAGACCCCAAATGACAGCGTCCGAACAAGGGGGGCCACACCTCATCCGGTTAGTGAACCAGTATGAGCGTGCTCAAAACACTCCGAGAGCGAGCACGTCGCACACCGGTCGGTGCCTTCTTGGCTGTGCTGATTGTGAACTCCTCACTCGTCGTCACAGCGCTCTACGCAGTATTCGGGGCCGACTTCCCGACTCTCGCGGCGATCCCGTATGCTTGGACTCCGATGGCTAGCGCGGGGATAACAGTCTGGTTGCTCAACGATGGCGTTCGAGACTGGCTCGGACAGCTCCGGAACGTTCGGACAGGCATCCACTGGTATCTCGCCGGGATCGGAATCATGCTCGTCGCGACCGATTTTGAGAGCATCGTCGCGGTCTTGCTCGGTGTTGATGTCGTGGCACCGGCAGCCTCCATCGGACAGTACCTCTTCTTTTTTGCAGTCACGCTCTTTCTAGCCGGTGCACTGGAGGAACTGGGCTGGCGTGGGTTCATGCAACCCCGCCTCCAGCAACGGTTCAGTGCGCTCACGACGAGCGTGGTCATCGGACTCGTCTGGGCATTCTGGCACGTCCCACTGATACTGGCTGGTGCCGGCGACTTCACCGCATTTCACGAATATGTCGTCTATGTGGTGGCTACCTCTGTCATCCTTGGCTGGCTGTACAACAACACTAGGGGCGCATTGCCAGTCGTCATGATCACCCACGCAGCGAGCAACATGGCCGCATTCGGTGAAGTGACGGGCGAACTCCCCGCCATCTTCGATATCGTCTCTGGCAACATCATCTTCTACGTTGCCTGTGCGGCACTCATCGTTCTGTACGCTGGCTGGAAGACGCTGACAAAAGATGGAACCCTCCCAGATATTCCGGGACAGCGCACAGAAAACCCACTATAACACGCAGACAGACTGCACCGTCTACTCCAGAGAGTCTCTTCAGAACTCCCGTGTCGATACCCTGCATCCACTAGTTACGACTGCATTATCCCTGCTGAACGGTCGCCATGGTCTCTTCGATCGACGCCGAAAGGTCGTCGACGTTCTCGCTGGCTCGCTGGGTCTCGGCGGCAAGATCGTCGGCTCCCTGTGCCATCTCCGTTGAGGCGGCGTCGATCTGCTGGGTGGAGGCTGTCACTTCTTCACTGCTTGCGCTGAGCGTCTCCCCCGTCTCACTCAGGACTTCCGCGTCCCGAGTGAGGTCTTCGGCGCTCTCACGGAGGTTGTCCGCAGCCGCGTTGAGCTTGTCTCAGCGACGCCATGCTGCGTTCGCACCGACCGAGAGGCCCCGTACACCGAATCGAGAGGCGTAGCCGAGACGGGTGCTGGGGCCTAGCAAGACCGGCTGCCGCACGTCCTGTGAGACATGAACGACTTACTGCTCAGAGTCGGAGCGCTCCGACAACCGATCGAACCGAGACTGTGCGGTCTCCCGACGCTTCTCGGTCCGGTTCGGGCGGTAGGTCGCCTCCGTAAGGGTATCGTCCCGAATCACGACAGTAAAGAGCGCATCTTGATGCTGGCCCTCCGCAGGTAGTGTCTCGGTGTCGACCACGACGTGTCCGATCGTTTCGGCGTCCGATTCAAGCACCAACACGGCCACCTCCTCCTCGAACCGATCGAGGACTGCGGTGTAGGTCCCATCGTCCACCATAGTTAGTACTCCTCCGCAAGGACAATAGTTCCCTCACCCGTCCGAACGGTGACTGTGTCGCCACCGTTGTTCCAGACGGCCGAGTCTTGCCCCCAGTAGAGATCGGTGTCGGTGTCGGTCCCGCGTCCAGTGTGGATCGTGACCTGTCTGCCAGCGGGGAGCGTAAATCCCGCAGGGAATGTATAGGTGTGATCCGCTGCATCGGTGAGCGTCCACCCAGACAGGTCGAGCGCCGTGTCACCCGTGTTCTCGAGGACGATGTACTCGTCGTTCAGATTCTCGTTATCGTTGCCGTCGGCGTCGGCGTTGATCTCGGCGAGGGCGATCGCCTCTGCCGGGACTGATCCGCCGTCGGTCATCGTCGCGGTCGCTGTCGCGGATGGACTCCCGTCAGGCGTCGTTGTGGACTCAGTGACCGGACGGCCACCGAAGCGTGCTCGATCGGAGACTGGCGCCGAGGTGCCAGGCGCAACCGCGGTCCCGTCTCGGAGCGCGAGGGGATCGGTCGGAGCCGCCTGCTGTGTCCGGACCGAGACACCGCGACCGTCGCTGACAACGACGATATCGCCGTGGGTCGCCGTCCAGTAAGTCGGGATCGAGCGCTCGGCCAACCGCCCGAGCGTCTCATCGTTCGGGTGGTCGTATCGTGAGTCATACGCACTCGAAATGACGACCGTCTCCGGCTGGACGGCCTCCAACAGGGCGCCACCCGTACTCGTCTTGCTCCCGTGGTGTCCGGCTTTCAGGACTGTCGCACGGAGGTGTGTCCCGTACTGCTCGACGAGGTATGCTTCCTGATCGTCTTCGGCGTCCCCGGTAGACAGGAAGCTCGTCGATCCGAAGGTGAATTTGAGGACGATGCTGTTCTCGTTACGGGCCCCATCTTCGAGATACGGGTCCGGTGGACCGAGGACTTGCACCCCGACTGCAGCACCGCCGAACGACAGCGAGTCCCCCTCGCGGGTCTCGACGAGTCGAACGTCGTGTGCTTCGACGGCATCGAGGTACTCGTTGTAGGTTTGCGTGCTGGCAGCGATCCCGGGGTCATGGATCACGCCGATACCATCGGCGTGGGTTTCGTAGTAGTCGATGATGGCGGCGTTCCCGCCGATGTGGTCGGCGTCGTTATGGCTCACGACCAGATGATCGATCCGCGCGATATCGTGGCGCTGGAGATACTGAAGCACGTACTCCCCATCGTCGGTGAAATCACCGGTGTCGATGAGCATCGTCTCTCCCGAGGGCGCGACGAGGAGCGTGCTCACCGATTGGCCGACGTTGATGACGTGAATCTCAAGCGTTCCCGACGGCGTCGCCGACGCATCCGGTGCGGTCGTCGCTGTTGCAGACTGTGTGCCCGTCGCCGTGGCCGTCTCCGTGGACAGACGACCGGTATCGCCCCCAATACCGCTACAGCCTGCAAGGACGACGATCACAACGAGGATGACGGCCCGGGAGGTCGACATAGCTCCTATTTGCAAACCGACGGATATGAATGAAAGGGTGCCAACTTTGCACGCTCGCTAGGAACCGCTCTGTAGCTTCGGCGAGTGTATCGACCACTTGCAGCACCAGATGTCGTCTTGACCAAGACGCAGGAGTCCTCCGAAGCAGTCAGGAATGCTGAGTGGATTGCCGAAGATGTACTCGGCATGCGGCTGAGACGCATTTTCGAAATGAGTCATTCACTGACATCCTCCCACGACTGAAGTCGTGGGGTTCCACGGTCACAGACCGTGCCCACGACGGAGAGGTTCCCCACTCGCGTCGTTCGGTGGGGTTGTGGGCCGTGCCAGTCCGGCCCCCGACTCGGATAGCGGGCTTCATCTACCGCCGCGCTGGCGTGCATATCCTTACCCGAGACTCGGTAGCACAACCGACGATACCAACCGTGGTAGTTGTTTCGGCTGTTGTCGGATTCATCCCACGGCTGAAGCCGTGGGCTTTCTCCTTGAACCGCTGTAACGCAACACCAGCAGCCGTGTCATCTTTCTACAAGCGGGAAACCCCGCCGTTTACCGCGGGGAGGAACGCGACACGGTGAGAAACAACCGCCGTTCGGTGGCCGACCGACTCCCCACACCAAACGCAACCTGCATGAATGTAAGGTTCTACACATGAAGTATGGCGGAGGTACGTCGCACGGTCGTCGTCAAACTCGATATGGACGACAGCGACGCGACTCTCCTCCACGGAACCGTCAAGCAGTACCTGTGGGCGTGCAACTACGTCGTCCAAGACGCGTGGCAGGACGACTACAAGCCCACCTCGAAAACCAAACTCCACGACCGGACGTACTCCGACGTTCGCGAACAGACACGGCTTCAAGCCAACCTCGTTCAATCCGCACGCAACAAAGCCGCCGAAGCCATCAAGGGCGTCGTCGCCCGCTGGCAGAACGGCAAGAAGGCGTCACAACCACACTTCACGACCCCATCCGTCAGATACGACAAACGGAGCGCGACGTTCTACGACGACCGCGTATCCCTCTCCACGGTGAACGGACGTATCGAAGCCGAATACGTCCTTCCACCAGAGGGAGACAACCCGCACACGAAGTTCCTCCACGACGACGACTACGAGGTCACGGGTGCGACGCTCCAGTACCGCGACGCGACGGACACCTTTTTTCTCCACATCGGAACAACGGCCGATGTGGAGTCCGAGATACCGGACGAAGGCGACGCCGAGAACAGCACAGTCCTCGGCGTGGACCTCGGTATCGAACAGATTGCCGTCACGTCAACCGGAATGTTCTGAAGCGGCGACTACCTCAATCACCGCCGTCGGGAGTACGAGCGGGTGCGTGGCGACCTGCAACGGACAGGTACGGAATCAGCCCATCGAACCATCGAACGGATGGGCGACCGAGAAACACGGTGGGTCGAAGATTACCTGCACCGGATCTCGAAAGCCATCGTCCAAGAAGCCGTCGCGCACGACTGCGACCGGATAGCCTTCGAGGAGTTGACCGACATCCGCGACCGGATGCCGGGCGCCAAGAAGTTCCATACGTGGGCATTCCACCGTCTGTACGACTACACGGCGTACAAGGCCGAAGCGGAGGGCATCAAAGCCACGCAGGTAGACCCAGCGTACACGTCAAAACGTTGCTCGAAGTGCGGGACGACGCTGGACGAGAATCGTCCGTCACAAGCGAGGTTCTGTTGCCAGAAGTGCGGGTACGAGGTTAACGCGGACTACAACGCGGCGAAGAATATCGGATTTCGGCTACTCCGTGCGGAGCAAAAGTCTCCGCATGGAGGGGCGACACGTCACCTCGCCCTGAAGTCGGGGACGCTGAACGTGAATGGCGGCTACTCGCCTGCCACCCAGTAGGGTCGGCCAGAACGGGAGTTCACCGACAAGCTCCGCCCTTTAGGGCGGAGAAGGTGACTTGACGAGGAATCGAATTAGAAGGGGCCGTCGACAACACTAAGCAGCCCGTTTCCCGTTTCAACCATCGCACATTCACTCGGGTCACTGCCGAGTAGGCAGTCAGCTGTGGCTGTCTCACCGTTTTCCAATCGGGCCGTGACTCGGTACATCGCACGTTCAACACGGGGGTGGATGCTGACCGTTTCCCGGGGCGGAACGGAAACGGTCCGGGCAAGGACGACGTCACCATTGTGGTGGATGAATCTAATCTGTATCTCGTGTGCACGATCGTCGTCGTAATTGCGGAGCGTCAGGCACTCATTACTGACTAGACGTGTGTCAGCATCCTTCGAAAGAGAGGTTGTCCATTCGTCACGACGGGTCGTCTTGTGTGTTGGCATATCCATCACTTGTAACTCAGATCATGTATAACGCAAGTCACAGCTGCAGGATGGGCAACACTGGCTTGTCTCGTCTGACTGCCATGAGATCGTGGATACGTTGGTCGGACCGTTTGAACGTGGGTTCGGTGGTCACTACGCAAGCAATTTCTGCCGAGCAGATCGTCAAAGAGATCGATCCATTCCACCAGCGAGTCGATTCCGGAACCGGTTTCGGAAACGACGGCGCTGTGCAGCACGACCGCCAGCTGAGCGTCCGTGCGCCGCACGTCCGTCCATTCCTGAACCACGGAACCGACACGCCGCGGCTTATCGGATACGGACGCCTCGAACCGGATATGCCACGGAACGTCACCCCGATGGCGACGCGAGTAGCGGAGGACCAACCACCGCGGACCGGCGCTCACACCCAGTCGCTTGCCGACCACGCCGCCCCAGCGACCGACGAGCGGCGCCTCCCCACACTTGACGACGGCATCACGCTCCTCGATATCGAGGGCGGACGTGGTGTGCCCCTGCTACAGTCGCTCGTTCTCGATCACCTGCTCTTGCACGATGGGCCGGCCGTCTGGATCGACGCCGACGGACACGCGACGACGACGACGCTCGCCCGGCTCGCACCCAGCCAGCGCGTACTGGATCGGATACACGTCGCCCGTGGCGTCACCGCCTATCAACACTACAGCATGGTCTGTGATCTCCCAACAGCGGTGAATCACGCCATCCGCGAAGCGACCCACACCACCCGGAAGCACGGGCGCCAGTCACCGGCCGACCCGGCGTCGTCCCCACAGCCCCCCTCGCTCCTCGTCGCCCCGGCCGTCGGCGCCCCGTACCGTGAGAGCGAGACGCTCGATGACGCACACCCCGAGACGCTCCATGCCCGGACACTTGCCCGGTTGTCGACCTACGCCGATAGCTACGACGTCCCGGTGCTCGTCACCCGACGGACACGCGACGCGATCACCAGATCCCTTGTGAACGCCGCCGATCACCACCTGGAGTGTACCCAGACCCGACTGGGGCCACGGATCGTCGGCGACGAGTTCGAGACGCTCATCTATCCGGTCGACGACGGCAGCTCCTACCAGACGACGGTCGCCTACTGGCAGCAACTGCTCGCTGCCCGCGCGACGCAGGTCGGCGTGGCGTCCACCCCAACCGCACGATCGACGGACGACACAGCCGACGTCGGCACGGGTGTGACCGCCGCTGGGGAGCGGACGACGCTGGGGGCGGATCCACTGTGCGACGCCTGGACCACTCCGGGACCGGGAGGGCGATAGCGATGGGGCGAACGAATCCGACGTATCGGGACGCACTGCGAGCCATCGAAGCGCGCTGGGCGGACTTCCGGCGCGCGCTTCGGCGCCGCGAGCAGCCGCGCTTCGACCAGCTGTTCGAGTACGCCCGCAACCACGCCGACGCGAGCGGGCTGTTGAACCACCACCAGCCACTCCTGCCGGCGCTTGTCAGTATCGATCTCGAACAGGAGGCGCGATTGGACGAACACGAGGCGCGACTCGCAGCCCTTGAGGCTCGGCTGGACGACGGCGACGACCAGGAGCCCGACACCTCCGCGACGAACACGTGAACGATGCCGTTCACCATCGACTTCCTCGACGACGGCCGTGTCCTCGAATGGGAGGCGACCACCGACGGCGCCGTCGTGACCGAGCACGACGAGTACACGCCGCGCTTCTACGTCGCGCCCCGTTCACCGGAGCTGGACGTCGATCTCACGACCCTCCGGAGGGTCTACGACCGACATCCGGACGTCGTCAGGACCCAGATCGTCGAGCGACGCCCCGCGTTTCGGCGAGACGAAGCGCCCGTCCTCGCCGTCGACACCGCGCAGATCACTCGCGTCACGCCGCTCGCACGCCAAGCACGTCAGCTCGCGGACGTCCCCGTCGGCGATCTCGCCTGTTTCAACGTCGACGTTACACGCGAATTTCGCTACTGTCTGGAAACCGATCGCGACCCGACACCAGCGACCGACCTGTCGACGCTCCGCCTCGGCGTGCCGAAGCCCGAATCGCACGGTGAGACGTACACGACGCTCTCCATCGACGGCGAGACGGTCAGCGGCTCCGCGACAGACATCCTGACCGCCGTCCAAGCTGCAGTCGAAACCCACGACCCGGACGTCGTGATCTGTGCGACGAGTCAGCTCATTCCGACACTCCACGAGATGGCCACGACGGCGGCGATCGACGACTTCACACTGAGTCGGTGGCCCGACGTTGATTATCAGCAACTCGCACGCCGCTCCACGTATGCGAGTTACGGCCGCGTCGGTCACTCCCCGGCACGGTACAACATCCCCGGCCGCGCGATCATCGACGAGTCGAACACGTTCTTCTACGGGGAGACGAACCTCGACGGCGTCCTCGATCTCGTCTCGCGGTCCCGGAAACCCCTGCAGGAACTCGCCTGGGCCTCGATCGGCAACGTCCTCACCGCCATCCAGATCCGTGAAGCCCACGCCCGCGACGTGCTCGTGCCCTGGCGCTCCTGGCGCCACGAACGGTTCAAATCGATGGGGACGCTCCACGACGCCGACCGCGGCGGCTTCATCTTCGCGCCCGATGTGGGAGTCCACGAAGACGTCCACGAACTCGATTTCTCCAGTCTGTATCCGAACATCATCTGCACCCGAAACGTCTCCCCCGACGTGATTCGGTGCGAGTGCCATCGAGACCGCGCCGACGTGCCCGACCTCGACTACGCCATCTGCGACGATCGCGGCTATCTCGTCGACGTCCTGCAGCCGATCATCGACACCCGTGACGAGATCAAGGCTGCACTCCGCCGGGAGAAGCAACGTGACGCCCCCGACGAGGCCCGCCTCGACGCGCTCGACGGTCGGTCGGGGGCGCTCAAGTGGATCCTCGTCGCCTGCTTCGGCTATCAAGGGTTCAACAACGCGAAGTTCGGCCGGATCGAGTGTCACGAGGCGATCAACGCGTTCGCCCGTGAGATTCTGCTGACGGCGAAACAGCGGTTGGAAGCCGGGGGCTGGCGCGTCGTCCACGGGATCGTCGACTCGATCTGGGTGACACCGGATCCCGATGTCGACGCCGATCAGCGTACGGCGCTCGATACGCTGGCGTCGGAGATCACCGAGATAGTGGACATCCGACTCGAACACGAAGCGCACTACGACTGGGTTGCGTTCGTCCCACAGCGCGAGAGCCAGGCCGGTGCGTTGACCAAATACTTCGGCACGGTCGCCGACACGGACGAGTTCAAGATTCGGGGGATCGAGGCGCGCCAGCGGTCGACCCCACCATTCATCGAGGCCGTCCAACGGGCGTGTCTCGAACGCTTCGATACGACCCGGTCGCCGGAGGCGGTACTCGACCGTCTTCAGGACGCAATCAAGCGTCTTCATGCCGGAACGGTGCCGGTCGAGCAGCTCGTCGAACGGAATCGCGTCTCCAAGCCACTCGAAGGGTATACTACCCAAACGCAGAACGTGGCCGCCCTGCAGCGTGCGCACGACCAGGACCTCACTGTCCATCCGGGACAGGACATCGAGTACGTGGTCGTGGACGACGAGACGACCTCGCGGGAGCGGGTCGCGTTGGCCCACGAAGAGATCGAGTCGTACGATCCGTCGTACTACGAGACGAAGCTCGTCAGAGCGGTCGAAAGCCTGCTGTCACCGTTGGGGTGGGACCGGGCGAAGATTCGCCGGGAACTGGCTGAGACGTGGGTGCCGGAACTGACGACGTTCACGAATCCGGAGTGATATCATGCCTCATGAGAGTCACCGAAGGAGTACGTGCATACACAGCCTTCGAACCCCTTCTCCAGAGGACGGTCGTGGCTGCGCGCGCAGCGACCGTCGGGAGCGAGCACGGAGCGGTGGGTGGGGTGGTGGGGCTTGGGTCGGTCCGGTACTCAACAGAAAAAGAAGGGGCCTCGCCCCCTACTCCTCCCACCAGCGGCGGTCGCGCTCTGGCAATCCGACCTTCCCACAGACGGGACACTCGCGCATGGAGGTCGGCGGCAGGTCGTTCCCGGCGTCTAACTGTGCTTCCACGATTGGCGAGTCGGTCTGCGGCGGGCTTCGCGGAGGTGAATACGAAGCCGTTCACGGGCCGTGGAGTACGTTCCTCGGACATTGGTGCTCGGAGGCACGTTCTGATGTGCCCTCCGCCCCTCTACGGGGCAAATAAACAGACTCCGTTGTGACAGCGATGTTGCTCCCCAAGATACCACTCCTGAAAGCTGTGACTCCGGTTGTGGCTGCCGGCCGACCGGAGGGAGGCCGGGAGCGGAGGGTGGGGCGGTGGGGCTTGGGCTGGTCCGACGATAGACCACAAACTTTCCCTCCTTGATTAGGGGCAGCTGGGACCGTGTAGCGGCTCACCGCGTGTCAAGCCGAAGCGGTGACGCACGTTCCCAAAGATGGTGGTGTTCGGCACAGACCGTCACGAGGTTCTCCAAGCGGTTGGCTCGCTCAAAGTCCACCTCATTGCCGTCTGCTCCGAACGCACTCAGTGGGCGAATGTGATGTACGTGGAGTCCTCCGGTGAACGCCTCGCGGTGTGCCTCTTGGGTCCACTCACAGCCCGGTGTTTGACAGATGTAGCCATCGCGTTCAAGAGCTTTCTGTCGTTGTTGGGGCCAGTTGTCACCGTACTCACGCCACTCGTGGGCCGGATTTTCTTTCCACTTGTAGTTGGCCGGGCCGGACGGGCGACCAACCGGATCGTATCCGGCCGCCCGGATCGCTGCCTGCCAACCGTCCCATCGGCGAAAATACGGACGATGGGAGTACCGGCCATGTTTGTGCATCTCGCTTGCTGTTGGTGCGGTCCCGAGTGCTTCGACCAAGTCGTGTATCGCCTCCAGCAACGCATCGTCGGGGATGTTCTTCTCGGCATGTGGTTGGAAGTCCGCTGCCCGTAGTGCATCGTTCCAGCTTCCGAACTCGTTCTGGAACTGTGACATGGGGTAGTCCCCGAACTCCCGCTGTTCGCTTGCCGTGGGTGGACGACCGAGTTTCGTTGCCACGGCGGCGAGATCCGCCTTGAGATCGCCCGGGCGAATGTCGTGGATATTAGCTGGGACGAGTCCGATTGATCGTACTGCCTCCCCCCACGAGCCAAATCGCTCTCTTACCGTCGATATACTGTAGATTCCTTCGTTACGCATCAGCGTCGTTGTAGGTGGGCCGTCGCCGATATCAGCGAGCCGCTGAAGCTCCGCTTGGAGTTCTTCGCGGCTGATCTTGAGTTGGTGCCCCCGTTTGTGTCCTCCTTTCGCGGCTGGTGTTTCAAATTCTGCGCCACAGCGTTCACAGGTGTATTGCTCCTCTGCTGCATCCATCGAGCATCAGGGCGCTGAATAATAGCGCCTCACTCACGTAGGCGCACATAATCATACCGCGTCCCAACTGAATGAAGCGTGATTCTGAAGCGCTTGTTCCGCGAGCGAAGGTCGTGGCTGCGCGCGCAGCGACCACCGGGAGCGAGCACGGAGCGGTGGGTGGGGCGGTGGGGTCCGGGCTGGTCCGGCGTCCAACAAAAAAGAGGGGAACTGGCGACCTACGCGTCCCACCACCGGCCGCGATTCGGGAACTCGATCCGACTTGTGCTCGTCAGCGCAACCGAACAGCGACCCCGGTACCAGTTTTTCGCCGCAGCCCGGAACCGCACCCGCTCGCCTTCGCGCACGGTGGGTTGCTCTGATCGCCGCCAACTGGTGAACTTGATTTTCGCCGTCTCATCCCCGATCAGCCCGACCTGACTGATCTTGGGATGCTGGCTCTCGAACAGCGTCTTGATTTTCCCCTCGATGCTCACTTCGCCCCGGTCCACCTCGGGCACCGCCTCGATCGGGATGATCCGTCCCGGCGCCGTCTCCGCCGCTTCGGCGATCTGGATGACCGCCTCGAACAGCTCCCGACCGGCCAGGACGTGCTCGGCCAATTTCCGGGCGATCTGCGACCGCGACAGCCGCCGTCCCGCCCCCAGCCGCTCGCACAACCGCTGTGCCTGCTGGTTCACCGCGGCCAGATCGTCCTGGGACAGGTGCTCCCGCGCATCGGTCAGCTGCGTCTGCTCGTGCCACGTCGCCGCCCGCTCGGTCACCCGCCGGCGCGTCCGGGCTTCCCGATCCGAGTCCTGCCGGTCGTCCAGCCGGCGTCGCGTCCGGGCGATCTCCTGTTCGCGCGCCTTGTGTTGCTCCTCGGCCGCGAGCGTCTGGCCGAACAGCCGGCCGTCGACCCACTCGTCGTCCGCGTGATCGACTTTTGCCTGGGTGTCCTGCTCGACGCTCGGCCGGAGGGCCGGCGTGTCGGCTCGCTCTGCATCCGCCTCGCGCTGCTCGCGTGTTCGTTCGATCTGTTCGTCGACCCAAACCTCTTCAGCGATGGCGTTCCTATCTGACATCGGAGTACTTGCTCCACGGCGCTGCACGGCGCCCACCCACCGCGCCTCCAACGCGGTGGGTTCTGACGGACACAGCCCGCCAGACGTGACTGCGCGCGCCGCTCGCGCCGTAGTGAGCGCCCGTCAGGGCGCGAGCGGCGCGCGCCGACGGGCTGGCCACCCATCCAGCCGCGCGCGCCGACCCGCCCGGAGCGAGCGGCCAGCGCATTCCCCGTTTCGCCCGCGACGCAACCACGTCCGTCGCGGGTCGGGGAGTCCCGGAAGCCTCCGGAAGTCCGGGACCGAAACGGGAGAAGCGCTGGCGCGAGGGCACATGCATTTTAGCCCGGACCGGGCGCGGGCGGTGCGGAGAGCGCCCGCACGCCCGGAATGGTCGGTCGCGAGCGACGCGGAGGTCCCGCGAACGGAGTGAGCGGGACGCCGGTGAGCTTGCTCACCGGAAGGCGGCAGCGGCGCGCGGGGCGTGCCGTAACAAAGAATCTGTTCAACCGGGCTCGTCGCTCAGTCACACAGCCGATATCCTGGTGGGCTCAGAAGGGCGAGGTCGTCTCGGTCGTCCCCCGACCCCGCAAGCACCACAGGCACGAGGAGCGCAGTGTGGGTCGCGGGATGCCGAGCGGTCGAGGGCGTTCTATCCGTTCTCGGCCACCGCTAACCGTCTCGACGGAAGCATTATTCTGCACCGTCGCGAACGATATAGTATGCACCACACACCGCCGGTGCAACGGGTGAACGTGCGGACGATGAGCGCTTGCTCTGTTCTTTCGTAGTTGGTAGCGGCGCCGGCGGGTGTATCGCCTTCTCATCGAGCAGCGACGCCGCTTTCACCGAGACAAATGCAGACCACCGAGTACGAACTCCGCGATCGAATTGACCAGCTCACAAACTACCGTGGCGAGGGCACCGAGCTCATCACTGTGGCCGTCCCGCCAGACAAATCACTCCATGCGGTCCGTGGGCGCATCGACCGCGAATATGCACAGGCTGCGAACATCAAATCCGATCAGACACGAACTCACGTCCAGGACGCTCTCGGACGTATCCGACGCCTCCTCCAAGTGTACGAAGCGACGCCATCAAGCGGCCTCGTCATCTACGCTGGTGTCGTCGACGGTGAGCTGCAGGATGCCGTCTTCGACGATCTCGACGTCCCTGTCGACGTCTCACTGTACCGCTGTGCAGCCGAATTCGAGACAGCCCCCGTCGAGCAGGCGCTCACCCCATCAGCGGTGTACGGTCTGATCGTCCTCGAACGGGGCCGTGCCGCCCTCGATCGCCTCGCCGGCGAACGCATCGTTTCCAGCCGGACCTTCGAGAGCCAGGTGATGGGAAAATCCCGTGCTGGCGGTCAGAGTGCGCAGCGATTCGAACGCGAGCGCGACCGCCAGAAACACGAGTTCTTCGAGCAGGTCGCCGACGCTGCCGAGCAGACGTTCCTCGATGAGCCCACTGTCGATGGCGTCATCCTCGGCGGGACGACGATCACCGTCGACGAGTTCCAGCAGGGTGACTATCTCCACCACGAGTTGCGGGACCACATACGAGGCGTCTATCAGATTGAGTACGCGACCAAGCAGGGTCTCGCGCAGCTCATTGAGCGTGCCGAGGACGTACTGTCTGATGCTGAGCGCCGACGGGAGCGGGAAGCCCTCGATCGGTTCTGCACGGCGCTGGGTCAGGGTGGAGATGTCGCCTACGGAGCTGATGAAACGCAAACCGCCCTCGACTATGGAGCAGTCGACGTCCTTCTCGTTTCCGACGCACGGCCACCAGCGGCCATTCGTGAGCTGGAGGAAGCGACGACCGACCAAGGCGGTGAGTGTCTCGTTGTGTCGACTGACACAGATCGAGGTGCCCAGTTCGATACTGCATTCGGGGGCCTTGGAGCACTCCTTCGGTTTCCGATCAACTAAGCCGAGTAGTATTGGCCGCCATAGTTGTCGTAGCGTCCCGGTGTCGGGTCTGGAGGTGGTCCCCGGTCGCGCAGACAATCTCGAGCGGCGGTAAACCGGGTGGGTTCGATGGCACCAGTAGCAGCTATGCCGTTTACCGACTGGAGCGGCGATTGAAGCTAGTGGAATGGCGGGTCAGCCTTCCACAACGCCTGCGACGTTTGTGAGGAGGGTCAACAAGGGGAGTAACGGGGCGACGCTGTAGGAGGTCACGCGTCAGCCACTTCGTTAATGAAGTCCTCGTCCAACTGCTGTTTCAACACCCACAGGTTCGCCGCCGCTTCGGCGCTGACGAGCTCTGTGAGCTGGTGGATAGTGATTTCGTCATCGTAGTAAGCGGCCGCGATTTCCTGAGTGCCCGCGTCCTCGACGGTCATCGGCCACGCACCCGGCTGCGAGCGGCCGCGAACCGAACCGGATCGGTTTCGTCAGCAGCGGCCATCTCGTTTATATTCCGGCGCTGATCGTCTTCAAATTCATGTGAGCTCAGCATAGGAGTCCTCCTCTCCAAGCTCAGTGACGTAACTGGCTGCTCCGTCGATAGCCACGGAAACACTGAGTAAGCGTGACGAATTACTCGTCTTCGAGTGCTGCATAGATCTCCGCGTGGCGGCGTCCGTCAAGCTTCCCCATCTCAAGGGCGATCTCGCGACGTTCGGCATCGCTCTCGGCCGCCTGATACCGCTCGTAAAGCTGGCGAACCTCATCGTCGACCGCCGTCGAGGAATCGGTGCTGGACGCCATTGTTCTGTTGAGTATACTCTGTGTGTCCGTTTATCAGTTGCGACGAGTACAGGCCCGGAAGTAGATGACTGCAGTCTCTGTGTCGACCGCGGCTTCGTCAGTTGCGAAGCGGTGCAAAAGGGCCCGGATTTCATCACCGTACTCGAACCGGTACCCGTTCATCATATAGAAAACGACCACCGTTCGGAGCGCTGTTCGTTTGTTCCCATCGACGAATGGATGCTCCGCAACGAGCAGTCGCATCAGATGGACAGCTTTGTCATGGATCGTCTCGGGAACCTCCCCGAAGAACCCCTCCGAGAGATACTGCAACGCTGAGGAAATCGCGTCTTCTGACCGAACTCCTGGTTCCGTGGTGTCGCCTTCTGCCACGGTCTGGTCGTGGAGATCCAGAACGAGTTCGACAGAGGGATACGCGAGATCGTCAGTCACGTATCCGACTTTCTCATGCCGCCCGTTAACCGTTTCTCAACCGTCGATATCAGGCCTCATCGTCGATTGTGTGGGATGGCCTAGTTATCGGTTCTCTCCGTCAGTGGTGTTGACAGTCATCGCGTCATCGTCGTCGATGTCCAACTCATCGAGCGACGCCCCTGCTGCCTCGATATCGTAGTGCTCGTTGACGACGGGCCGGAGCGCCTGTAGAATCATCTCGGCTGCAAGCGGCGAGATATCGAGATCCTCAGCCACCATCCGATGGGTCACATTGCCGCGTTCGCGGGCGACGGCGTAGGTGAGCGCCGTCGCCAGGCCGGCGACGCCGTGGCGGTCGATGTAGGTGTCGATGTCTGCGTTCGTCTCCCGCCGCCCAACGGCGTCGATCAGCACCGCCGTGACCGTATACTCCCGGTCGCCGTCGGCCGTCGTCACGGTCAGGTCGATCTCGCGGGCGGCGTACCGCTGTGGTTGCTCGTCTTGCGTGATTCGACGACGCCAGTGTTGACGAGCCGGTTGACGTAGCTGTAGGCGGTCCCCTGGGCGAGCTCGAGGTCGCCTCTCACGTCCGGGACGGTCGCCTCATCTTCGTGAGCGAGAGACGCATACAACTGGGCCAGCTGTGGCTTCTTGAGGAGGGCTGCAACCGAGAGGAAGTCTTGCACGATGTCGCCATCGGAGCGGCTTGAGGTGCGCGACACGGGCTGGTCTTGATTACAGTTTACAGCGAACTAGTAAAGAGGATGTGGGTCACTCTGGTGGCGTCGAGAGGAGATGTTCCTTGAGGTCGCGCGTCCAGTATGTCGCTGGCCCACCTGGACTACACCGCTCGCATAGTTGCAACGCCCCTTCGAGATGGCCGACCTCCACGCGGAAGCGCGTGAGTGCCGCGAGCGCATCGACGACGAGTCCATAGCCGTCGCAAGCGTGGTGGTCGTGCTTGTCGGGGTCTGGCCGCGTCTGGATGGCACAGTCGACGCAGATCGGGTGGGTGACCCACTCGTCCTGGCCCCAGGTGTGGGCCGCACCAGTCTCGGTGCCGGGCGGCGCGTCGCAGAACGCGCAGCCAACGAGCGTCTGCTGCATCACTCGCCCTCTGCGTCGTCGCGACCGGCGGTCCAACCACGGTGGAAGACAGCCAACTGCGTGGTTGAATCGAATGCGGCGCCGCTCGGCTCGTGAACGAGGACGCTGTCCTCGGGAAGGGGTGTGACGACGTTCGCGTCGATGAGGTCGTCGACCAAGCGACGGGCTGTGGCGTCGTCGTCGTCCGCCGTGTCGACGCCGGCGAGGTCGCGGTCCTGGGCGAGTAGCGCTTGCTCGAACTGTTCGTAGTCGGCACTCGTGTCGTCGTTCGGATCGGGATCAGCCATAGTGAGTCACGCCGCGCACGCTGTCGCGCGCTGCACGCCTTCTGGCGTTAACGAGACGCCTCGCGTCTCGTTCGCACACCAGAACGCATCGCGTTCTGGGGACGCCGATAAACACACCACGTGAGACCGTGGCCCTTACTCGCTCCAGAGGGCCGTGATCCGGTCTTCGATCTCGGAGAGGACGAGCGCAACGACGTCACGATGGTCGTCCGGCCACGTTGCGTCCTCACCGGGCGTCGGGGCGTCTGGCGGGGGATGGAAGTGGTCTCGTGTCTCGTGTGGATTCGGGTGCCGGTCCCACCGGCACTCCCAGGCGTGGTCCGCGTACTGCTCTCGATAGTGGAGTGTGAAGTCGTCGTTCGTGTACCAACGGACAGTCAGGGTTGCGTCGTCGACGGGCGCTGGGTAGTATGACGATGCAAAGACGACCTGAAGCTCAAGATGGCCGCTTGCATCCGTGATGGCCGCGCGGGAGACCTGCCTCGTCGCTTGGAGCCGTGTCTGAAGGAACTCGAGAATGGGGCGATCGATGGGGGCAGGGCTCCCGCCATCGCCTGTCGGTGGCACCATCGAGTGGGCTACCCGGACGCCTGTTCGCGTTCGCCACCCGTACGTTGCTGGCGCGCGCGTTCGTATCGGTCACGCTCCTCGCGGGCAGTCGCCCAGTCGGCGAGGTCACTGTACACGTCGTCGATGGTCCGCTCGTCGCTGCCCTCCGCGGCGGCGACGGCGTCGACCGCGGCCGGTGACGCGGCGTCGTACGTCGCCTTGTACTCGGTGATGCGCGTCGTCAGCTCACGAACGCGTTCCTGAAGCTCTTCGACGGAATGATCGGCTGCGAGCTGGTTGATACGTCGCCACTCAAAATACGCGTCATTCCGTTCGTAGGTGGCTGGATGGCTATCGTGGTGGGTGACGATCCCCAAATCGTCGAACCAGCCAAGGTACTTCCGGGCAGTCTTGGGGTCACAGTCGGCGATGTCGGCGATCGTACTCGCCGTCGTCGGCTTGCGGGTCTGCAGGATGGTGCCGTAGATGCGTTGTTCGACGTCGTCACTTGCGAACGCATCCTCGAAGGGTGGCGGCCCATCGGCAGCGTCTGTCTCGGACATACTTGGGATTGCAGATTAAAGGATATAGTTCTTACTTCGAGGAATAGTTACCTGAACCCCGTCTCCTGCGGTAGCCCCCGTTTGCCGCGAGATTGAGCGTAATCGGCCGTTGTGTCGTCGATTATCTCGGGTCCAGTCATGGAAACGCACGCTCTGGACGCGCTTCGAGCGCGCCTCACGCCTTCCGGCGCATACAAACCCAGTGGCTGGCGAGTGCCGACAGTCGGATGACTGACTCGGACTCTCACTATATTAACCAACACCCTCCGAACTCCATCCCAGTTGTTGGTTGATATCTCCCGTATCCCACCGATCTCTTTCAGTGACTGTGAATATGCTTCACCACACCGGAGCCACTCCATCGGAAGCACCGAAGCGCTTGTATACATCGTACACGATGTAAACAGTATGGGAACGATTTCGACACGCGTGCCCGACGAGTTGGAGGCCGAACTCGAGGCGTATCTCGAGGCCGAGAAGCTCGACCGGAGTACGGCCGTTCGGAAACTCCTCTCCGAGGGACTCGAAGCGTGGCGTCGCGAACAGGCCCTCGATCAACTCGCGGCAGGCACCGTCACGTTTAGCACGGCGGCTGAGCTGGCAGGGATGTCAGTCTGGGACTTTGCCCAACTCGCCAAAGAACGTGATATCACGTGGGTAGCGGACGACCATCTCGACGCTGATCTCGAGGCGCTGTGAATGTGGATCTTCGACGCCACGCCGCTCATCTACCTCGCGAAGATCGACCGTCTCGCGCTCGTCCAGCATTTTGAAGCGTCGTGCGTACTCCCGGAGCGCGTCTACGAGGAGGTCGTCGAAACTGGTCTCGAGCAGGGATATCCGGACGCCCGTCGCATCGAGCGCAGCGTCGACGCCGACCGGTTTGATATCATGTCGGTCGAGACCACCCCACTGCTGACCCGCCTCCAGGATAATAGCAACCTCAGCGATGCCGATGTCGCTGTCCTCGCCTGCGCAGACGCCCACGATGGCGTGGCCGTGATGGATGAGACGTACGGTCGTGACGTTGCAGCGGCCGAGGGAATCACCACCCGAGGGACGGCATATCTCGTGCTGAAACTCGCTAGCGATGGGACGCTCGGTGTCGACGATGCCCGAACCGTGATTGATGCGATGATCGACGAGGGCTGGTACTGCGCCCCTGCCGTCTACGCGAAGATCATTCAGAAGCTCGAGTCACTTGCGGACTGATGTGGACTCGTTGCGGCACGGAGGGGACGCTCCATAGCGAGGATGCGTTCTCGTTTCGGTCTGTGAGCGCCAGATCACAGTGGTAGCAAGGCGGAAGCCCACGGCGTTAGCCGTCCCGAATCCAGTCCGGAGATTTATCACGGAGCCACACCCAGTGCCACGGCGACGACGCCGACGATGTCACGCGACGAGTCCGCGCCCGCCACCCGCCAGTATCTGCGCATCCAGCCGGCGACCGATTCGCTCGACCCCGAAACGGTCCATCTGCAGTGTCGGCGCCTCCATGCACTCGCCGACGGCGAGCGGACAGGCCTCACCGACCTCCTCGACAGCACCGACCCACCCACGATCGAGGGCTGCCTCCACAGCGATGGCGACCGAATCGAGTACCTCGTCGGGATCGATGCGGCCGGACAGGCGACCGGCCTCAACCCACTCGATCGCCTCTGTCATACGCTCTTCCCGGACACCTATGCCATCGACCGCGTGGAGCGAGCGCCGGCGACGCTGGATCCGACCACCGCGACTGACGCCGCCCCGGTCGCTCTCGTCTGTGAGGGTGCGCCGGATCGCCGCCAGGACTGGCAGACCCGCCTCACCCGGTTCGAGCGGTTCTACACCGAGGACCAGGCGCGGATCCCGCTCGCGGCCGTCGCCGAGACGATGGCCGCCGCAGAGACGCCGATGGTATATCAGGTGCTCCTCCAGCCCAAGCCGGACTGGACGGCGGCCGCCGACGCCCGGCGTGCGGACATCGAGGCCGGGCAGGATACCCTCGGTCAGCAGGTCCTGACGACGCTGTTCGGCCTAGACGCCCCCACGGCGAACGCCGATCCGACGCGACCGGGATCGGGCGCAGCCAACGCCCTTCCGGCCTCGGATCGCAGTCGACTCGACGCCATCGCGGCCGCCGAACCGGCGCGGTCGTTCGTCGTGAACGCCCGCCTCGTGGCCGCCGGGACCGACGCCGGGACCGACACCGGGGCACCCCCTGCCCCCGACCACGCGCTCAGGGAGTGTGCGACCGCGTTCAGCGCATGTTCGGGGCCCCACTACACACTCACGACGCGACGGGTGCGCGGGGACGACGCCGCCGCGGTTGCCACGGCCGTCCGCGAGCGTCGCGTACACCCGCCGCGCTACGCGGCCCTTCGCACCCGTCTCCCGGGCACACCGCTGCGAAGTCAGGGGCTCGTCGTCGACGCGGCCGCGCTCGGGAGTCTCTGGCTCCTCGACGGGGCGGCCTGTCCGGCCGCGAGTCGCCGCGCGCTCGACGTGCTCCCGGCCGACCGCGCGCCCCAGCCCAAGCCGCCGACAACGCGGCTCGACGCCTACGAGCCCCCGGGCCTCACCCTCGGCCGCCCGCTCGATCAGGACGGCACCGCGGCCGACGAGCCCATCGCCCTGCCGCTCTCCCTGCAGCCCCTCCACACGGCGTGGCTCGGTCGCACCGGCTCCGGGAAGTCCACGGCGCTCGTCCGGGCCATCCGCGACAACCACGCCGCGACCGACGGCGCTGATCTCCTCATCGATCCCAAGGGCGACGGCATGGCCACGGACTACCTCCGTGCGCACTATGCGGCGTACGGCCACCTCGACAACGTCCGCTACTTCGACTGCAGTGAGGTCCTCCCCGCCATCTCGTTTTTCGACGTCCGCCCCGATGTCGAGGCGGGTGTTCCGCGGGCGACCGCCGTCGACGACATCGTCGATCACTACATCGAGATCCTGACTGCACTGATGGGGCGGGAGCGCTTCGAACAGGCTGTCCGCGCCCCCGACATCATCCGCTATCTCGTCCGCGCACAGTTCGATCCCGTCCACGGCGCCGACGCGTTCACGCACCGGGAGTTGCACGGGGCCGCCCGTCGGATGCACGAACGCCAGTCGGCGCCCTCCGTCTCGGATCCCGATCTCGAACGCATGCTCGGGGGTGTCGTCGCGAACCGCGCCCGCACGTTCGACGAAGTGATGCAGGGCGTGGCCAATCGCCTGGAGAAGATCCCGGCCGACCGACGGCTCGCGCGTCTGTTCGACCACGTGCCCGATGCGATCAGGACCGCCCCCGACGCCGTGGGGCCCACTGCTGACGCTGAAACGTCGGCGGCGTCCGGCGACGACCGTGGCGGTGACGATGACGGTGATGGTGACGCTCACTTCGATCTCGGCCACTATCTCGACGAGGACGTGGTGATCGTCCTCGATCTGGGCGGCCTCCGTGTCGAGACACGGCGCGCGATCACGCTCGTCCTCCTCTCGAACCTCTGGACGGCCCTGCGCCGTCGGCGCCGACGCCGTGCGGCCGACCAGTTGCCGTTGGTCAACTGCTATCTGGAAGAGGCCGCGAGCGTCGCGGCGACGGATCTCGTGACGACCTTGCTCGCCCAGGGCCGCGGCTTCGACTGCGCGCTCACGCTCGCGATGCAGTTCCCCGGCCAACTTGACCAGGCGGATCCCACGGGGGCCGCGACCGACGAAGTGCTCAACAACGTCGGCACCGTCCTCACGGGCCCGATCGGCGTCGATCCGGACCTCGCCGAACGGTTCGCGACCGACGACCACCCTGCGGAGGCCGTTGCGAATCGCTTGCGTGGCCTCCGGCGCGGCCAGTGGCTCGCGAGTCTGCCCGCGGGCTTCGACACGCCGGCACCCCGCCCCTTCCGACTGCAGTCCGCCCGCCCGCCAGCCGGCCATCCGGCTGCAGAGACGGGCCCCCGCGCCGCTGAGGCCGGCGCCGACCAGGTCGCCGACGCGATCGCCGCCGTGCGGGCGCGCACACGGTCGCAGGCGGGCGTGCCGCTCACCGACCCCGAACCCACCACCGAGACCGACGCCGAATCGGCGACCGATCCCGACCGTCGCGTCGACTCCGCCCTGCCCCACACGATGCGGCTTCCGGCCTGGGTCGAGTACGACGGTGCACTCCACGCGCTCCGTTGTGACACCTGTGACAATCGCTACGATCCCTCGCCGGCCGGGATGCAGCGCGCGATCGCCTGCTGTCACGATCCCGAGGCAGTCAACCGGGACGATATCCCGATCTGCGACCTGAACCTGAAGCTCACACCGGCGGAGCGAGCGGACAGCGACTGGTCGGATGCCCAGCTCATGTTCCTGCAGGCGGTTTACAACGCCCAGCAACGTCGCTACGAGCCACCGGGCTACGACCTGCTCCGCGACTCGATGCTCCGCCTGCAGGAGTACGTCGGGATCGATCGCGAGGCGGTCGACGAACTGCTTGCCTCCGATCTTCTGCGGCACGACACGGATCATCCCCATCGGCTCTATTCGGTGTCCCCCGCGGGCCGGGACGTCATCGGGGAACACTATCGCCAGGGGGTGGATTACGGCCATGGCGAGGGTGATCTGGAGGAGTCGAGTCAGCACGTCTTCGCCGTCGAGGTGGGCCGTCGGTATCTGACACAGGCGTTCGTCGACGACCCCGACTCGCCCGTCGTCGAGGTGGTGCCATACTACGATCTGGACGACAACCACCGGCTCGACATTGCTGGCCTCGACGATGAGGGCGCGATCCGGGTTGCGGTGGAGGTCGAGCGCATCAACAACGACATCCACGAGGCCGTGCCGTCCGACTTCGACAAGATCGCCGCGTGCGATGTCGACGAGGCGATCTGGATCGTGATGACCCAGCGGGCGGGCCACGAGGTACTCAGTGCCCTCAACGATCCGGCCGACGGCGAGCCGCGGGTCGAGAAGACGTATGCGGAGACGACGCCACCCCAGCAGTTCCGGCTCGAGACGCCGGGGCTGACGGCGATGTATCCGGTGGAGTGGGTGCGCAGTCGATTGGAGGCGTAGGGCCATCCGGGCCGGGCTCGTGACGGCCCCGCGCGACCGGTCGGTGGGGCCCGTCGACGGTGTGGGCGTGGGCGTGAGTCCTCTCCGGGCGGACGGGATGTGTGGCCCGGAGCCGGTGGCTCGGGGCGCCACCGTCGGTCAGGCGAGCGTCATCATCGGGCTCGCCACCCGCAAGACGCGGTGGGCTCCCGAAATCGGCGGGCGTGTATGAGCGGCCATCCGAGCGGGGCGTCGCTTCCCAATCTCGTGTGAGCGGCGCGCTCACGCTCGCTGTCGGCCGGTGTGCGACTCCCCGGCGCTCCACTCGCTGCGGATGCCGGCCCTGCGACCACCGAATCGCCAGCCGGCAACCGATTATGACGCTCGCGATGCCGCTGTGGGGGCCCCGTCTCGGCGTCGCGCGTCTGCCCTATTGTCGGCGTTGGCCCCTGAGAGACCGGGTGTCGCTACTCTACGGCCATTGTTGGGTCTCGGCTGTGGGTTCCTAGTGGTGCTGTGTGTCGGGGTCAGGTGGTGTCCTTGCGGGCGAGGTTGTCGATGATGAATTCGAGCTCCACGCAGGTGCCCCGACAGAAGCGGCTTCAGAACCGGTTCAAGACCCCGAATCCGATTATGAATCTCGAGGTCGCGGATCGTCGTTGCCGGCGGTCGCGTCGTGGACTGGACGTGGCACGTATGCTACGTTCTCGATGCGATGGGTAACGAACAGGATCCAGCGTGGCTCCATCGAACTCGTCTGAGACTGAGTGGAATGAAATGCTGAATATAGAGAGGTGTATTCAGCAACTTGCTCTCCCTCAGTTCGGGCTTGACCCAATCATCGCAGCGTATCGTATCCACTGGTGTGCAAGACCCGCTGACTGTACATGAGTTGTAAGTGAAACATGCCTCGCGTATCCGGGATGGGGGTGCTAACCGGTGTTGGAAGTGATTCGCATCCAGCAATAGTACGCACAGTATCAACTGACGTATAGCCGGTATCTGGGCCGTTGAACCTCCCCAGAATACGTAATAGCTCTTTATCGTGCTGTGAGCCCTGTAAGACTATGGTGACAAATGCAATGGCAGCTACAGCAACCAACCAGGACAGCATCGACCTCGTTATGACACTCACGGAGGAAGTTTGGAACAGCCGCGACTACGACCGGCTCGACGATATCGTATCCGACGACTTCGTCCAGCACGGGCCTGTGACGGGCATGCAGCTCTCCGGCCGTGGCGAGCTCCTCGAGAACATCAGGCTGTACCAGGAGGCGTTTTCGGACCTCGAGTCCAACGTGGACCTCGTTTTCGCTGACGAGGACGGCGAATACGTCTGTGCGTTCCTTACGAACACCGGTACCCACGACGGCGAGTTGATGGGAATACCCGCCACGGATGTCGAAGGAACGATCAACGTCAGTAATATCCACCGCATTGAGAACGGCCAGATCGTAGAATCGTGGATTCTGGGTGATATGTTGGGGCTGTTCACCCAGCTCGGATCGTTCCCCGAGACCGGCCCGTTCGCCGCCTAGGCGACCACCGGTCCACGATTGGGTCTTTCTGAATGATACTGCTCTCCCTATTTCAGGGAGTGCGTTGCCAGGTACAATCACGTGACCGTCGTCCACCTGGTAGGGTACCGCAGAATCAACCGACCAAGACAGACTATCAGTCACAGTCCACTGATCGACCGAAAATACCTCTTTGGACCTCTTCGAGGAGACGGCTCCGTCAACGTCGGGGCGAGCCATCCATTGGATGCTGAGACAGTCCGTGCCAAGCCCGGGATGACCCGGGGGTACTCATCCAACTGGATAGCGGATCACGTTTCTCACGGTTTCACAAAAATGCACGACTCGCGCCCTGTATTCAGCGAACCTCTCGACTAACTACTCGATCTCTGTCAATAACGACGTGACCGATACAGAGGGTGTAGTCATCACGCTCGGTTTTGCAGTGTGCGGGCACACTACAATTTATCACATACGGTCTCTTACTCACGCCCATGAGTAGTGAGAGTGTCGACTCTGAGAGCAAGGTGTCCGGAAATCAGGCGAATATTCCCGCTCACATCCGTCGAGAACTCGATATCGACGACGGCGACAAACTCCGCTGGCACATCGAGGACGATGGGACGCTCCGCGTCCAAGTCGTCCAGCAGCGTTGCGGTACGTTCGGTGATTTCGACGGCTACGACGGTGATCAAGAAACGGAGGCCACAGCCGAGCACGACACATGGGGCGTAGACGCCGAATAGATGCCGCGGGCACTCGTAGATACGACAGTTCTCTTTGCAGCGGTGTATCGTCGCGACAGTGCGCACGACGACGCATTCCCAATTCTGCGAGGTATTGATACTGCTGACCTCCCTGAGGCGGTAATTCTCGATTATGTCCTCGCAGAGACGCTGAACGGACTGACGACTCACGCAGGTCACGATGCTGCGACCGACTTCCTCGACCGAATCGAAGAAAACGCTCGCTTCCACATCGACTCGCTGACTGGGGATGCCTTCGCGACGGGAAAAGCGCTCTTCCGGCAGTACGAGCAGTTTTCCTTCGTCGATGCCTGCATTGTCGCCTACATGCAGACCGAAGGTCTCGGCTACCTCTACGCGTTCGACGACGACTTTGACGCTGCTGAGGATGTCTACCGCCTCGATACCGTTACCAATCCCTACGACCCAGAGTGACTGACTCGCGCCCTGTATTCAGCACTGACTCACCGAACGGTCTGCGACTGCGGATTTCAACGGAGTCTCCAGCGGTGTACGACCAGTCACGGTGACGAACGGGTCCGAATCTTCATATCCGAAGCCGGGGCCACGACCGCGTAGCCGTGGCACACTCCCCACCGACCGACCGAGGTGGTTTCACAGCCGATACGGAACTGCTCACAACCGATGGCCTCGTCCGCGTCGCCGCGCTCACACCCGGAGACGTGGTGTACACTCTCGATCTCGGAACGGGGCGGACAACCCCGACCCCTGTTCGGGCCATCGAACGCGACTCCGTCGACGACCTCGTCGCCATCGAGACGCGTCGTGCCGACCTCCGACTGCATCCCGAGCACCGGATCCCGTTCACGACACGGCAGATCTCGACGAAACGACTGTCCGTGGACTTCGAGGACGACGTGTACAAGGAGTTCTCGAAGAAGTGCATCGAGGTTGATGAAACTAAGTCCGACGTAGTGCGCGGGCTTGTCAACGACTGGCTCAACGAATCCGAAGAATGACCGACGCACAGGCTCTCGTCAAGACGCTGGACTTCCAACTCAACATCCAGAGTGACAACGGGAGCCTGCTGTACGACGCTACGCTCGAAGCCCGTTCGGTGTACAACGAAGCCATCCGGCTCGCCAAGGAAGGCGTGGACTGGGACGTGATTCCCGACCGAGTGGCTGATGACGCCAACCTCGTGAAGAACACGACTCAGCGCGTCGTTGCCAAAGCCCTCGGCGCGATGGAGAGCTACTACGAGTACGACGACTTCGGACACCCGAGTCACACTAAGGACGGCGCGTACCCGCTTCGTGCAAACTACGAGGAGGGGTACAACCTGTCGCTCACCGACAACGGTGACGTGGCGTTCCGCATCAGCGCGAAGCCGTACAAGCACGTCAAAGGCGTCGTTGATGGCGACGACGCTCACCTCGATATTCTCAAGAACGCGCTCACGAGCGACGAGTGGAAGATTGGGACAGCGGAAGCCCTGTTCCACAACGAAAACGCCGAGTTGCACGTCAACGTCACCAACACCGAGCAGACCGTTCGAGACAAGCAGGACTCACGGACGGTTGTCGGTGTGGACGTGAACGAGGACAACGTAGCCCTGACCGCCCTCTCCGAGAATGGCGTCGAGAACACGCTTGTCATCGACTTTCCCGAAATCAAGTCCGAGCGCCACCGCTACTTCACGATGCGGAAGCGCGTGCAGAACGCGGGGAAGTCGAGTATGCACGACGTGCTGGAAGGGCGCGAGGAACGATTCGTCCGCGACCGACTCCACGAGGTGAGCCGTCACATCGTGGAGTGGAGCCAGCAGTTCGAGAAGCCGTGTATCGTCTTTGAAGACCTCAAAGAGATGCGCAACAGTATCGACTACGGCACGCGGATGAATCGACGCTTGCACCACCTCTCATTCCGCGCCCTCCAGTTCTATACGTCGTACAAGGCGGCGTTCGAGGGCATTCCGACTGGATGGATTAATCCCGAGTACACCAGCCAGCGGTGTCCAATGTGTGGACACACGGAGCGAGCGAACCGCAACAAAAAGCGGTTCAAGTGTCGGGACTGTGAACATCAAGACCATAGCGACCGTGGTGCAAGCGTCAACATTGCCGTGAAAGGCATCGAGAAGCGTCAGAACTGGACTGTGCCTGCTCTCAACAGCCTTCCCGTTGTTCGGACGGTGCGACGGCAGGTATCGGGGGCCGTGGACGCCCCGACCGTGACCCACCCGACCGTTCGAGGCTATCAGGCCGATGGCCGGATGGGAGTGTCCGACTAAACTACGGGAAGCCTCGGGGCTTGACCCCGAGGCAGTTCACACAGCGAGTACGCGTCTCGCACACGACGTCCTCCGGTTGTGCCTTGTGTGCGGGATCAAACCTCGATATGGGCGGAACGGATCCATGTGGCGAGTGTACGTCCGGACTCCGACCGACGGCTTTCGCCCCGCACAACACGTCCGTTGGATGCATCCGGCGCAGGATGTCTATCGGCTCACGCTGCAGCAAGGTGACGTGATCATGGCCGGCCGAAACGGCACGTTCCAATGGATCGGGACCGGGTGAGGTGTGCTGAGGACGGCTCCGCGCCAACACCACCGCCCTCGTCGCCGTCGCCGTCGCCGTCGACGTTCACGTTCGCGGCCCGGACGGCACCGCCCGGGCGACGTTCGTCGTCCGCGGCGTGCGCGGGGGCGTGGCCGACCGGCGGCAGCAGTGAGAGACCGAACGTCCATCTATTGAGCTATAATACTACTATTTGGACACAGAGACGCACGATAGCACAGCAAAATACTAGTAAATTTATAAATTAGATCACGTACGTTTGCCAACTACTTTATGTTTGGCGCTCGGTACCACGAACCACAGATGATCCGGACGACGATCGAGGCCGCCGACCTGCGGTCCCCGCCCACGATCGCACCCGAAACACCCGCCTCCGAGGCGGCGTCGTACCTCCGTCGCGCCGAGGTGTCGGCACTCCCGGTGGTCGCGGCCGGGGAAGTCGTCGGCATCGTCACGGCCGCCGACCTCGTGGCGATGGTCGCGGAGACGGACGACCGGCCGGTCGTTCGGACGATCATGTCCTCTCCGGTGACGACGGTCGCGCCAGGCGCGACGGTCGGTGACGCGGCCGAACGGATGCGAGCGGCGGGCGTCAAACACCTGCCGGTCGTGGGCGACGACGGCTACCGAGGCCTGCTGTCGGCGGCGGATCTGGCCCCGTATCTCCCGCGGCACAGCCTCGACATCGAATGGGACGACGATCCGCTGTCCCTGGGGTCGGACGACGACCGGCCGCTCACCACGGGCGACTGACGGGAACAACCCTCGGTCGCCGCCGGCCCGGCGACTCTATTATGTGGCTTCGACTCCTTCCACCGACGTATGGAGGTCACCCTGCCAGTCGCTCTCGGTTCCGTCCTCGCGATCGTCGTCCTCGGCGTCGCCGGCCTCGTCGCGGGTGGGATGATGGCGATGCGGACGACGCTGATGATGGTCGCGCCGTCGATGCTCGTGTTCGGCCTGCTCGCGTTCGGTCTCGGCGTCAAGCACGGCGAGTACCGGGCGACGTAGGCCTCGTCGGATCTCGGTCGGTCGACGCGTTTCGGGAGCGATCCCGGCGGTAGCGACATCGCCAAACGCCGTGCGCGACAGCCGCGGGAGCGACGTGAGCCACCGACCGCGCTGCCCGGGAATCTCACCCCGACCCGATCCGGCCCGACGCGAACAGGAGATGTTTTACTCGTACCGACGCCGCAGAGACGTATACCCACCCGACCGGACACCGAGCGGACGACGACCGTACTCGACGGTTGCGGGTCCCGTTCGTCCCGCCGTCGGGCACGCGAACGAACGACCAGATTTTTGGTGAGGGATCGAGAGACGGCTGGTATGGCAACACATGGTTCCCACAGTCCGGGGGGTAAGGGCACACAGCTCCCCGGGGTCGTGCCGTTCGATCTCGCCAACCTGACACGTCTGAGTTGGGAACTCGGTTCGCGTGTGGTCGACGACGCGGAGTCGACGTGTCGTGGCGAGTGGACCCACTCCGGGTCGCCGTGGACGGTGTCGGTGTTCGACGTGACGAGCGAAACCGTCGCCGTGCGCGTCCGGACGCCGACCGGCCGGGAACGGTTCTACGGCGCCGCTCGGATGGATCTCGAGGCGGCGCTGCCGGCTCTCGAAACCGCCCCCGACTGGCGCCGGCGGGACTGAGCGTCGGCCGGGCGGTCAGACGCCAGGCCCGGGCGGCCGCGACAGGGGGTTCCCCGCCCTGCGAGGACGCAGTCGAGAAGCGCGACGTACGTGACGAGTCCCCACGCGACTGCGCCGAGGGCCCAGGATGCGGCCCGGACAACGCCGACGGTGACGAGGACGACGGCGGCGCGCGGTGACGGGGGGAGTGCTGTCGTCGCTTCGAATTCTCACGCGTGATTCTGTTGGCGAGTGTATATACGAGGAGAGGCCCAACGGCGCACACGATGGGCGAGTCGGCGGCGCGAACGAGCGGGGCAGCCATCGTGGTGAGTGGAGCCGCCCTCTCGGCCTTTCACCTCCGATCAGCCGTTCAACTGTGGGGGACACCGGCGCTGGTGCTGCTCGAAGCGTTCGTTCCGCTGTTGCTCTCACTGTCGATAACGGGCGCGGGAACGCTGGTGTGGCGCGGCGAGGTCGTCCCCGAGCGGTTCGCGGACCGAACCGTGGCGTGGGCGGTCGTCGGCGCCGCCACCCTCGGCGGGGTGGTCGGGTGGCTGTTTCTCGACGTCGCGATCCGCGGTCGGCCGGTGCCCGCGGCGACGCGGACGTTCCTCAACGCCGCCACCCTCGGCACGCTCGGCGGACTCGTCGTCGGCGGCTACGACGCCCGGATGCGACAGCAACGGCTGCGGACGGCCCAGCTAACCCGGATCAACGAGACCCTCCGTATCGCCACCCGGGAGATCGTGGACGCGGCCGACCGGGAGGAACTGGAAACGATGGTCTGTGAGCGACTGACCCGCTCTGACAGCTACGATAGCGCGTGGATCGGTCGATACACGCCGGGAACGACCGAAGTGCGGCCGGTGGCGTGGGCCGGTCACGACGAGGCGTACCTCGACTCGGTCGAGATTTCCGTCGATCCGAGCGATCCGAGCGGTCGGGGGCCGGGTGGGGAGGCCATCCGGACGCGGGAGATCCAGCCGGTACAGGACGTGTTTGCGGAGCCGAGCCTGGAACCGTGGTGGGACTTTCTCGAGCGTCGGGGGGTCGAATCCATGGCAGTCGTCCCGCTGGTCGGCGAGGAGCGTGTGTACGGCTTTCTCAGCGTCTACGCCAACCGATCGAACGTGTTCGACGCCCCGGAACGGGAGGCGCTCTCGGAACTCGGCGAGAGCGTCGGGCACGCCCTCGATTCGATGACCGCACGGGACCGTCTCGCCCGGCGCGAGCGCGAACTCTCCAGACAGAACGAGCGCCTCGACGAGTTCGCGAGCGTCGTCTCCCACGACCTCCGCAACCCGTTGAACGTCGTCCAAGGCAACCTCGAACTCGCCCTGGAGACGGGGGACCGGGAGTATCTAGAGCGGATGGCGGGCGCGCTGGACCGCATGGACGAACTGATCGAGGACGTACTCGCGCTTGCGCGGAACGGCCAGGCGGTGAGCGAGTTCCGCCCCGTCGACCTCCGTGCAGTGGCCGAGGTGGCCTGGGAGACGACGACCACCGGCGACGCGACGCTGGTCCTCGAGGACGGCCTCGGCACAGTCCAGGGCGACGAGGGGCGTCTCGTTCGGGTGTTCGAGAACCTGTTTCGAAACGCGGTCGAGCACGCCTCGACCGGTCCGCCCCAGGAGCCCGGCGACGTGGCCGAAGGTGATCCAGCGAGCGGTCGGTCCGACGACGGGTCGGCCCCCGAAGTCACGGCCGGTGACGACTTCACGCGCGGGTCGTCGGGCGACGACGAGGGGGAAGGACTGACCGTCTCCGTCGGTCGGACGGACGACGGGTTCTACGTCGCGGACGACGGTCCCGGCATTCCCGAAGGGAAGCGAGGGCAGGTGTTCGAGACGGGGTTCTCGACCGATCCCGGGGGAACGGGGTTCGGCCTCAACATCGTCCGGAGTATCGCGGAGGCACACGATTGGGAGGTAGTCGCGACCGAGAGCGACGACGGCGGCGCCCGCTTCGAGTTTACCGGCATCGCGGCGGCCGAAAACGAGCGTGCGGAGCCACCGCAAAGCGACGAGGAGTGAGGAGTCAGGGCGGAACGATCACTGCCCGCCCCTCGATATCGCCGTGTTCGAGGCGTTCGGCGACGGTGTTGATCGCGTCCATGTCGTACCGCGAGGTCCGCAACTCCACGTCACCGCGGTCGACGAGGGCGACCAGTTCCTGGAGTTCGGCGTATCGTCCGACCAGCGTCCCGCGGTAGGCGAACTCGCCGTCGACCAGTGCCTGTGCGGGTTCGTGGATGTGGCCGCCGTAGCCGACGACGTGGTGGTCGCCGCCCGCGGCGACGATGTCGGGGGCGTAGGCCGTCGTCTCGTCGGCGCCGACGAAGTCGAGCACCTGCCGGGCGCCGACGCCGTCGGTGATCGCCTCGATCTCGTCCGCGACGTCCACGTTCGACGGATCGGGAGTGTGGTGAGCGCCGAGGTCGGTCGCGAGGTCGCGCGCCGCCGGCTTGAGGTCGAGCGCCGTGATCTCGGCGGCGCTCATCGCGTCGAGACACTGGAGGCCGATGTGGCCGAGGCCGCCGACACCGACCACGACGGCGTGATCGCCGGGATCGAGGTCGCGCACCGCCTTCTTCGCGGCGTGATAGGCAGTGATGCCGGCGTCGGCGTGGGGCGCGATGTCGGCCGGATCGACACCGTCGGGAAGCGGGATCACCGCTCGTTCGTTCGTGTAGAGGTACTCGGCGAACCCGCCGTCGGTCGTCAGGCCCGGAAACCGGGCGTTTTCACAGTACATGTCCTCGCCGAGTCGGCAGGGGCGACAGGTGCCACAGGTCATGTGGGGGTGACAGATCACCCGATCGCCGGGCTCGACGGTGTCGACGTTCCCGCCCACCTCGGCGACCGTCCCCGCGTTCTCGTGACCGAGCGTCAACGGGAGCTCCTGGGGCGCGTAGTCGGTCCACATTCCCTCGATGATATGATTGTCGGTCTGACACCACCCCGCACCTTCGACCGACACGACGACGGCGTCCGGAGCGTCGGCCGTGGGACGCTCGACCTCGTCGATGGACAGCGCCTCGCTCATGTCGTCCGTGTACTCGTGTAGTCGTGCGGCGAGCATATGCGAGGGGTCCACTCCCGGCGGCAAAAGCGTTGCTCCGCCGACAATCATGAACAACCATAATAATTATCCGTTGTCATTCCTCACGGACGGTCGTACCATGTACGAGTACGAGGGAGAGGACGTGTTCGTCATCGACTCGCATCTCCACCTGTGGGACGCGAGCGAGGAGAACATCGTCCACGAAGGGGGCGAGCAGTTCATCCAGTGTTTCTACGACTACCACACGGCGTTCACGCCGGAAGAACGCCAGTGGTCACTGGAGGAGTACCGGCAGTACGGTGCCGACCGGATGATGAACGACCTGTTCGGCTCGGCCGCGGTGGACATGGGCATCTTCCAGCCCACGTACCTCACCGACTTCTACGACGAAGGGTTCAACACGGCCGAGCAGAACGCCGAACTCGCCGAGGAGTACCCCGAACGGTTCGTCCTCAACGGCACCTTCGACCCACGGGACGGCGAGGAGGGGCTGGCGTACCTAGAGGAACTGAACGACAGGTACGACCTGCAGGGCGTGAAACTCTACACGGCGGAGTGGCGCGGCGACTCGAAGGGATGGCGCCTGGACAGCGAGGCGTCGTTCCGGTTCCTAGAGAAGTGCGCCGAACTGGGTATCCGGAACATCCACCCGCACAAGGGACCGACGATCCGTCCCCTGAACCGCGACGCCTTCGACGTGGCCGACGTCGACGACGCGGCCACCTCCTTCCCGGAACTCAACTTCGTCGTCGAGCACGTCGGTCTGCCGCGCCTCGACGACTTCTGCTGGATCGCCGCCCAGGAGCCGAACGTCTACGGCGGACTCGCCGTCGCGGCCCCGATGGCGGTCCACCGACCACGAAAGTTCGGCGAGATCATGGGCGAACTCCTCTTTTGGCTGGGCGAGGACCGCCTCCTCTTTGGCTCCGACTACGCACTCTGGAACCCCGACTGGCTGGTCGACGTGGTGATGAACGCCGAACTGACGGAAGAACAGCGCGACGAGTACGGCGTCGAACTCGACCTGGAGGTCAAAAAGAAGATCATGGGCGAGAACGCCGCCCGGCTGTACGACATCGACATCGAGGCCAAAAAGGAGCAGTTCCGCTCGGACGACGTGACCGAGAAGTTCGGCCTCGGGGACCACTACGCCGGATCGAGTGCGACGCCCGCAGACGACTGATGTCGACGGACTCACTCGACGACGGCCCCACCGTCGCCCGGGTCCGCGAGCGGCTGGACCGGGTGACCGACCCCGAACTCGACACCTCGATCGTCGAACTGGAGTACATCGACGCCGTTCGGATCGACGGCGGCGAGGTACACGTCGCCGTCACCCTCCCGACGGCGTGGTGTTCGCCCGCCTTCGCGTGGATGATGGCGACCGACGCCCGCGACGAGGTGGAGGCCCTGCCGGGTGTCGCCCGGGCGACGGTCGAACTGCGCGAACACATGCACGACTCGGAGATCAACCGCGGCGTCAACGAGCGCCTGTCCTTCGGCGAGGCGTTCCCGGACGCCGATGGCGACGTCGCGCCCGTCCGCGCCGAACTCGACGAAAAGGCGCGGGTCGCCCGGCAACACGACGCGACCGGGGCGCTCCTCGACGCGGGACTCGACGGCGACCAGGTCGTCGGGCTGACACGGGACGACCTCGATACCGACTTCGACGGAGGTCGCGCCCGCGTGTGGCTCCGCGACGGTGGTCTCGCGGTGACCGTCGGCGCCGACCCGATAGAGCGGTATCTGGAGAAAGCCGAGGCGACCGGTCTGTTCGACGACGAACACGACGAACTGTTCCGGACGCCCGAGGGCGACCCGATCGCGCCCGACCGGTTCGAGACGGTGCGCCACCGGACGCGGCTGGCCGGCGTGAACATGAGCGGGCAGGGGTCGGTCTGTGACGCGCTCCACGAGTCACGTCGCGCCGAGGACCGCCCGCCGCTGTCGAAGCGATCGGACTAGCGGCCGAGCAGGCCACCGGGCCCCGGCGGCGGCCCGCCCGATCCGTCGTGGTCCCCCTCTTTCGGTTCGCCGTGGCCCGGTTTCGCCAGCCCGTAGCGGCCGCGGGCGGCGAAGTCGGCCGGATCCCACCCACACTCGGGGCAGGCACCCTCGTCGTAGTCGACGTCGATGCCACAGCCCAGACACTCGTTTTCCGCGCCCATCGTCAGTCGTGCACCCCCCGTACCGGGCGGCCGAGTCCGTAGCGCCAGTCGGCGACCCACTCCCCGCGACTCCACCCGCCGTGTGGGCAGGTCGACTCGCGGTAGTCGAACGACTCGCTACACCGTCGACACACGGTTTCGGTACCCATGTCCGATGGTACCATGAGCCGTTTCCTAAGCCTGTCGTCGGCAGCGGGCGGGCAACGGATCCGGGCCACGACAGCTACTTGCCGGGGGCGGCCGATCCCACGGTATGGAACTCACGGTGTACGGCCCCCTGCGGTCGGCGACGGGTGAGAAACGGATCGGCGTCGACCCGGGTGGGCCGACGGTGCGGGCCGTCCTCGACGCCCTCCTCGAGGAGTACCCGCGCGCCGAGTCACACCTCGTCGACGAAGCGGGGGACCTCCGACCGAGCGTGCGGGTTACCGTGAACGGCGACCGGGCGGCCATCGACGACGACTGTCCGCCGGACGCAGAGGTAGCCGTGTTCCCGGCGATGCGTGGGGGCTAGCGGTCGTACTGCTCGCGAACCACGTCCGCGAGTCCGACGGCTTCGAGGCGGTCCATCGGGGCGAGCATCGACAACTGGACGACGCCCGGCAGGCGCGCGATCTCGACCCCGCCGGAGAAGGTACAGCGTGCCCGCACCTCGCCTTCTGTCATGTCGAGCAAGTCGCCCGCGCGGTCGAAGGCGTTGTCCGTGGCGTCGTTGATCGTCGCCCCGGAGCCGATCACCTGGATCGGGGCGGCGTCGGTCACCTCGTCGACGCCGTACTGCGCGGCCAGGCCGGCGCCCGCCTCGCGTTCGGCGTCCGTGTACGGCTTCGCGATGTCCGGCAGGTCCTCCACGGTCGGGAGGAGGAGCGGCCCGTCGACGTCGAGGCCCTTGATCACCTCCACCTCCAGTTCCGTGCGGCCGCTCACGTCGGTCGTGTGCAGGGAGAGTTCGCCGTCGCCCTGGTTGGCGTGCAGGTCGCCGACGTAGAGGCCGGCGCCGTCGACCTTCACCGGACAGATCAGGACGGCACCGGGCCGCACGTCGTTGGAGTCCATGTGCCCGTCGGTGCGGTCGGCGAGGGCGTCCTCGTCGGGGAGGCCCCAGTCGTGGCCGGCGCCGATGAGGAACTGCCCGAAGTCGCCCGCGTTGTGGGAGTCCGGCAACTCCCGGGGCGGCGTCGTGCCGATATTGCCGATGAAGGGCTGGAGGCGCCCGAGCGTTCCCGGCATCTCGTCGGGCCTGTAGAGCAAGATCGGATGCTGCCGGGAGTGTTCGGGCAGGGCCATCGCCTCGGCGGCCCGCTCGGCCAGATCGGTCGCCCCCTCCTCGCCGACGGTCAGCCCGACCGAGCGGTCGTCGTCGAAGGCGACGGTGTAGCCGAACTCGAAGCCGAAGGAGGAGGCGTTGGCGCCACACTCCGCACACCGGATCGACTCCTCGCCGATACCCTCGACGACGCTTTCGGGCCACGCCGTACCACACTCGGGACACCGGTGATCGACGAAGGGATCGTCACCGAAGGCACCCTCGCGTTCGGCCATGCTCCCGGTGCTCGTGGCGACACTCGTTACGTCGACGTCCACGATCCGGACGACCAGCGCGTCGCCGGGTTCGGCGTTCTCGACCCGGATCGGCCGGGTCACCTCGTGGCCGCCGCGAAACTCGGGGGTGATCATCGGCCCCCAGCACGCCGGCGGCGTGTGAGTGCGCACCGTCCCGCCGTCGGCGACGGTGCCAGCCCACTCCTGGTCCGGCCCGACGAGGCCGAGGGTGAACCGGTCGACGTCGAGTTCCTGTTGTATCTGTTCGGACATACGGTCGAACGGTCGGGACGTGTCACAATAATTGTTAGCATGTGACAGTATCCTCCGCAGCGTCCGCGCTCGCCCGTAGAGCGACGGTGCTCGCCGGGCGGGGCCTTTTACACGTCGCGGCGGAACGGGTGGAGTGATGCCGTTATCACGCCGTGATCTAGGGGTAGCCGTCCTCTCGGCGGTCGGACTCGCCGGCTGTGCGACCCGGTCGCCGTCGACGGGAACGGCGTCGTCGGCACCGACCGGTCGGGCGCTACTCCCCCCGTCGACGGCGACGGACGCGTTCACGCACCTGCGGGCCAGCGGGAACCGCGTCGTCGCGGGGACCGGCGACGTCGCGGACGCGGCCCCGACCGTGCTCGACGTGGACGGTCGGCCGACGTGGCTCCTCGCGTTCGGCGGGATGGACAGCTACTGGACCGTTGTGACCGCCGACGGGACGGCCGCGACCCACCGAGTCGGCAGCGGAACGGCGACCCGGGTCGCGGACCACGGCCGCGTGACCGTCCCGCCGTCCGGGTACAGGACCGACCGCGTCGGCCTCCTCACGGCCCCCGTAGACTGTGCCGCCCACACGCACCCGGTCGTGACCGACGACGGCCTGTTGTACGTGTCCGGGAACGGTGACGCCGTGATCAGGCGCGACGACGGTCGGACCCGACTGGACGTAGCGGCACCGAGCGACGCCCGTCCCATCCGAGTCGGCGACGGCCGGTACGCTCTCTACGGCGGACGGACTGATCGATACCGACACGGGGCGCTCGGCGACCGGATCGAGGGGAGCGAACTGGCGGTCGTCGACGTCTCCGACGAGCGACTCGTCACGACCACGACCCTCGACGCGCCGGCGGTGTTCGAGGGGCTGTCGCCGCTGGCCGCCGACGTCGACGGCGACGGCGACGACGAACTCGTGACGACCGTCGCCGACGCCCGGAGCGGCGCGCGGATCAGGGTCTACGACGCCGCCGGGGACGAACTCGCCACCGGCCCGGTCTACGGCCCGGGCTGGAGACACCAACTCTGTGTCGCGCCGTTCGCTCCCGACGGAGCACCCGAACTCGCGGTCGTCAGGAAGCCACACGTCGACCGGACCCTGGAGTACTACCGGCTCGTCGACGGCGAGTTGCGGGTGACCGCGACAACCGAGGGGTACGCCACCCACACGTACGGATCGCGAAACCTCGATGGCGGACTCGCCGCCGATCTGGATGCCGACGGGCGGACGGAGCTGCTGGTGCCGACGACCGACCGTCGGACGCTCGAGGCGGTGCGCCGGACGGCCGACGGCGCGGCGGCGGCATGGTCGCTGTCCCTCGGTGGGTCGCTGGCGACGAACGTCGGTGGAGTCGCTCTGGACGACGGCGGCGTCGCGGTGGGGGCCGGGACCCCCGACGGCGTCCGTGTCTGGCAGGGCTGACCCCACGGCGTGGTCGCTCGAGCCGTCGGATCGCGGGAGACTGGACACCGAGCGGGGAGTCGTCCCGGGTCGGGCGGGACCCCAACTCACCCGCCAACACCGCTCCGGAAGCCCCGCTGGATCGTCATGGCGTGGGCGTAGTCGGCCTCGGAGAGGATTCCGACCAGTTCGCCGTCCTGCCGGACGATGGCGTCGAGACCACCGGTCCCCTGCAGTTCCACGAGCGTATCGAAGGCGTCGTCGGTCGGTGCCACGCGCGCTACGTCGCGCATGATGTCGCCGACGGCCGTCGTTCGATCCTGCGTGCGGGCCTTCTTCAGATCGTCGAGCGTGACGACCCCGACGGGCGCCCCGTCCGCGTCGACCACGAGGTGGACGGGCTGGCGGTCCCGGAGCATCTGCGTCCCGAACTCGTCGACGGCCGTCGTCGTGGCGACGGTCGCCGGATCCCGAGTCATGATGTCGCCGACGGTCAGGCCCTCGAAGAGTTCGTCGAGGAGGACCGTCTTGGACTCGGTCGTGGCCGCTCCGTAGATGAAAAAGGCGAGGAGCAGGAGGATGATCTGGAAGTTGAGGACGCCCACGATGGCAAAGAGGAACGCAAAGAGGACGCCGATCCGGGCGGCGATGCGGGTCGCGGTGCCGTACGGGCGCGAGCGGGCAAGAAGCGCACGCAGGATGCGTCCGCCGTCCATCGGAAACGCCGGGAGGAGGTTGAACACCACGAGCGTGACGTTCACGATCGCGAGCCAGCCGATGACGAACCGCGGGACCTGCAGCGAGGCCGGCACGAGGAGAACGCCCACATAACAGACCGCGGCGACGAGGAGGCTCGACACCGGCCCGGCGATGGCGATCCAGAACTCCCGGTTCCACTCCTTCGGGAACGTCTTCAGCGCCGCCAGGCCACCGAGGATCCACAGCGTGATCGACTCGATTTCGAGGCCGTAGCGCATCGCGACCCACGAGTGCCCGAGTTCGTGGATCGTCACGCTGACGAACAGGCCGACCGCCGCCACGATGCCGATCAGCCACGGCGTCGACCCGGCACGGAGACGGGCGAGGTCGAAGCCGACGCCGGTGAGTCCCTCGATCAGCCCGGCGTACAGTTCGATCTGCTGTCCGCTCCCGATCAGCCACGCGAGGATGGGCAGGAAGATCAACAGCGAGGTGTTGATCCGGATGGGGATACCCCAGATGCGAGTGATGGTGAAACTTCGCATGGTCGTCGAACGACCCACGGTAAGTTAGTAGTGGGCAGGGACTCGTATCGGTACACGCCGACGTGTACACGATCCGGAAGATGCAGTCGAGCGCCGACCGGGATCCGGGCGCGGCGTGGGCCGGACCGACCTGGGTGGCGGCGGGGTGAGCTACCGTCAGCCGAATCGACCCGCCTCGCTCGCGTCGGTGGGAAGAGCGACGGGCGGGGGGTCGGCCGACTGTGCCCCGTCGGGCCTCGCAGTCGTGCGCTCCCCGCCGGAGAGCGCCCGGAGCGAGAACACGAGGGCGGCCCCGAGAAAGACGAGACCGCCGGCGACGCCGAAAGCCGCCGCGTAGCCGAAGGTGGCGACCCAGCCGCCGAGAACACTCCCGACGCCACCAGCCAGGGCGCCGAGCGCCGTGTGGACGCCCAGCACCTCGCCCCGGACGGCGGGCGGCGCGAGGCGGGTGACGATGGCCGTCCCGACGACCGCGATGACCGCCCACGTCACGCCGATGGCGGCGAGACCGACGACCGCGATCCCGAGTTCGAGCGCCAGGCCGCCGACGCCGGCGACCAGCAGTATCGCGGGAAAGAGCGCCCCCCGGACGGCGAGCGCCCCGGCCTGCAGGAGGCGGACGTCGACCCGCGAGGCGACCGTCCCGACGCGCCGGTAGAGGAGCGCGGAGGCGGCGCTCGCGGCGAGGGAGACGCCGAATATCGTCCCGGAGTCGAAGCCCACGTCGGTGAGAAAGAGCGGGAGCGGCGCCCAGAAGACGGCGAACCCGGTGAAAAAGAGGGTGGCCGCGACGAGGTACGTCGTCAGCGCCGGGGGGCGCCGGTCCCGGTCGAGGAGGCGACGCGGGTGGAGCCCACGGGTCGTCCAGTACAGCCGGTTCGGGGAGAACGCAAAGGTGGCGGTCTTGACGCCGCGGTTCGACGCCGACAGCAGCCGCGCGATCCGGCGCGCCTGCCGGGCGCTCGTGACGTGATCGGTCGGGGCGGAACGGGGGAGCGATCGGGCCGCCCACACCGTGCTCGCGTCCGCACAGCCGGCGAGCAGCCAGAACAGCGCGGGCGTGACCGTCGCCGTGTCGAAGACTCGCCTCCCGACGAGCGGCCAGACCGTCCCGAGAACGAGGCCGGCCGCCCACCCGTAGCCCTGGTACGCGTTCAACAGGCCGATGCGCTCGTCCCAGACGGCTTCGGGGGCGTCGTCGACGACGAGCATCGTCAACACGGGCGCGATGGACCCGACGACCAGCCAGAGTGCCGCGTTGGCGACGATGACCGCCGTGATGTCGGTCAGGGTCGGCACGAGAGCGAGTACGACGCCGCCCACGAGCAGCGTCACCAGCACGAGCGGCCGGCGGTGGGTGATGCGGTTGGCGAGACGGCCGAACAGGATCGCACCCGGCGCGCCGATGCCCGCGGCCGTCGCCGCGAGGAGACCGAGCTGAACCGCCGAGCCCCCGAGTTGAACGATGTACAGCGGGACGAGCAGGGAGGCACCGCCGAAGGCCACCGATCCGAGCCCCCACGCGTACAGCCACCGCTCGCGCATGCGCGTCCCTGGGACGTGGACGGGCATGAAGGTACAGGGAACGGGTAGCCGGTCCCCGGTCGGCACGACGACACGCGACGGGCGTGCCGCCGCAGTCGCCGATGGGGGTCTCGACGGCGGAGACCAACGCTCGCCGCACGCGGCGGGGGCGGCTCACCAACACCTATTTCGGGAGCGACCATACCGTGGAGGCGAGATGTCCGAACTCGTCCCCGAACGCGTGACCGCGCGGGTCGACGGCGACTTCGTCGTCTTCCTGATCGGCATGCGCATCAACTCGCTGTGGAAGGTCCACAAGTGGCTCCCCGTCATGCTCGCCATGCCGCGGATGCTCCGCGAACTCGACGCCGAACCGGAACGCGGCCTGCTCGAATCGCGGGCGTGGTTTGGGCTGCGAGCGCCAGTGGTGGTCCAGTACTGGGAGTCGTTCGAGCACCTGGAGGCGTACGCCCGCGACACCGAGGGCGAACATCTCCCGGCGTGGAAGGCGTTCAACCGGCGCGTCGGCGAGGGCGGCGACGTGGGGATCTGGCACGAGACGTTCCTCGTCAGGGACGGCGAGTACGAGGCCGTCTACAACAACATGCCCCCGACGGGGCTCGGCACGGTCGGCGACATCGTCCCCGCGTCCGGGCGCGCCGAGACGGCGTCCGGACGGCTGGGCCGGACCGAGGACGACGACGCGCCTGTGGATGCGGACGGGCACTCAAAGTAGCCCGGGCCGCGGCGTTTTTGACCGGCGGTGCGAAGGGATGGTCGATGTGGTATCGGCGGACGCTACTGGCAGCGGTGACGGGACTCGCCGGTCGACGTCGACGGCCGGCCGGCGTGGCTCCTCGGGATCCGTGAGTCGGGAACGACGAGCTACTGGACAGTCGTGACGGCGGACGGACGGGCGACGACCCACCGGGTCGCGGACGGGACGAGCGAGGCGGTCACGGCGCACGGCCGCGTCCCGACGCCGCCGCTGGCGTACGCGGCCGACGGGGCGTCGGCCTCGTGGATACGCCGGCGGACTGCGCCGCGCACACGCATCCGGTGCCCGTCGTCGAGGTGGTGGTGCGCGTAGTCGAGGCTGAATCGCCTCTCGGAGTTGCGGCGGGCGACGACGTTCCAGTGAACTGCCTCGGGGTCACTCCCCCAGACTTCCCGTGGATTAGTCTAACACACCCACGCTACCATCGGTCTGGGACCCTCCGTCGGTAGAGTGGGTCACGGTCGGGGCGTCCACGGCCCCCGATGCCTGCCGTCGCACCGTCCGAACTTGGGGAAGGCTGTTGAGAGCAGGCACAGTCCAACGCTGCTGCGATTCGATACTCTTCACGGCGATATTGACGCCTGCACTCCGGTCAGCATGATCGTGATGCCCGCAGGCCCCACATGTGAATCGCTTCCGTCGGCGATTTGATCGAGCAGTGTGGCCGCATTGTGGACACCGCTGACTCGTGTATTCCGGATCGATCCACGCTGTTGGGATCCCTTCAAATGCGGCTTTGTACGACGTGTAGGATTGAAGCGCACGGAAGGGGAGGTGGTGCAAGCGTCTGTTCATCCGTGAGCCGTAGTCGAGACCCTCACGCATCCCTTTGAGGTCTTCAAAGACGATGCACGGAGCCACGAACTGCTGGCACCAGCGCACGATGTGCCGAGACAGTTTGTGCAGTCGGTCACGAACGAACCGGTTCTCTCGTTCTTCAAGCGTGTCGTGAATACTCGATTTCCCTGCCTTCTGCAGGCGTTTTCGCATGGTGAAGTAGCGGTGACGCTCCGACTTGATCTCGGGAAACTCAATGACCAGCGTCTCTTCGATGGCGTCCTCCGAAAGTGCAACCAGGGCGACATTGTCCTCATTCACGTCGACGCCAACGACCGTTCGTGAATCCTGCTTGTCACGGACCGTCCGAGTGGTATTGGTGACGTTGACGTGCAACTCGGGTGTGCCACCACACCACAGAACTTCGGCAGTCGTCAGCTGCCACCGACTGGTCGTGAGGGCAGTCGTAAGAATATCGATGTGAGCGTCGCAACCCTCGAGCGTGCCCGTAACGTGTTGGTGGGGTTTCGCACTGATTCGGAACGCGATGTTGCCGTCGTCAGTGCGTGACAAATTGTAGCCTTCTCCGTAGTTGGCCCGGAGCGGGTATGGACCGACTTTCGTGTGACTTGGTTGCCCGAAGTCGTCGTACTCGTGGTAGGTTTCCATGGCGTCGAGTGCCTTGGCAACGATCCGCTGTGTCGTGTTCTTCACGAGGGCTACGTCTTCGGCCACTCGGTCGGGGATCGCACCCCAAGCCGCGCCTTGTTTGGCGAGACGAATGGTTTCGTTGTACGCTCGGCGTGCGTCGAGACAGGCGTCTTTGAGCAAGCCCTCGTTGTCACTCTGGATGTCGAGTTGAAAAACCAGTGTCTTCACGAGAGCGTGCGCGTCGGTCACGGATGTAGCCTCTCCAGGCAGGCGGTGTTGCTTCGGATTTACTTATAAACACTCGGATGCTCTGAATCACAGTACAAGATGCATCCGTGATTGCCTGTGACGAATTACGTGAGTATATCGCGGTTGACCATCGAAGTAGCAAGCCGACAGCGAGCAGTCTCTGGGAAACCTACTACCTCGTTAGTTACCGACTCAAGCTAGGACTGGTGATCACAATCGGTGAGACGAGTAGAGAGCAGCGTACGGCTGGCGTTGACGTGAGATGACCGCTCGTCGTGTGTTCATAATCGGGTCTTAGCCCGGAAAAGACGGCCAGACGGCCACCTCAATCAGAGTGTGGAACAGTAGTCCGACACGCTCAAGATACAGTCGGTACCATCGGAATTGTATAAATCGGCAGCGAGCGAGGCCAACGGAGACGATTCATCACGGAGGCGGGACGGTGTTAGTAGCCGACCGGGTCATGCCAACGATCCGAGAGCCATCATACACGGTTGCCGTCTGTCGATTATCGGATATGCAGATGAGGAGACGAACTCTTGTCGCGGGACAGTTTCTGGCTGTCCTCCTGGCGTCGCTAACATCGACGGGAGCGGTGGTTATGGACCGAGAATCAAAGTTCCGCACATTCTCTATCATCCAACGCCAGTGGTCACACTCGTGTTCATACTGCGCCACAGGGGCTTCCTCCGGCCACAATCACCGATTATGAACCTACTGAAGGGGGCAGAGCACGGCCTACACACCCGTTCGAGCGCCTATAGTCGATTATTCCGAGTGTGACAAAGTGTGGATTCCAACGATCAAGCAGGTGTAGGGCGAGACGATGGCCCGTCGTCTAGGTCTTCGTACTCCGACTCGCTCAGGAGTTCGACCGCCTCGGCGACGTAGCGGTCGCCGTCGACGTGGTGGGGGAAGACCACGAGGTCGATCTCGTGCAGGAGATAGGGGGCGAGTCCCTGCTTGATCACACGGTTGATCAGCGTCTCGACGTCCTCGGCGTGGGTGGTGTCGATGACGCCGTGGCGTGTGAGGCTCCTGTTGAAGTCCCCCGAAGCTGATAGAAGCCATATGCTGAACAGAGAGGATCGGCCTTGTCTAGGCAGTGAGACTCGATCAGTCTGAAGGTTGTTGCACTAGTATTCCTATACTAGTAGTTCCAACGAAGTACCAAATCTACTAGGTAGTGAAGCGGGACGGATTGGGTATGCAAACCAAGACCTCCCGCTTCGCAGAGATGGTTGTCTCGCTCTCCAAAAAAGCCGTCGCTGGCGAGCCAGCTCCGGCATACCGACCCGGGAAAGAGGGGTATGCCGACTGGGTGATTCTCGCTGTTCAGGGTTTCAAAGAGTATCTCAACCACGATTACCGGAAGCTGATGGATGTTCTGCAAGAAATACCGAGAGTCGCGGAATCGCTCGGTTTGACGGTTGAGACACTCCTTCACTTCTCGACCGTGTGTGCGCGGAAGCAAGCGATTCCGATGAAGCGGTGGCGGGCGATCCTCGACGCGTCGGTCGAACTGTACGAACTCGGAGATGTCCAAGCAATCGACGCAACCGGCGTGGATCGTATCCAAGCGAGCCAGCACTACGCGAAACGGACGGATTACACGTTCGAGGCGGTGAAGACCACGCTGCTCGTCGATTGTGAAACGAGTGCGATTCTAGACATACACTGCTCGATGAAACAACCGCACGATACCCAGGTCAGTTGGTAGGTGTTGGTGCGGAATCTCGACGAATTGACGGCTGTAGCGGCGGATAAAGGATATGATTGGGAAGGACTTCGGACGCGGTTACGTGCTGAACGTATCACACCGCTGATTCCGCAACGCGATCCAGATTTCCGAGGATGGGCGAGAAACTTACTCATCCACAATCGGGCGTACAACCAGCGTTCGAACGCTGAATCGGTGTTTTTCGGCTTGCGGCAGCGGTACGGTGAGACGCTGTGGGCGAGAACGTGGTTCGGTGAATTCAGCGAACTTGTCATGAAATCAGCGATGCGAAACATCGAACGCGCGATCGAGATGGCTGACCGCTGAACGCTGGCGTCTAAACAACGCCGAGCAGTTTTTTGTACACTGTCTTTGATCGGGCGGCAGACGCCGGCTACTCGCACCGATCCGTTGACCGCTGACCGATAGCAAACAGGTGCGCTCTCGGCAGCTCCGAATTGCTTTTCTGACTCACTCTCGGACTGTGCAATCCATATGTATAAACCATGGAGGGAAAATTTTATACACTCGTTGCGTTCAATACTTCACTACACAAGTAATGCTACAAATAAGGAACCTAACCAAGCAGTATGGAAAGACAGAAGCGGTTAGTGACGTCTCTTTCGACATAGACCAAGGGGAGTTCGTTTCGCTAGTCGGGCCTAGCGGGTCGGGCAAAACGACGATTCTCCGGATTCTCTCTGGTCATTTGTCTCCAACAGACGGCACGATAGAACTGCGGTCGGAAGATATCACTGACACGTCTCCACAACAACGGCCAACCAGTCAGGTCTTTCAATCTCTAGCGCTGTTTCCTCACCTGACCGTCCGGGAAAACGTGTTGTTTCCCATTCGGCTCCAAGATCGGGATGCCCAGCAGGTGGACAAGTGGCTACGAAGAGTCCAATTAGATCCAGAAGAGTATGCCGATAAAAACCCGGCTGAGTTGAGTGGTGGGGAACGACAGCGAGTGGCGCTTGCACGCTCTCTCGCGTACGAACCGGACATCTTGCTCCTGGACGAACCTCTGGCCTCTCTCGATTATGTCCTTCGTAAGGAACTCCAGCGTGAACTCACCAGGCTCCAAACCAAATTGGGACGCACCTTCGTATACGTCACTCACTCCCTCGAGGCCGCGATGCTTTTGAGCGATCGTATTATCGTTCTGAATCAGGGGACTATAGTCGAACAAGGAACTCCGAGCGAGATCTACAATCAGCCAGAAACGCGCTTTGTTGCTGACTTCATGGGCGATGCCAACATCTTCCCCATCAGCGTCAAAAGCAGAACGAACGGACACATCGAGGTAATTAGCGACAGCCTGGATACCGAAATTAAACTGTCTGCTCGAAGTGATCTTGCCAGCGAGTTCACCCATATGGTTGTACGACATACCCAGTGTGAGGTACGACCCGACCCAACAGAGGCGACGTCCCTCGCTGTCGAAATAGATAGCATAATGTTCAAATCAAATAACGCAATCGTGGAGACGACGTCCCTGGACGGGGCCAACAGATACGTCTCAGAGATGCCATATGATCGCGTCCACGAGCGGGGCTTGTCCGAGGGAGATGAGTGTTATATTCAGTGGGATCCTGAGTCGGCTATCCTGACAACGGAGTAATATATGAGCACGATCGAATCCCTATACAGGAAAGTATCCGAGAAAAGCAGGGTCTACGACGTAGTCAGAGACAAAACGGAAACTCATCATCTGTTGCTATCATCATATGTGCTTTTGATCTCGACCGTATTTGTCGGTTCGATGACTATTTTGGCTCTGTACTCCCTACAGCCAAGTAACACATTCACATTGGCAGATTGGACGGTAAGCAACTACGTGGAGATATTCCAAGGCAAGCTGTACAAGGAGTTTCTCTTCAACAGCTTTCGGATTGGAGTGATCACTACCGGTATTTCTCTGCTCGTCTGTTATCCCGCAGCATATGCACTCGGACGGAAAATCACTCGGTTCCGTCGACCCATTCTGATGCTGTTGATCATGCCTTTGTTGACCAGCGTCGTGATGCGTGTGTACGGATGGACGGTGTTCCTCGTCAAAGACGGTATAATTTCGACCCTCTATAGCACGCTCTTTTCGGGATCAATGCCATCACTCCTGTACACCGAGGGGGCTACGATTCTGGGCACAACCTACATATATCTGCCGTTCATGTTGTTCCCAATATATTTATCAATTGCCAATATAAATCCCTCAGTGATCGAGGCTGCGCGTGATCTGGGAGCGGGCAAATTGGTCACGTTTCGCCGGATCATACTTCCACAGTCCAAACCGGGGGTAATAATCGGGACACTGTTCGTATTCATCCTCTCCACGGGCGCGGAAATAGAGGCGTCCATGCTGGGAGGAAACGCCATAGCAACGGTCGCGACCGACATCAAGCGTTCGTTCGGATTCGTTCAGGACTGGCCGATGGGATCCGCCAAAGCGATACTCTTGCTCCTAGTTTCACTCGTGGCGGGTGTGGTGATTCTACGCATCGTGAGTCTTGAAGAGATTGCCGTCCGCTCTGGCGGTGCAACTGAAACCACGGATCAGCACACTTCGCGTGCTGAATCAGCAGTCTGGTATGGATACGTACTCCTGACTGTGGTCTTTCTGAACCTGCCGATACTTGGTGTCATCACTGCGTCATTTTACGATGGGGTTGCGTTCACATTCCCCTACAAATTCACTCTCGAATCGTACATGGCAGCCGTGACATCGGGGGCTGTCTACGACGCCGTTGGTACCTCTCTCAAGATCGCCATCCCGGTAACGATACTGTCCACTCTCATCGGCGGTGCCGCTGGAATCGGATACGCTCGCTACCAGTTCAGAGGGCGGGAAGCCTTCAAAATTGGTGCCCTGCTTCCCATATTTTTCCCCTTGCTGCTGACCGGCCTTGCGATGGCACTTTGGTTCGACTTGTTGGGAATACAACGAGGTATTCTCGCTACCATCCTCGGTCACACGACCTGGATGTCACCCATCGTCATGTTTGTCGTAGTTCTGAAAGCCATCGCAATTGACCCACACGTCGAAGAAGCAGCAAAGGACCTTGGTGCCGGGTTTTATACGCAATACAAGGAGATTACCCTCCCCCTCGTCTCTAATGGACTCATCTCGGGTGCTCTTTTTGCATTCATCCTGTCTTGGAATAACTACTACATATCCGCCTACCTGTCTGGGCCCACAGACACGGTCACGACCTGGATACGAGGACAGATTGCGTTCGGGTACGACCCAGTCGTTTCGGCGTTCACAGCTATGATCATTTATTCTATAATACCATTCATTGTTATTGTATTTATACTAGAAGTAAGGGATAAAAAGCAAGATTAATTATATTAAACCAAAACGGAAATGCATACCATAACTCACGTATATCAGTCGTACAAAATAATCTAAAACAGACAGTGACAAAAATACACGTATAACACAAAATATAATTAAGAATGGATACAACAAATTACAGTTACGAAGGTACTCAGGCGGAACGTAAAATAAAAAACGAAGCCTATGAGCGAATCGCCCGAGAAGATATCCTGCCAAAACTCTCTGAGGAGTTGATCAAAGAGCACAGAGAGGACCCGTTCGGAGACCACTCTACCGAACTTCATCGCATCTTGACGTTCCTCCGGCGGCAACCAGTCGAGGGACGACTGGTGATCGTCGCAACCCCTCCAGGGCAGTTCACACTTGGCAGATTGAGCGGCGTTCGCGGTGACCGACCTGAACTTCTCGAGGAAGAACGGTACGGTTCCTGGGAAGAGGCTGAACACGCGGTGTTCCTCAAGCGAATCGAGCAGCTAAAAGACACGTTCGCGGACGAAAACGAGTATGACAGAAGCCACTGAACTAGAGTCAACGTTCTCCGAGCGGGAAGTCGTCGGGTACTGCGACGAGTGGAGTGTCGCCCCGGGTGAAACACTTCCTTTCAGAGTGAGTTGTGAGCCGGACAGATTCCGTGCCGATATCGTGGAACTCACCCGCACCAACCAAAGTGTCGCCGACCCTCGCTCCGAGACACTCGTCACCGAGACCCACGTGAGTGGAATGTACGAAGGGACCGTTCGAACTATCGAATCCGGCTCTCACGTCGTCGTTCCACATGATCCCGCATTGCAGTTCAAGGAAACGTTCACCCTACAGGTACTGGTTTGTCCAACACACCTCGGGGCGGGAAAAGACGGACTGTTGACAAAGTGGAACAGCACGACGGAGAGAGGATACGGTCTGTTCGTCAACGGGGAGGGTTGCTTGGTCGCACAGGTGTCGCTCGAAGACGGGCGTATTGAGCGCGCTCGCGTTGACGCCCCTCTGTCCGAAGACGACTGGTATTTCGTGTCGATGTCCGTCGATACGGACGGGGGTCGGTTGACGCTGTCGTGCGAGCAATTGATTACGGGACACGAGTCAGTAACTCCCGACCAAAAGCGGAATCATCGGACGCAAACATCCATTCCAACTGGGACAGTTGCCTGTTCTGAGACGCCCCTCGTCATGGCTGGCTACGTCCATGAGGGCGGTGTAGACACGCCCAGCGTTGACGGGCATTTCACGGGGAAAATAGAATCCCCACGTGTGCTGGACGAGGCGATAGACGCGTTTGATGGAGCGACCCCCAATCCCGAAGTCCCCGCTCGCTCTACGGAATCGACGGTAGCAGTCTGGGACTTTACTGCCAACGTTACTGAAGACGGGTTCACTTCGGTAGAAACAGTCGTAGACACAGGACCCCACGGTCTCGACGGATATGCAGTCAATCTGCCAGCACGCGCAGTACCGGGCCACAACTGGACAGGGGAGTCTGTCGACTTTACGTCGGCACCCGAAGAGTACGGCGCGATCCGGTTTCACGAAGACGATATGACCGACGCTGATTGGGAGAGTGACTTCACGTTTCAGGTCCCGGAGGACTTCGACAGCGGCGCCTACGCCGCCCGTCTGATGACGCCACACGACGAGTATTTCGTGCAGTTTTTTGTCAAATCCCGTCTCGGAGAAGCAACTGCACCCATCGCAGTGTACCTGCCTACCAACACGTACCTTGCATACGCGAATGACCACTTCCAAACCGTAGACGCGAACCAAGACTTCGGAGGCGAGACGTTTTCGGGGATGGTGCCCGTACTGAACGAGGATGATCTATTTTTGAGTTCCCACCGGGAGTACGGCCTGTCTGTTTATGACACACATGTCGACGGTAGCGGATCAATGTTTTCGTCTCGCTGTCGACCGTTGATCAACATCGCACCGTCGTTCGAAAGCGATTCCGGTCCCAGCAAGACAGTCTCTCAACTGGGTATCAACGTCGATTTGTATCTGCTGGAGTGGCTCGAAACGAAACGTTTCGAGTACGACGTGGTTACCGACGACGACATCCACAAACACGGAGAGGAAATATTGAACCCGTACAGGGTGGTGGTCAGTGGTCACCATCCCGAGTACCCGACTGGCAGAATAATGACATCTATAGAACAGTACCAGAGACAGGGTGGTCGATTCATGTATCTCGGGGGGAACGGATTCTACTGGGTCACAGGCTATCATTCAAAAAAACCCATCATCGAAGTGCGTCGTGGGGAGGTCGGGGAACAGGCGTGGATACCGGAACCGGGGGAACGCTATCACGAATTCACGGGAAAAAAAGGCGGACTGTGGACGAAACGGGGATGGGCGCCACAGAAGTTAGTCGGTGTTGGGTTCAGTGGCCAGTACGAGATCAATGGACGGCCCTATTATCGCCTTCCAGATAGTTATCGGCGCGAGGTTTCGTTCATATTCCAGGGTATCGACAGTGATACGATTGACACTAGCGAGAGGGATGGCGGGGGCGAGCCCACCGGTCCAGCTAGCGGTGAAGTCGACCGATACGACACCGCGCTGGGCTCACCCGAAGACGCGTACGTGCTCGCCGCCTCGATTGGCCATTCAAAGAACTGTCACCGTGTCATAGAGGAGTTACAGTGCAACGTTCCCTACCGTGACGGTCGAACCGATCCTGAAGTTCGTGCCGATATCGTCTACTATCGGACTCCCGAAGATGGAGGGGTCTTCTCGGTCGGGTCTATGGCGTGGATCGAATCCTTGTTGGTCGATGGAACGGACAACAGCGTGTCACAGATTACGGAAAACGTTCTCAGAGAATTCATGAGTGATGGGTCTCTCCCCACAGAATCGAACCCGTAGGCGTCCCAAACTAACCACTGACACTGTGAACGGCCTGTATCGAACGATTGCCATCCTGCTAACTCCGATCTACCCCGTGCAAGATATGCGGGCTCCATCTTGCACGACAACTGTTAATAATGTAAGTACTATGATAGGTATCTAGCGAGGGCAGGCCAGACCAGGTTGTACTCACCCGTACGGTTGCCCGACGACAGACCCCGATTTCCGAATCTGTACATCCAAGCCCCTGATGTCATGTACAAAATCACGAGTGGTCCAGTGGTATGTGAGCCGCTTACTGTTCGAGCTCACTTTCGAGACCCGAGTTCGTCACCAGCTGCTTTTTTCCACGCAACCGTGAATTTCTAACTCCTGGTTCACAAACCTTTGATTGGTGACTAGGCTAGAGAACTTCGCACCCGGTCCATTGCCGGTTATTCACGCGATCTGTCAGGAGTGGGATTATCGAAGTAATTGATGAGAGTGTTGAGTGGGATCAAGAGCAGGCAGATATCTCTCCGGGGTTGCTGACTGCTGGTCTCGTGATGAATTTCCTGACCGAAGGAGAGCCGATGTATCGGCTCTCCGACTTTTTTGAAAACAAAAATCCGGGGAACCTCTTTGGTGACGATATCTCTCCGGAGGACCTCTATGATCAGCGATTTGGGTGGGCACTGGACAAAATTTCGGATGCTTGACCACGCCAAGTTCTCAACTCTGAGATTGCTAAAGCAATCACGACAGAAGGCGTGGACATCGGCGTTGTCCACGCCGACGCAACTTCCAAGTCGGTCCATGGTGAGTACGAACAGGACGGAACGCAAGAAAATCTAAATATAGCGAAAGGATACAGCCGCGACGGAAACCGCCAACTCAAACTGTTCAACATCGGCCTTGGTGTGACACATCGTGGCGTTCCTGTTGTCGACGACATTTTTGACGGAAACGGTGCTGACACGACCTGGAACAAAGAAGTTATCTCTGAGATTCGTCAGTGCCTGCCCACTGACGAATCGATCGTCTATGTCGCAGACAGCAAGGCTGTCACTGCTGAGAACCTCGCCCGAGCAAGCGAGCAGGAACTGCCTCTCATCTCCCGCCTTCCCGGCATGTACGCGGCGGTCGATGAACTCATCGACCGCGCGTGGGACAATGGCGACTGGCGTGACATCGGCCCTGTCGCAGAACAGGAGGACGCTGTCTCTCACGAAATCCGTTCGTTCACCGAGACGATCTCCGATCAAGAGATGCGCTGCGTTGTCGTGAAACCGTCCACAATCGATGGACGGAGCGAGAAGCGCATCGACAAGGAGTTAGATACCACCGAAGAACAACTCAAAGACGCGGCTGAAGAACTTTCAGACCGCGTCTTCGCGTGTGAGCGAGACGCAAAACAGGAGCGTGAGACGTGGCTCACGGATCATCAAGAGCAGTGTTTCGAGATTGAGGCAGAAGTCGTTGAGACCGAGCAAAAAAAGAGTCGTGACAAACCTGGTCGGCCGCCGAAGGAGTGGGATCCCTACGAGACAGAGTACAAAATCGCCGCCGACGTCCAGCGGGACGCGGCGGCGATCTCCACTTACAAACAACGAGAGAGTTGCTACGTGCTGGTTACGAGCCTCGAAAATAAACAAGAGTGGCCGGATGAGCGTGTGCTTGAAGAGTACAAACAGCAGATCACCGTCGAACAGTGCTTTCCGGTGGTGAAAGATCCAAAGCGTGTTGGAGCCGTCTACCTGAAGAATGAATAGCGGATCGAAGCGCTAGGATACGTGCTGGTCATGGCTTTGTTGGTGTATTCGTTGATCGAACGGCGTGCGCGACTCGCTCTCATGGACGGAGATGAACCAATGGAACTGTCCGATGGGCCGAGTACCTATCGGTCCACCGGACGCCGTGTCCTCCAGCGGTTCGAGAACATGCTCGTCAGTCGTGTCGACGGCGAGCGTGTGCTTCCAGAAAATGTTGATATTCCGTCACACGTTCTTGAGTTGCTTGATCTCGATGTGGAGATCTACGGGGTCGATAAAGCACAGTAAGTCCTTCAAACGGCCTCTTTTTGCCGATTTACTTATTTCAGTCTTCGAAATTGCCGAACTTATATTGCTATCTGGAACTAGGCGTGGAATGTGTGTCTCGTGATATTATTTCATCTTGGCCACGGCTCTAAAGAATCGGTGTCAACAAAATATGCACTCTAGCTCAACCGGGTCTCGAAAGTGAGAGGTGAAGACACTGAGATGCTATTTAATCTTCGATGCAGCCCACGACGGTAATTAAGACCACAATTAAGACAGTTGCTGAAGTAAAACGGATATGCGCGTAGCGATCCTTGCACATGAAAAGTTCCCAGACGACGCTAAGACGGCGGCCGGAGTCCTCAGGTACGGGGACCAGGATGTCGCAGCGGTGCTTGACCGTGACACCGCTGGAAACAGGGTTCACGACTACCTCCCGGATGTCCAGGATTCGCCGGTCGTCGCCGGCATCGAGGACGTCCCGGGCGATATCGACCGGCTGATAATCGGCATTGCACCCATCGGCGGCGGCCTCGACGAGAGCTGGCGTCCCGACATCAACGGTGCCATCGAACAGGGCGCCGACGTCGTCGCGGGCCTCCACTATTTTCTCTCCGAAGACGAACAGCTCTCCCGGCTGGCCGACGAGCACGGCGTCGAGCTGTGGGACGTCCGCAAGCCACCAGCCAATCTGGGCGTCGCCGACGGGACTGCCCGCGAGGTTGACGCCGAGATCGTCCTCACGGTGGGAACGGACTGCTCAACTGGCAAGATGACGACGACGTGGTCGCTACTCGAGGCGGCCCGGGAGCGTGGCTGGGACGCCGCCGCGGTCCCGACGGGCCAGACGGGCGTGATGGTCGAGGGGAGCGGCACCGTCGTCGACCGCACCATCAGCGACTTCACCGCCGGCGCCGTCGAGCGGATGGTCGAGGAGCGCGCCGACCACGACTACCTCTTCGTCGAGGGACAGGGATCAATCACCCACCCCGCGTACTCGGGGGTGACGCTTTCCATCCTCCACGGGTCGATGCCCGATTCGCTGGTGCTGTGTCACGAGGCCGGCCGCGAGAACATCCGCAAGTACGAGTCGTTCCCCATCCCTCACCCCACCGAGTACGTCGACCTCTACGAGCGCTTGACCGCGCCACTTCACGAGACCGACATCGTCGCGGGTGCACTCAATACCCGATTCATCGAGGGCGACGACCAGGCCCGGGAAGCGGTCGAGAAGTACGGGGCCGCAATCGACGCGCCTGCGACCGATCCGGTGCGGTTCGACGCCGACGAGGTGCTGGACGCGCTGTGAGCCTGACCTGCGAGTTCGAGCGCGTCTCGTTACCGCTCGAACACGACTTCACCATCTCGCGGGGCACGCAATCCAGCGCCGAGAACGTCCTCGTCCGCATCGAAGACGACCAGGGTCGGGTGGGCGTCGGTGCCGCTGCCCCATCGACGCGCTACGCCGAGACCATCGCAACGGTCGAGGCGATCCTGCCGGACCTGCTCGCAGTCGTCGAATCGGTCGGCGACCCCCACGCACTACAGCAAATCGAGCGCGAGGGCCGCGCGGCCATCGGCGACAACGGCGCAGCCCTCTGTGCCGTCGACGTCGCCCTGCACGACCTGGTGGCGACTCAACTTGGCTTGCCCCTGTACCGCTACCTGGGGCTCGATCCCGAACAGTCTGTCACAACTTCCTTCACGATCGGTCTCGACGACACCGAGCGGATGCGCGAAAAGACCGCCGAGGCTGTCGCGGCGGGCTACCCCATCCTGAAGGTCAAACTTGGCACGGACCGCGATAGAGAGGTCGTCTCCGCGATCCGGGAGGAAGCCCCCGAGGCGACCATCCGCGTTGACGCCAACGAAGCCTGGACACCCCGCGAGGCCATTGAGAACACCGAGTGGCTTGACGAGTACGGCATCGAGTTCGTCGAACAACCCGTCCCAGCCGACGATCCCGACGGGATGGCCCTCGTCCGTGAACAGGGAGCCCTGCCGGTCGCTGCCGACGAGTCCTGTGTCCGCCTAGCGGACGTCCCTCAGGTGGGCGAGATCGCAGACATCGCCACGATTAAACTCACGAAGGCTGGCGGCATCCGGGAGACAGTCCGGATGATCCACGCCGCCCGCGCCGAGGGACTGGCGGTCATGCTGGGCTGTATGCTCGGCACAACCGCCCTGCTTTCGGCGGGTGCACACCTGGCGCCGTTGCTCGATTACGCCGACCTCGACGGGGCGCTGTTGCTCGCCGAGGATCGCTTTGCTGGGGTGCCGATGCCCGAGGGAGCAATCGATCTCACTGGCTTCGAGCGGCCGGGAACCGGGGTCCACCATGCGGAGTAGTCCTGCCGTCAGTCGAGGTCAATAAACAGGTCGTCGACAGTCTGATTGATGTCGACGATCCGGCCGGTCTGGTCGTGGGCTTCCTCGCCGATCTCAAGCGGATTTGCTTCTCTGTCGCGTACCTCATTTACCCAGGCGGCTCATAACCGATAGAGGCGACTGCCGTGAGTGGGAACCGTGCTACACGTTCAAATTAAACCGCAGAAGTACAGTTACGTCCGCCGCCGAAAGATCACCGTCTGGATCGGGTAGGGTGAACACATCCGGGTCCAGACACTTTATCGTGGTCAATCCAACGAATCCCTCTGATTGATTACGCTGCTCGTGAAGTACCGACCTTGGATCGCTTCGGGAACGGTTTCCCGAAGCTTTCGCTCAACACTTTCATCGTCCCACGGGTTTTCTCGGACGAATCGTTAAAGCCGTTCGGTATCGACGTGCATCTTGTCAGCGATGTCGGAGACCGTGTTGGGACTTCCTGGGCTCACTGCGCCCCGGAAGTACCGAGCTGCATTCTGCCACGTCCGTTCGTACTTTGCCCATGTAGAGCCGTCTGTCCGTGTTGTGAATGCTGTCCAGTATTGTTGAGAAATTGTATTCCTTCCGCCTGAGCACGTCTCGTCTCTTGAATCATATCGTCATAGATGACTTCGACAATGGAAGATCACTTGTTGAAGCTAAACCTTGGAAGTACTGCGGAAAGGAACCGTTCGAAGCTGTCTTCTTCAACCCACTCGGAGAGGCCCTTCGGGAGCGGATGCTGCTGATCTTGATTACATTCAATAAAATCATGGCTCATTCGTGTAGATTGCATACATAGACGGAATTAAGCTAATAACAACTATTGACATTTATTATAGGTGAGTACAGTCACGCTATCGATCGATGTTTTTCCGACGGGGTCTTACATTCTATTTATATACTCCCGGACGTCCCAATCGGTAACTGCTTGGTTGTAACGCCTCGCTTCGTCCCTCTTAAGTCGAGAAAATTGGTTGATCAATTCTTCACCCAGGAAGTCACACAGGAACGTATCTTCGTTCAGTGCGTCCACTGCTTCACCGAGCGAGTCCGGGAGTTGCCGGTAGTCATCCGACTCTGCTTCGTACACGTCTTCCTCGGACGGTTCGCCCGGATCGATCCGGTTTTTGATTCCGTCAGCACCGGCTACGAGTATTCCGGCAAGGGATAGGTACGGGTTCGCAGAGTTGTCCGGGATTCGGATTTCCACCCTGGTTCCCTCCTCTCTGGGTGTGGGAATACGGATCATGGTGGATGCGTTATCGTGTCCGTAATTTATGTTGACAGGTGCCCACATCCCGGGTTGGAGTCTCTTGTAGGAATTGACTGTCGGCGCACATAGAACTGTAATCCCCTTTGCGTGTTCCAGAACGCCACCGATGAAGTGGTATGCCACATCCGCTACGTCTTCGGATCCGTCCGGATCGTAGAACGCGTTCTCACCGTGTTGCCAGAGGCTGATATGATAGTGCTGGCTGTTGCCTTCGTAATCCGACATCGGCATCGGCATAAAAATCGGAGTGAGGCCGTGACGTCGCCCGATCGCCTGGGCTGACAATCTGAATGTGGCTACTGCGTCAGCTTGGTGGACAGCGTCCGTATATCGAAGAAGTGCTTCGAACATCCCTGGCGAACTTTCCTTGTGGAGCCCCTCTATTTTATACCCCATCTGTTTCATTACGGCGTTCAGTTCACTCAAGTACTTGCTTCGCTCCTCTAAGGGCCGCAAGTGATAGACAGCACCCAGATCGGAAGTGGCTGCTTCTTCGATGTAATCGGTTCCTTCCCTCCGTAATCGATCAGTTTCAAACTCGGTCAGCAGATTGAATTCAATCTCCGATCCGACCTTCGCTTCGTAACCGAGTTCCGCCAAACTGTCGACTGCTTTCGCCAATTTTGATCGGGAACACAGTTCGAAATCGGAACCGTTTGTATTCTCCAGATCACATATCGCCTTCCGGCAGTTCCCTTCCCGCCACGGGACCGAAACCAGCGTGTCCGGGTCGGCTATCGCGTTCATATAGCCCTCGTTTGCGGTGAATTGCATCGGTTCGACGACGCCCCTGGTATTGTAATTCTCCACCCATTCCGTGACCATAGGTCCGAAACTGAAACCGTCTGTCTGTGCCTGTTCCCACTCTTCTTCATTGATATACATACCTCGTGGAAATCCACTCAGATCGTGAAATTGTAGTAATATTCCATTCTCCCCTTCCACTATCGGAGGTTTTTCATCGTCGCCCATGGACGAACAGTCTCGATATACATATTTATATTTTTGTATTAGACGCAGTATTTCCACCGGGCAAACCCGGTCTTGACCCGCAAAAATTACAGCCACAGTACCATCGCGGATCAGGTCCTGTCCAGTGGTTTTTGATATTTTCGGGCCGAGTCGTGCCAGTCCGGCCCGAACACAGCATCATAATCAGGACCATTCATACGCCCGATTTCACACTCCTGACCGGAGTACCGGGGGCCGTCATCCACAGGACGTCTCTCTCGAAGAGAACACGAGTGGCCAATATCTTGCATACTGTGATCCAACGTCATGAACCGCCTCGACGACTCCATCAAGGTTCTCATGATCGTAAAACATGAAGGGATCGTCGTGCCAGTCTTCGGGTTCATCACTGAAATCCAGAGTAATCCCGAGTGCCCCTTCAAGTACAGCCAATGTGCCAAATGCGAGTTGGTTGAGGTTGTATCCCCCTTCTTGGATGATCGCCAGATTGTCCCCGGCATACTCCCGTGCCAACCGTCTTGCGATTCGTCCGAGCTGGTTGAATCCCGATATCGTAACCAGATTCCGCCCCTGTGGGTCCATACACCCCGCATCGGTTCCACTGCTGACGATGAGTATATCCGGGTCAAATTCGGATATGATCGGTTCAACGAGATAGTGGAACACGTACCCGTAACCCTGATTTCCGGTTCCGAACGGCACCGGAATGTTCACGTTGTATCCTTCACCCGAACCGGTTCCACACTCTGCTGGGCGGCCGGTCTGGGGGTGAGACACAGAGTTCCACGACCCGTGTCCGTTGTGAATGCTGATACACAGAACGTCGTCCCTGTCATAAAAAATCTCCTGAGTCCCGTTACCGTGATGCACGTCCCAGTCAAGGATGGCAACTCTCTCGGCTGATTCTTCGTTCAATGCAATCTCCGCTGCGACTGCTGCATTATTAAAAAAACAGGACCCGTCCGCCTGCGAGGGCTGTGCGTGGTGGCCCGATGGACGAGCGAGAGCATACGGCACGGCAGTCTCATCCCCCTGAATTGCTTGCCGTACTGCCTGAATAGCTCCTCCTGCAGCGTGTTTTGCTGCCAAGTATGTCTTTTCGTTCCCGCCCGTGCCATCAGTTGTGAACCAGCCACCCCCCTGTTCGGAGAACCTGGCTACCGATTCGATATAGTCGGGGTCATGGACAGTACCGAGCTGTTCAGTAGTTGCGGGCGTTATATCTTCCCACACTGCGTACTCTGAGAGCGTGTTTTGGATGATTCCCCGGATGTTTCTTATCCGGTCCGGTTGGTCCGGATGGGGTGAATTCACCGGAATGATGTCTGTAGATCCCCTGTAGGAGACACCCTCCGGTATCGTATGCTCCAGACAGACATCGTCACAGTAGACGCTCAGTTCCGTTTTTTCGTCCATACGTTGCTCACCATCCCCACTGTTTATATTTGTTGCGGTAGATTATAATAAAATCCGCCGCTTTCGGCCACTCCGACAGGCAACAGGCCTGTTATTATATGCTCCCCAGCAACCGAGTCGTCTCTGTTTACACCGTTGGATTTCGCGGGGTCACCGCGGCTGGGATTCGGGAGCGACGGTCACAAGATGCCCTCACTTTTCATTTCACGACCGACGGCCTCGGCTGTCTGGAGGAACCCATCTATTTGTTTTTCGGATGTCTGATACGAGACGTTACCCAGGTGACCGGGAAGAATCGCATACCCACGATCAGTTACGCGGTTGTGGAACTCCTTTATTGCCCTCCGATCGGTCCGTGCTTCGATATCGTAGACGGTATCCAGGGACGTCTCCGGTTTGAAATGTGGCATAAAGAACGAACCCATCCCGAGAACTCGACATTCAACACCCAGGTCGTCAAAGATGCGTCGCAGACCCTCGCGGATCCGTTCGCCCTGTGACTCTATATACTCGTAGACGGGTTCGGTTTCGACGACTTCGAGTCCGGCAAGTCCCGCTGCTGCCATCAATGGATTTGCTGAGAAGGTCCCACCGCCGGTACTCACACGTTCCTCGGCGGGGACTTCAATGTCTGGTCGAGCCGCCTCAAAGAACTCACTACGACCCCCTACTGCCCCGACAGCTAGCCCTCCACCGAGGAACTTCCCCAACGTCGTGAGGTCGGGCGAGACTCCTACCCGTGCTTGGTAGCTACCTGGCGACGTCCGGAACCCAGTGACTACCTCGTCCAATACGAATGCGAACCCGAAGTCCTCGCTTGCGTCTTCGAGGAACTGCAGAAATTCCTCGTCACACTCCAATCCGCCTCCACCACCCAGCATCGGCTCAAGAATAACCGCTGCGACATTCCCGCGGTGGGCCTCAAGGAATTCTAGAACGGCCTCTTGATCATTGACCGGGAATGACTCGAGATGTTCGGCCACACCCGGCGCTAGCCCGTTCGTCGTCGGTTCGTCGAACGGGACATGCACAGCTTCCATGAACTCCGAATTACCACCGTGCCATCCCCCTTCCGCCTTGAGGATGTAATCACCGCCCGTGTGTGCTCTGGCGAGCCGCGCTGCGTACATGGTCGCCTCGGTGCCCGTGACACAAAACTGTAGCTGTTCGACCGAGGGAACATATTCCCTGACTTTTTGGCCTAATCTGAGTGCTTTTTCGTTTGTGAACCCGTAGTGGAGTCCCTTCTCGGCTTGCTCTTTGACTGCCTCGACAATATCCGGGTAGGAATGACCGAGAACACTGGCGTGGTGGTTGTTCCAGAAATCAACGTATTCGTTTCCGTCAACGTCCCACACTCGGGAGTCCGTTGCCTTCGTAACGTAGAACGGATACGGGTCAAAGTCACACCGTATGTCGTGGGACACCCCACCAGGAAAGATTGAATGTGCCTCCTCGTGGAGCTTTTGGCTTTCGGTCATTTCTCTCTCTGTCTCGCCTCCGGTCAGGTCTCTCTCAGTCTCAGTATCGCTCATGCTTATTCCAGTGGCTCTACTGTTCAGCCACTTGTGCCTGCCTTACGCTCGTGATATTATAAACCTTCCCTTCGTTTTGATCGAGACGGACAAACTTCCGAGGTACAAAGCCAATCGAGTTTTCACTGTCGAGACGCCGGATATCTCGACGGCAGCAGTTGAAAACTTCGAACAGCACGGTCTCACCCCAGCGCGTACACAGAGGCCATAGCGACCCTGATCCGCCGCGTACGGAATAGATATTTACTGCCGACTGTCCCGGAACCGAATCCGAGAATCTACCACTCCGTCGTTCGGTTTTGCCAAACGTTGAGTACACTGGTGAAATGCTTTCTTGTATGTCAGAGGGACAAACAGTTGTCGAGACGCTGGGTATCGCCCGAGAGTTAACAGCGTTTCAGCGGAACATCCTCACGATACTTGCCGAGGAGCCTCGCTACGGTCTCGTGGTCAAAGGCGAACTGGAGACCTACTACGACGACGACGTCAACTACGGCCGGCTGTATCCCAACCTCGACGATCTCGTCGAGATGGGGCTGGTAAAGAAGAGCGAACTCGACAAACCGACCAACCAGTACGCACTGACAGAGGACGGATACCAGGCACTACTCGACCAGCTCGCGTGGTCGTTCGACAAGCTCATCGTGGATTCGGACCGCGCCGACGACAACGAGGACCTCGTCGACCAGTTTCGGTAGCTCGCCCGACGGCAATATGCTCGTTATAGCGGCTGCACTCAACGGATCTCGGTCAGTTCGACGATCAGTTCGACTGACTCCTCGAGGAGTGCCTTCTGATCGTCGCTCGGGAACGCGTTCCAGACGAAGAGTTCCGCCATCTCCAGTCCGTGGGGCCAACACCCCACGACGAGGGTATCCGACAACAGTGGGAACAGCTGGGGCGTTTACTTTCCCGGGGTACATTTTTTCGTAATATACAAACGTATATAACTACGCGCATCCTGGGCCAACACATGACACATCTCGACATTGGACGAACGCTGAGCACGACGGGGAAGTCACTAGAGATCGTTGACTATCTAATGGACCACGGTCCCGTCGGGGTAACGGAACTGGCCGAGACGTTCGATATGCCCAAGTCAACAGTTCACCAACATCTTACGACGTTGAGATATCACGGATTCCTCGTCAAGAAGGAGAATGAGTATCACCTCGGACTCAAGTTTCTGTGTGTCGGAACCGAGGCAAAATCCCAGGATCGGCGCTATCAGGCCGTTGAGGAACGGTTACACAATCTTGTCGATAACCCATACGACGAAGCAGATTTCAACGTCGAAGAACACGGACGTCTCATTTCCTTGCTCACCGAGGTCGGTCCTGATAACGATCCGATATACGACTATTATTATATGCACACCACAGCAGTCGGCAAAGCAATGTTGGCGGAATACCCCGACCACCGGGTGCGCGCCATCATTGATCGATGGGGTCTACCGAAACAAACGGAGAAGACGATAACGGACGAGGGCGAACTCTGGCGGGAATTGGACGAAGTGCGTGAACGTGGATTCGGTGTCAGCGAGGAGGAACTGAACGAGGGGTTCCGTGCCATTGGAATGCTCATACACGATTCGGAGGGGGGGATCCTCGGTGGCGTCAGTCTCGGACAGCCAACTTACCGTGCCGATGAGGAGATGTTTTTTCAAAATATTCCCGAAAAGCTGTTCGATTTCGTTGAGGAAATCGAACGGGTGATCGAGGGTTACGACCGATACCAGCGCCAGTAGCGTCAACCGATCGATTCAGTACTCCGCTCCAATAACAACCATATGTTTGTGATTGCGCTCTTGTGACGGAGATTGTTGACAGCCAGAGCTGCCGCTGAAAGTCGAAGAGGGCAAGCGCACCGCGCCAGCGGTGCCAGATATGTTCACAGTAGACCGATTTGTGTCGGAATCGGTCGCCGCGGACCTGTTGCAGCAGGTCCGCTGGCGTGATGGTGTGTACTGCCCCCCTGCCGTTCTGACCGGACGGTCAAGAACGGCAGCTATCGGGTTTATCAACGGTATCTGTGTAAGGATTGCGGACGCACGTTCAACGACAAGACCGGCACGATTTTCGCCCACTCGAAGCTTTCGCTGACGGAGTGGTACTTCACGATCTACGTGTTTCTGCGGTTCAACACCAGTATTCGCCAGATCGAGGCTGAACTCGATGTGTCCTTCAGAACGCTCAGAGAGCGCGTCGAGCGCTTTACCAGAGCGCTCGACGCGCCATCGATGCAATTGTCTGGCCTGGTCGAAATCGACGAGTTGTACGTCTCTGCGGGCATGAAGCGCCGCGAGCGCGACGATCACGAGTCGCGCTCGCGTGGGCTGTCCACGCACAGGCTCGGCTCGTTTAACCAGGACAATGCACCGATTTTCACGCTCGTGGATCGCGGCTCGGACCAGGGGTACATCGTGCCAGCGAAATCCACCGACGAATCGACGGTTCGACTCCTGCTGGATGACCACGAGGAGGAGTCGTTGACCGTCTACACGGACGGATTGCGAGCGCACGATCCACTCGAAGATGACGACAGCTACGACCGTGAATACGTCGTTCACGGCAACGGTGAGTACGTTGACGGCGATGTTCACGTAAATGGCTGCGAGAGCCACGCGTCGCTGGCGCGACGGTGGCTCTCGCCTCATCGAGGTATCTCGAAAACACGGCTTACGCTGTACTTCAGAGCGCTTCATTTACGTCGAGACATCTACAGAAAGCCGGGAGATGAAGCACTCAAACATGCTCTCGACGCTGCACTCTGAAAATTAACAACGAGATTCACGAGAGCGTTGTAATTGAAATCATAACTGTGCACCAATTCGAATTCTGTTCGTTATATACAGACGAGCGTATCGACAGAAAGGCAAGCTCCCGATACTGAAGCGGATGTTGTAGTGGGAGTTGAATCGTGATTGCCCGAGATAGCTGGCGGAATTACTCTGAATATAACGTTCTCGACATGTCTCGGGACACCGTGCACGATTTCTCTGTCAGGAAACTCCCGTCGGAGGATCCTGTGCAGAGTTTCACTCACCGACTGATATTCCCGAGCTCCGGGCCGGCTCTCGTACTGTTGGCCGGCATGGATCGTTGAACTCGATGAACAGGTTGGCATGCGAGCAACGGCGTTTGCACATTGCGAACGCAGTTGGCACCGATCATCGGTACCCTGTTCCCATCTCACTGTGATCTACGATGACACTATCGACGGTGGTGAAAGCCCTGACACCCTCCAGTCCCCCCTCTCTGCCGATACCCGACTCCTTGTTTCCGCCGAAAGGGCTCTGTGGCATCGTGACCGGGAAAGAGTTTACCGCGACCACTCCGTGATCAAGCCGATCGGCTATGGTGGTTGCCTCTAGACGCTCCGTCCAGAGGCTCGCTGCCAAAGCGTACCGGGAGTCGTTGGCGACAGTGATTGCGTCTTCGACCGTTGAGACTGAAATGACCGACAGTATCGGACCGAATATCTCTTCGTTTGCGATGCGGTCGTCCGGTTCCACGTCGTCGAACACGGTCGGCTGAAAGAAGTGCCCATCGCTGAGGTCGGGATCGTTGGGTATCGTGCCGCCGGTCAGTAATGTTGCTCCACTTTCTTTGGCCATCTCAACGTACGCTTGCATGTCCTTCTGTGCTGACGCAGAAATGACCGGTCCCATACCGGTACTCGGATCGGTTCCGGGTCCAAGTTCGATCGACTCTGCCTGCCTGACGATTTCTTCTACCACCGCTTGTTTGATCTCTTCGTGAACGATGAGCCGGGAGGTGGCGACGCAGTTCTGGCCGGTGTTCGAAAAAATGCCCGTCGCGATTCCGACGCCAGCCTCTGTCGGATCGGCGTCGGGGAGAACGATCGCTGGCGACTTGCCCCCGAGTTCTACATCTGCCGGGACGATGTTTTTGGCCGCCGACTCTATTACACGTTGACCGATACGGTTCGATCCGGTGAAACTGATGGCGTCTACGTCACCGTTCTCCGTCAGTTCGGCCCCCACCTCGTTCCCGGGACCGGGAACAATATTGACTACCCCGTCGGGGAACTCGTCGACGAGATACTCGCCGTACCACATCGTACTCAGTGGAGCACTGCCCGGCGGTTTCGTGACGACTGTGTTCCCCGTAGCGAGTGCGGTAGCGATGCTTCGTGACCCGATAAGCACGGGATAATTCCAGGGCACGATGTGTGCGGTGACACCGTATGGTGCGCGCCGGGTGTAATTGAACCGGTCGGTCGGCGTCGGTATCGTACTCCCCCTAATTTTGTCGGTGACTCCCGCATAGAACCGAAACTGGCTGACAGTTTCTCTGATTTCGTCTTCGGCTGTCCCGAGGCACTTGCCCGTCTCCCTGCTCAACAGACGGGCTATTTCTTCGACGTCGTTCTCGATCCGATCGGCCACGGCGTGCAGCGCCCGTTCGCGCTCGTGTGGGTCGCTTTGTTGCCACGTGCGAGCTACGTCCCTTGCAGCCTCGATTGCCTGCACGGCATCTTTTCGGTTACCGCTGCCAACCGATCCAACGATCTCACCAGTGGCCGGATTCTCGACATCGATCCGACGATCAACACTACGTTGTCGTCCTCCTATTGAAAGTGGATAGTGCACAGAAATTCGTACTGAACCGGTCTGTATAACGTTTTCGACGATTGCACGGCTAGTGTTTAGTTCATTATATCGTGCCAGCAAGCGAAGGCCAGGAGCCATAATTCGGCGGCTTTCAGGTCATCGTGACTGATACGGACCGTCTACGTCAGTCCCGGCCTGACGACAGGCCGGGCAGTTCGGTGGCTCAAAACACCACGGTCCTCTTGAGGCTCTGAGGGAGTCTCTGGCCGCCATGGTGGGGATGGAATTCCGACGGTCCGAACGGCTCGATCCGTCCTGAGTTACGGGCACACAAATAAATGTCTAATTAACGATTGTAGACATGTGCAATTGGCCACAAATATGACCAAAACCTATTTGTAATTGGATTATAAAGTGCTTACTGTAGCACAATCGAAACAGTAAATCGAGAATTGAAAATGACAGAGAAAAATGTAACAAGGCGGTCATGTTTGAGAGCAGCAGGTCTCGGCGCGGCGACGTTCGCGCTATCTGGATGCCTGGGCAGCAACGGAGGAGACAATGGCGGAGAGACCGAGGCGGACTACTCGACCAGCGGGAAGATGCCTTGGATGGACAAAGAATCGTCACCGGTCGTGGCTCCGGACGAATCCGAGATCCTGTACGAACCGAGCAGTTGGGAGGAGGAAAACTCGGAAACTATCAACCATATGACATGGGCAGGATACGAGGTAGAGGAGGTGCAGAGCCCGATCGAAGACACGTTCAATATGGAGAGTAACGTTGAGCTCCACCTGAGCGATACGGAGGTATTCAACCGGTTTGAGTCAGGTGAATGGAGCGACTGGCACCACGTCACCGTCGACAATGCCTGGCTGCCACGGTTCGCAGAAGCCGGATTGGTTCGCCCGATGGACTACGAGACGTGGGAACCGTATATTTTCGACCCATTGCTCGATGCTTTCCACCCGGATAACTCGGATTTCAAGTTCACCTTCGTCAACGAGGAGGACTGGACCTTCGACCAGGACGGACAACTCTACGGATTCCCGCAACGGTTCGGATACTTCGGTATCATTGCCAACCGGGATACCGTCGGTGACGCAGAAATTGCAGACCAAGGGTACGATGTCGCGTATTCGGACCAATACGATGTCGTCCTGAACGGTGGGTCCTTCTTTTTCAACATGATTGCAGTCATGCAGAGGGAGGGCATCAATCCGTTCAAGAGTCACAGCGAACAAGAAATACAAGACATTCGGGAAGCAGGGCTCGCCTTGGCCGAGAACGCCTCGGTTCTCGATTCGTATCCGTCAGTGGCACAGTCGATGTCAGCCGGTGAGTTCGATATTGCAATCGGGTTCCCCAACCTGGTGGCAAACATCATACGAAACGAAGGCGCAATGAACTTCAGGACGTACGTGCCCCAGGCGGTTGACGGTGTCAAGCAGGGTGTGATTTGGGTCGAAACAACCGCATTCGTAAAGGGCAACCACCCACGGATTAGCGACAACTACGCAGCGATGATGATGAGCCCAGACGTTGCCTACAAGTTGTCCGTTCAGACACCAGTCACGGTTCCACACGCGGGCGTTCGAGAAAAATACAGTGAAAACACGAAGAACGTACTGGATCTGGAATATCTCGACACTGCACTGGAACGCAGCGTCTTCTACGAGGGACTGTTTGATGAAAAAGAGATGATGTCGATCTGGCGCGAAATGCAGTCGGCAGCGGGAAGCTGATCAAATCGTCCTCGAATTGGAGACACGATACCGACCGTTCGGGGATCACGGCCCCTGACAGCTACCGGCAGGTCCGGTCGGCTCCGGCTCGATTTTTCAGATTTCTTACATAATCGTGCTTTCCTCAGTGCCCTCGGATACGTTTTTTGTGCTCTATTGAAAATGGCGGACGACAGCGGGATAACTCCGTAATGGTTTGAGGAGATGAGGTCAAGAAGTCGATTATGGCAGTCGCGCTTCTCGACCACGTTGAGACAGCACTGCGTGTAGCCAAACAAGCGTTGGGAAAGCGAGCGGGCAAGCCCGAGTCAGGCGGGCTTGCCCGCGAAGCCCACATCGTCGCTCACTGTATTCACAAGGAGGAGGGGCACACCTACCCCGAACTCGTTGATCGGATGAGCCTCATGCCGGCGGTGTGTGAGCGGCTCGGACTCAACCCAGATGCGCCGCCTGACCCGACCACGTTCTACCACTCGTTTGACCGCTACGCCATGTACATCTGGCGGGCGTTGCTGCGCATCTCCGCGCAGCAACACCCGCAATCCGGCCACGTTGCACTGGACAGCACATTTTTCGAACGGGAACAAGCTTCACAGCACTACCTCCAGCGCTGTGGGCGAAGTGTCAGGACGATCAAAGCGGCGACGCTGACCGATACAGAGTCGTTAGCGGTGTTGGACGTTCACTGTTGTATCGAGCGCGAACACGACACGAAGCTGAAACGTATGCTGCTGGAAACGTCATCGTCTCCGAATCGGATTCACCAATTATTCTACTCCGGTCGCCAATTCTACCAATTCCACCAATCCCAATTAATTGGACGGTATTTACCACCGGAGACAATCGGCGTAGGTGATGGGCAACGAGATTCCAGCCATCATCCGCACGCACCCAGACGGTCGAACAGCGCGTATCGCTCACGACGGCGATGGGGAGCCGATCGGGGCAGCGATGTTCTTCACTCCCGAAGAGCTCCGGAATATCGGTGTCAATCCCACAACGGCAGAGGCCGTCGAATTGCGCATCGTCGATGGCGAGGTACAGCTGATACCTATCGTTCGGTCGTGTCAAGTTAAGCGTAAAGAGTGAGGCGTGATGATTTCGTAGTGCTCTATGCCAGAAATCACACGCCTCAGCGATGATAGCGGCTGGATCGAATTAGATTTTGTGGAGCGTCAGCGGACACCCGAGTTCGCGATGCGGCTCGGTATTCAGATGCACGTGGCTGGACTATCACTTTCGAATACCATCTCAATTCTTGAGAGGTTGGGTGTCGAACGCTCTCGAACAGCCGTCCACAACTGGGTGCAGAAGGCCGATCTACAGCCCGACGGCGGTGCGAGCCCAAATCACGTTGCGCTCGACGAAACCGTGATTCAAATCAACGATCAGCGATACTGGCTGTATGTCGCCATCGACCCTGAAACAAACAAATTCCTTCATATTCGGCTCTTTAGCACGTATACGACCGGCCTTACAGAAATCTTCCTGAGCGAGTTACGCGAGAAACACGATGTCGAAACCGCCGTGTTTCTCGTCGACGATGCTCAGTGACTCCAAACCGCACTCGACCGACACGGCCTCGATTGCAGATACGAACTCCATGGCAATCGGAATGCTGTCGAACGTATATTTAGAGAAGTAAAACGACGAACATATTCGTTTTCAAATACGTTCAGCCACGCGGAGCCGACGACCGCAGAATCGTGGCTCCAAGCCCTCGCCGTCTGGTGGAATCGATGCCAAAGTTAACGCGACCTATCGTTCTATCGCGTTAACTTTGGCGTGAGTTGTGGTGGACGGCGAAGACTTCGAGCCAGTTTTGAGCTGTCTCTAGCTCGACATGGCTGAAACTATTTGCAAACGAAGATTTTCGGCGTTCTATTTCCCAAAAGATACGTTCGATAGCGTTCCGATTTCCATGTGCGAGAGTCTGAAATCGATAGCCATCTTCGGCCAGAACTGGACCAAGATAATCAGCATCATCGACGAGAAACAGCACGTCGGTGAGCTGATACCGATGATTAAGCTCGGCTAGAAACCACCGTGTCGTCTGTTTCGTTGCTATCGGAAAGAGACTGACGTGGAGAATTTCGTTTGTTTGGGGATCGACAGCACCGTACAGCCAAAACTGCTGTCCGTGGAGGCGAATCATTTTCTTGTCGACCGCGAGTTGATTCGCAGTCACCGTCGAAATCGGCTGTAGATCGGCCTTGTGAACCCACTTATGGATCGAAACATGACTGCGTTGGACCCCCTACTCCTCAAGAAACTGACTTGCATCCCGAAGTGACATACCCGCTAGATGACATCGGATGCCCCACTTGAATCGCCCACTCGGGAGTCCGTCGTCGCTCCACAAACGACAAGTCTATCCACTCGATACATCCGTTGAGGCGGTCGAATTCTGCCATAGACACTCAGAACTCGTCCGCCTCATTCTCTAACTTAACGCGACCACGATGACCGGAACAGGCGTTAAGAGGGAATGAACAGATCGATCGATACCCAACGACGGGAAGTTCCGGGCCAGAAGATCACTCTACTGGTTCAACCGTCTCTTCGCCGCAGTGGGGACAGTACTCATAGTTGTCAGCTTGCCTTGTTTTGCCGCCGACTAAGGGTATCCTCAGACGTTCTCACGGTGATATTCCGCCAGATTAACCGGGAAATGGACGCCGTCTGGCGATATGGCATCGCTCAGACGGCTTGCCTGGATGTGTCGAAACCTTGCCAAACAGCACGTTAGCGATCCGGACGTACCCGCCGCGCCGGATGGCGCGGACGGGTACGCTGAGTGGGTCCAGATCGCGTTAATTCTGTACCGTGTCGAACTGGAGAAGAGCCTCCGCAAAACTGAAGACTACCTTAACGAGATGTCTGGTATTCTCGCCGTGTTCGATCTTGACGAGGCTCCGCACTACAGTTCGCTCTGTCGGTGGGAAGATGAGTACCGAATGCGTGAACTCCGCCGCCTGCTCCGCGCGTCGGCGGAGCAGGCGGGCTGGAGTGGTGAAGCCGCAATTGATGCAAGTGGCTTCCAGCGCGATCAAACCAGCTACCACTACCGCGACCGCGCTGATTTCTCGTTCCAGTCGATGAAGACGACGATCTTGACCGATGTGAACTCCTTAGCGATCAAGGACGTTCATTTCACGACGCAGAAGGCGTGGGACGGGCATATTGGGATGCAGGTCTTCCGCCGGAACGCGGAAGACCTGCGTGTGTTGTCTGCTGACGCGAACTACTCGTGGGGAGAACTCCGTGAAGAGTGTCGCTCCGAGTCAACGCGCCCGTTGATCAAGCACAGGGAACAGACACCGTTGCAGAAGGCTCACAACGCCCGAATGGACGCTAATGACTACAACCAGCGCTGGATGAGTGAAACGGGCTTCTCGCAGTTGAAGGAAGACGACGGCGAGAAGCTCCGCTCCCGGAGCTGGCATGGCCAGTTCCGGGAGCTGACACGGAAGTGTATCGTGCATAACCTAACGCAGGCGGCGAGTTAGGGCTCGCCGCCTGCTCCCCCTTCTCCGGGCGTATCCGGGAGAGGCGTCGCCGTCGTCATCGAAACAAGAACGCTAAATACCATAGTTCTGACTCTTCAGCAATGCCGGGAGAAGCGGCTACTGCATATTCTGAGTTCGAAACCCGTCTGTGACACCGTAAAACTGTGATTGATTAACCCTACCCCGACGCAGTCTTTCGATTCAACGAGGCATTGAATGAACAAAAAGCTGGCCACAGTATATCACCTCTTCATTTTAGATTTGTACGGAGTCCCGGACGGAAACGGGAGCCGCATACGATCCGCATGGATTCCGAAAATTCAGCGGGTGTTCAAAGGCGATCTGAAAAATTCAATTCTGGCTCTAAAAGCACTGAAACGCAGGAAAACAGATTCTTCACGAATCAGCGGACTACGAGTAGATTGAGGTGAGTGCTGTCTGCATTCTTGATAGCACCGTAGTTGCTTGTTGTAGGATTACCCTTGTTTTAGCAATCATCGCCACAGACAGTCTATACTAATAGAAGTTGACTTTAGGCGTTCATGAGCGTCGTCTTACCGACGCCGGTCGGACCGGAAAAGAGGACGACGCCGTGGTGTTCGTACAGCATCCAGAGGAGCGTGACCAGTTCCGTCGAGAGGGCGTCGCGTTCGAGCAGGTCGACGGGCGTCATGGCGTCGCCGGCCTGCTTCCGGATGGAGACGTGAGGGCCGTCCTCGGAGATGACGGGGAGGGCAACGGCACAGCGGATGGTCTCCGCGACGCCCGGCGGTTCGAGGTTCACCTTCGCGCTCGGCCGACTCGCGCTCAGTTCCGTCCCGTCGCTCGCCGCGAGTTGGGTCACGACGTTGACGAAGGCCGTCTCGTCGTCGAACGCGAGGTTGGTCGGCACACGACCCACGGGGAGTTCGACCGCCCGCGGGATCACCTTCACGCGCTCGTCGACGCGGTTGGCCTCCACGTCCTCCAGATGCGGGTCGCGGACGGGAACGGTGAGGACGCCGTGGTCAAGCGATACGACCGCGCCGCTCGCAAACACTCAAATCCCCAAAGCAGCTAACGGAGACGTGAAACAGTCGCTCCTCGTGTACGACGGTAGCAACTCGGTGTTTCGTGCGGCCGCAGAGGCGGCGACCCGCCAAGCAGACGGCATCGTGGCCGTCCGCTGGGACGCCGGGCCAATACAGGCGTTCCTCGAAGCACAGTTTGATTCCCACCCCTTCGCGTTCATCCTCGTCGAGGGCGAGTCTGTCCACGTCGGCACGGAGACCGTCGGACGGATGCTCAGTCGAATGGGGCTTGCTGACCCGCTGGTTGCTGGGCTGAAGCGAGCCTATGCGGCCGGCGGCGCCCCGGTTGGCCGACTGATTCATGGACGAACGGTGGCGGACCTCGACGGGACGTTCCCGCTGTCGGCGGCGGCCGCATCCCACCTCACGGATCTTCGACAGGTCCAGAAGATACCTGTCCAGGAGGTCCCCACCGAGGAACCCTGATCACCCGTCCGCAAGCGCTTGCTGGACCGCCACCTGGACCGGCGTCTGCTCGATGGGAACGACCGACTGCAGGTCTCGTTCGGGGTCGACTGTCACGGGGTTCCGCATACTCTCAGCCAGCGGACGGGCGATGGCGTACTGGACGTCCGTTGTCAGTCGGAGCCAATGCGAAGAGAGGCCCGGAGACATCACTGGCACCGGCACGATAAACACGCGTTTGCCTTTCTCCTCGGCAGTCAACTGCAGCAGTGACTTGTAGGACCACACTTCCGGTGCACCGATGTCGTAGATGCCGCCACGGGTCTCCTCAACGTCAAGGACACCGATGAGATAGGCGACGGCGTCGTCGATACCGATCGGCTGACACGGCGTACTCACCCACTTCGGGACCGTCATCACCGGCAGCCGGTCGGTGAGGTCGTCGACGATGCGGAAGCTCGCGCTGCCGGCACCGATGATGATCGCCGCCCGGAGGACGGTTAGATCGAAGCTTCCCGCTTCGAGGACCGACTCGACTTCCCGGCGGGAGGCGAGGTGTGGCGAGAGGTTTCGCTCGTCGCCGCTAATGCCGCTTAGGTAGACCACCCGGTCGACGCCGGCCGCCGACGCCAGCTCCCGGAACCGGCGGGCGTAGGTCCGATCCAGCTCCGCGAAATTCTTGGCTGTCAGCGAGTGAATGAGGTAGTAGGCCGCGTCAATCCCGTCACAGAGTCCCTCCAGCGATGCCGGATCGGCAAGGTCGCCTTCGAATAGCTCGACATCGTCCGGAAATCTCGACCGACCCGCACTCCTTGAGAAGGCGACGACTTCGTGGCCGGCCGAGCGCAACGACTCGACGAGTCGGCCACCGACGAACCCGGTTGCTCCAACGACGAGGACACGCATTGTGGGGTATACGGGACGCTACCCGAAGGGTGTTCGGTCGATTTACTGGGAAATTCTGTTCGTGCAGAACGGGGTCACCTGAATCGGAGGCCCCACATGAAGAATGGGCAGTGGGTTCTGGTGCGGACAAGTCTCGTTTCATAGTCGGCTGAACAGGGCGAGGGCGCCGCATACGGTCGTTTGGACGCACAGCGGCGGCGGTTTATTGTTCATAATCGGCTTGTAGACCCGCAAGAATAGATCTGCTCCCGCAATCGGCCTGCAAGTATGCCTGACGCACGACCACGCGCACACAGCCCTGCCTGCCCAGCAACCAGTGCGTAACCTACCGATTTCGGCTGTATCGTCGCTCCCACCGAAGGCAGCCCGTACGCAGTCGCTATCATCTATACCTCCGAATCGCCCGACAGCAACCGATTATGAACGCTCTGATGAACAGCGGGGCAGTCACTATCGCGTCGCTCGGTTCGCGCAATCTCCGCGTCGCAGACGTGTTGTTCCTGTCTGCGTCGGATGAACCACTTGCTGTGGTCGGTGCGTCGACAGGCTCATAGTGAGAGTTTTCGGAAGGTGTGATTCCTTCTTGCGGGGGTGGGGTTCGAGTATGGCAGGGACGAAACAGATGGAACCCCGTTCAAACAGCGTATCGTCGGCTTTCGGTCGTTAGATCCGATTATGAACATGGTCGCCAGACTAAACGGGTGGCCGCAGTACAGACCGGACCAAAATCGACTCAAAGACTAAATGGGCTGCGGTAATTCCACCAGACAGCGACGAGATACCGATGGCCGAAGAACGCGTGCAGGCGACCGAAGAGACGAGCGAGACGGAGACTGACCATGAGATCGATGATGACCCAGAACTGGTTCCGTCCGCACAGCAGCTACGCGACCACCAGCCCGACGCGTACACGACCGGATACGATCCGTTGGGAGAGACACGCGTCGGGATCGGAACGGCAAACGGGAACATCAAGCAACTCATCCGACTGAACGAGGGTCGTCACCATAGTGACGGCAATCACAGCACCCGCGAGGCTGCACGCGACAAGAAACGCATCACGGAGTCGCTCTGTACAGCCCTTGACGTTCCCACCTACCAGCAGCGACGGGCCGTTGCTGCGATGAGCCAGATGAACCTCGACCGCTTCGGCCAACAAAAGCGGATCGAGAAGGTTGCCCTCTGTACGATCGGCATCGTCGTCGATCGTGAGCGGCGGCGTCACTTTTTACAGGGAAATGACCCGACAGAAGTGGATCTATCAGAGGCGAGCCAGCAGAGGTTCCCGGATCGGTTCAGCCAACATCCGAAGTTCCAGGATCTCTGCGCCCAGCATGGCGTCTCCGATGATGACCATTACAGCGTGACCCAGCTCGTCAAAGCGGAACTCAAGCGAATCGGATACTTCGAGCGGGAGAACCAGCCACTGCAGTAGGCTCCCTGTTGATTTCTGCCGTTAGCGCATCGCTGAAGGCTATACTCGCCCCTTTAACTACTTCTTGCGACAATATGCGTAATTGAGGCGGTTCGGTCAGTGTGGTTCCCCGTAAGGGGAAGCCGCTGGCCGACCCTTATCGCGGCCGAAATTGGCGACCCCCGAAGTCATAAGACTTCGAGAAGTGCTGTCCCCTTCGAGTGTTGGCTCTCGGAGAATAGTACGCTCGCACGAAGGAAGCCCTTAGCAGGGTTTCCGGCGAGGGCTCATCCTTTGGAAGTCTTCCATCGGAGAGGTCACCAACTGTCCGCGGACCGTTCTTCTGAACACGCGCGCCAATTCCCGCGCGATGTATTCGAAGTCTTCGACGGTCAGTACTCAGCACCGTCCTCATTCTGAGGAGTCGTGACTGACTCGACGACCAGCAGTCGTCGATAGCGGCTGTTCTCTCAGAGTCTGCGTCCCACGCTCAGTGGCGACGCTGTCCAGCGATACCGCGAGATCTGGCTGAGTACCGCCGTCGGTAGACAGGGAATCAACACTGCATAATGTTCGACCACTACACGCACGACGAGTCGTACGTCCCGCCCATCAACCGCCCGCATGCCCCCGAGATGTGGGAAGAACGCACGCCTGCGGAGATCTCCCTCGAAGAGGGATGGAAGGCAGCGATCCCCGTTCGCGCCCCCGAGTGTAACGCACGGTTCACGCGTCTGTACGCGCCCTACAACGTGCTGTTCGTCGTCCGAGGCGGCCTGCTCCGGACGGAGCTCATCAACGATGGCCGCATCGACACGGAAGGGCTCTCCGTGTGTTCGGCGTGCGACGAGCTCTACGATCCGCTCCGAGCGAGCAGGACCTGTCCCTGGTGTGACGCCGTGCTCCCCGACCAGCGGATAACGGGCGGCGTGACGCTGGTCTCAGGCGGTGGACAGCGATGAGCGGACCGCCGTTCGTGGAGCTGGGCGACCTCGACGGGACGCACGGCTGGGTCAGGACGAAGGGGTTCGTCAACTGGATCGAAGACGTTGCCTCACACCAGCCGTATCAGCGCGTGGCGCTCGGCGACGATACGGTATCGGAACCGGTCATCTGCACCGTCTGGACCGAGGATATCGAGCTTGAGGAGGGTGTCGGCTACTACCTCGGCGGCGTCGACGACACCTACGAGAAGCGCGAGGAGATCCAGCTCAAGCTCTACGAGAAGTCCTGGGCGGACGAGTTCTGGCGGCGAGAGTAAGCGACCAACAGGAACCACACATCATGCATCACGACAACACGGACGCGAACGGCTGGGGATACCGAGGCGGAGACGGACACATCATCGGTGAGTCGATGCCAGGGACGTTCGGGGATGCCGAGCGCACGCTGCATGACCGACAGGGACAGACACCGGTCGTTGACGAGGAGGTTGCGGTGCCGGCAACTGAAACGGAAGACGGGACTGAATCGGTCGAGACCGGCGATGTCGAGATCGATGACCTCGCGAAGCGGCTGCGGGAGTAAGCTAGCGTGTAGCTCCCAGCAGTTGCTGGGGGTTCAACAGAGCTGACGGCGTTATTGTGTCTCGTGCTACGCGCCAGAATACAGGCACCGGAAACCGATCGGTCGTCGTAGGGAGAAGGGTATGTGGGCGTTCCACAGTTATTACCTACTCAGCATATCAATCCTGAATTCGCGTAGATTTCATTACGAGTCGTTTCAGGGGTCGTTGCTGACCTGAATTCGCGTTCCCCGACTCGGAGACACGGGAGATAATCGATCGGTCATTGCCTCGGATTCGACTCGTCTTATGATGCCGTCCTGTCCCTCATTAGCCCTCTTCGTTCTACTGTTTGCATTATCGAGACGAGTGTGATTAGAGCAAGCCACGGAGGCCGACCATCATCACGATGATAGCCAACATAAGAACAGTCTGGAGGAGCCCCCACTGCATGGCTTGGCCGAACAACGCGTCGAGTCGCTCGCCATCCGGGTCCTCCTTGTTGAGCTCAACCACCATCCTCGTCGTGACGAGGTGTAGTGGCCCGAAGCCGTTAATGAGCATCAACACTCCGATGACGAGCGCTCCCCACAGCCAAATCGAAGGATTAGCCCAATACCCCAACATGAATGCGAGGCCGATGCCGGACCCGATTACACCGACGCTGAGCGGTTCAGCCACCGCGACTATCTTCGGGATTAGGTGGTGATTGACTGATCCGGCAGCATCCTCTGGTGCAGCATCGAGAGCGGGTCCGAGTACGAACTTGAAAAAGAAGTCGAGTCCGAACCAGAACGCTCCAAGAGCCACATGAACGTAGAACATGAGCGATGCGATGCCCGACAGGTACGCGACGACCGGTGCCCCGATCGTGACGAGAACGGCGACGATGGCAAACTGTTGGTCAGCGAGATCAACGATCAACCCGAGTTCTTCACGATGCGACGTTGGCTGGTCAATCGACGCCATCGGTCACCCCGGATAGATAACAGTTGACGCCGTCGATGTCGTTCCGATGAACCCCCGTAGCGACCGTAAGGTCTGGTTCCCTTGTAGTCGTGTTTTGCATAATGGCATCAGCCTTGCATCATAGCCTTCACGAGGCCCGGGATCCGGCTCGGTTGTTGCTTGTCAGCCCAATTATTATTCTCAAGGTGTTCACGGAAACTGGTGAACTCGAACCCGAACCGTCGCTCCGTGCTCTCGATATCGACCGAGTACCCCTCGTCGTTGAACCACTGGAACAGTTCGGCCATCGCGTCGCCCATCTCTTCCCTGGCGTCCTCGATAGGAACGGAGAACGGTTGAACGTCAGTGCCCGTTACTTCGGAGAGGATCCTGGCCATCTCGGAGAGTGTGTGTTCGTCACCTGCAAGGTCGAATCCCTCGTCGGCGAACTCGTTGGGATCAGTGAGAACCCGCGCGGTCGCCCGGCCGACATCGTCAACGTCGATCATTTGGAGAGTCACGCCCTCTTTGATGGGCAGGGCGAGCGTGCCATTGAGGATATCCTCGAAGGCGGGTTCGAGGTTGTGCATGAACCACACCGGTCGCAGGAAGGTCGCGGGCACGTCCAGCGACCTGATATACTGCTCGACTTCTCCAGCTGGTTCGAAGGCGGTGATTCCGAGGTCCTGGTCGTGGTAGCCAGCGCCGCTGAACACGATGTGTCTAACCCCGCCTTCAACGGTCACGTCGGCGATGTTCTTTCCCTGGCGGACTGATTCCTCGAATCCGGCTGTCCAGATGTTCGTCACGATGACGACAGCATCGACACCGTCGATAGCGGGTCGGAGTGTCGCCTTGTCGTTCAGGTCACCCCGTCTGACGTCCACACCGCGGTCTGCGAGTGCTTGTGCGGCCTCTCTGTCCGGCGTTCGCGTCAGACCGCAGACGGTGAATTTCCTCTCGGCTGCGAGGAGGTGATCGATAATGACGCCACCCTGGTTTCCTGTCGCACCGACCACGAGGACGGTCTTTTCTCTGTTGTCTTCGGTATCCGCTGGTGCTTCTGCCATGTCTATCAGCTTCCGTGGCCGAAGTGGCCACGATGACGATATTACCTTCGGGAAGAATTATAATTTTTGTGATATGTGTGTGAGTCGGTTATTGCTGTATAACCAAGTAACATTTTGTAACCGGATAGCACCGATCAGTTCGACCTACTCGGGTAGATCGACGGCAGGCATCTCCGCGGCGGTGTGTTCGAATGCCCATTCCTCGAATTCGTCAAAGACGCCGGTGAGTGATTCCCCTCGTTCCGTCAAGTCGTAGTACGTTGCAATCGGCCGGTCCTCCAAGCGTCGGGTAACGAGATTCTGCTCTTCGAGGTTCTCAAGCACGCGAGAGAGGGTCGTTGAATCAGCCGTCGTCGTTTCTTGCAGTTCGCTGAATCGTTGTTCGCCGTACAGGTGGAGACTTCTGAGGACGGTGAGTCGCCACTTTGACCCCACAATCTCGAACGCCCGAGCAACCGGACAAACTTCGAATACGTCGTCGTCGGGATCTGGTTTTGGGGGGAGGTCATCGCAACTCATATAGTTAGATGTTAACACACAACTCGATAAAAAGCTATGCCGCATCTCTGTCGATTCCTATGCTTATTCCTGTTTTTGGGGTAGCAGCGTTTCTATCGAGTCAGCACATTGCTTTTGACGGAATATCGATGATCGTCTTATGGGCGTTGGAGACCTACTACTAGTATTTTGGAGGTGTAGTGACTGTACACCTAGAGAGACTTTTCGGGAAACGGCGTTCATGAGCGTCGTCTTGCCGACGCCGGTCGGGCCGGAAAAGAGGACGACGCCGTGGTGTTCGTACAGCATCCAGAGGAGGGTGACCAGTTCCGTCGAGAGGGCGTCGCGTTCGAGCAGGTCGACGGACGCCATGGCGTCGCCGGCCTGTTTCCGGATGGAGCCCATGAACGACGTGCCACCTGTTCGCAGCAGGTCTGGTTATGGAAACAGCCGGCACGGGTGCCGGCTGTTACGACACAGGTGGCCGCACGACCCGGTAGTCCTGAGACTCAAATACGATGACGAGACCAAATCGGGTGCAGCGGTCGACACTTCCAGCCGGATGATCTATGGCCATAACCATCGTACGGACCCTTGAAGCACAGCTAGTCTCGCCAACAGCCCACAAAGAGCGGAAACTCCAGCAGCTCCAAGAGACGTATCAAGAGGCGCTGGAAGCTGCATTCAACGCAAAAGCAGGGACGATGAGCGCGGTCAACAAGATCGTCAAATCGTACGAACTGCCGTATCAGGCGAAAGATGGACTCAAACCGTTCGTACCGCGTCTCCTGAACGAGTACGAGGCAACTGAATTAGCCGAGGACCATCCGGTTCGGCTGTCGAACCGGGCAGCAAAGTTCGATCACGACGAGGAGCGAACGCACGAGTTCTGTTGGAATGTTCCCCAAGCGGGACGGGGAACGAACTTCTGGAATCCACTCCAGATCAATCCGGAGCAACGGGACCTCTGGGAGCGGCTACTGCATGAAGAGGACGTGACAGCCGGTGAACTCCAGCTAGTCCGAAGACAGTCAGCCTGGCTACTCCATGTGACCGCAAAGTGGAACTCCACCATCATGGACGTAACCGATCCCACGTATATCGGGATAGATGTCGGCGAAACAGCGCTGGTCACGGGCTGTGCCCTAACGCGCGATACGCCAACGAACCCGTTCTGCGTCAGTGGGAGCCGTGCGAAACAGCTTAGAAAAGAGCGGAGTACGACCCTTCAGCGACTCCAAGAACGGGACGCTGCACCGTGGCGGCAACAACGACAGGCACGGCAGTATGAGAACGCGTTGCATGACATCATCGAAAAGGCGAGTCGAGAGGCAGTCGACTACGCGGCGCAACACGATGAGCCGTATCTCGTGATGGAGGACCTCGACGGGGTTCGGGAACTCGAGTACGGGACGTTCATGAATCGGCGGTTGCATTCGTGGGCGTTCGGTCAACTCCAGCGGCGAATTGAACAGAAGGCTGCTGAAGCGAGTATCCCCGTCACCTACGTCCCAGCGGCGTACACTAGTCAGATCTGTCACGCCTGTCATCGAATCGGGACACGGCCCTCACAGGGGGAGTTCCGCTGCGAGAACGAGGAGTGTCACATTACGACGTTTCAGGCGGACATCAACGCCGCGGCGAACATCGCGCGTCGCGGTGACCCGCGGGGAGAGAGCTGTCTTTGGAAATCGGACAGCGATGACTCGCCACGGGATGGGCGCACCCGCGATAGTGCCACGGGACCACACACGTCGAGTCCATCATGACAGTGAGACGCGTGGCGCCGTCCCGAAACTGCAATCGGCCAGCGCCGTACATCCTGCTGTGCGGGATGGTCTGCCTCATGCAGGCGCGGATATCGCATTCGTTCCTTGCTCTGTTGGCGGCGGATCACATCGCCAAGAGCATCACCGGTACGTCGAAGCCCACGAAGTCAACGGTGTCCCGGCGAAGCGCTCACCGGCGATCCGGTTGACGAAGGGAGCGACGGCGCCCCGAGGTGTGTCACACCTCCTTCGTCGCCGGCCGCCCGGCCCGCTTCCACAGCGTCTCCAACGGCGGGATGGCCCGGATCTCGGACTCGGTGAGCAACCCCCAGTGGATGCCCGACGGTTTCTGCCGGTCGCCCTCGACTCGGTGGGTGCGGGTCGGCGTGACCACGTAGTCGACGACGGTGTCGTGGTCTGCGACCATCCCCTCGGGGGCCGCCGTCTCGGAGAGCAGTTGGACGTCGTGGACGGCGGCGACGACGAGGGTGTCCTCGGTGGCGAGGCCGACCTGTCGCAGCATCGCCCACTCCAGATCGAAGAAGCCGTGGCCCTTGCCCATCCGGAGGCCGTCCGGCGTCACGAAGCTCGCGCCGGTGACCATGACGTCGAGCGGCGGGTGGTCGGCTTCGAGGGCGTCGAGCGGGGCCCGCTCGGCGAACCGAGTCATGCCGTCGAGGACCGACGCGAAGGCGGCCGCGCCGTCGGGCACGTCGGCGGGGTCGAGCGAGAGAAAGCCCCGTCGGATGCCGTAGGTCGGCATGAGAAACGGCGTCGGCCGCTCGATCAGGCGTTCGCGGAGCGGGTCGAGGTTGTTGTCGGGCGTCACGAGCCACGACTCGCAGTCGTGGTCGTCGGCGAGGTCGAGGAGTCGCTCGGCACCCGCGTCGCTCCCCTCGTAGTCGGCGATGAACTCGCCGAAGTCCCAGGCGAACCGCGAGTCGGGGCGTGCCACCTCGCGGAGTTGCGACCAGACCCGTTCGCGAACCTCGTTCCGGATCGACGGCTCGTCCGTCATGTACGGGACAGTCCGAACTCCCGGACCGTAACTCCAACGAGATAGAGCCAGGCGAGCGTCGAGACGACGACGCACGTCCCGAACAGTATCGTGAACGTGAGCGGCGTCATCGGCGACCTCCCGTCGGGTCGGCGGTCGATCGGTCGGTGCTTCCGTGACGTCGTGGTGGGCGCGTGCGGGTCATGGCGTAACTGTCGGTGACGAGGTGTGTCATTCGAGGCTCTCCAAGTCGGTCAGTTCGTCGAACGAGAAGTCGGCCGGGCGTGCGAGCAGCCAGCCGACGGCGACGACGTTGCTCACGAGCAGGGCGCTCGTAAAGGAGTAGAGGTAGTTGCTCGCGAGGAACCACGGAACCCCGGCGACGATGCCGAGGACGGCCGCGCTGAACGCCGCCGTTCCGCCGAGCCGGGAGGTGTACAGGCCGATGAGGATGGGGCCGACCGTCGCGGACGCGAGGAGGTCCGCCCGGAGCAACAGAAAGAGGACGCTCGGTCCGGTCGACGCGATGGCGACGCCGACGACGGCGATGACGGCGGTGAGGATCCGCGAGAGCCGGAGGAGTTCCGGGCCCGTCCGGTCGGCATCGAACAGCGGCACGACGTCCACGGCGAGGATGCTCACGATGGCCGACAGGGCGTTGTCGAGCGTGCTCGCGATGACCAGCAGGATGAGCACGACGAAGGCCAGTTGCAGGCCCGTCCCGAAGGTGGCCTGCACGACGGTCGGGAGCGCCGCGGACGGGGAGGCAAAGTCCATGCCGAGGCCGCTGGCGATGACGCCGTACAGCCCGGCGAGAATCGTCATCGGGACGACGGCGACGGCCGCGCCTGCAAGCGACCGGCGCAACGATCGGGTGTCGCGGGCGGCGTGGGCACGCTGCCAGAGCGACTGGTTGAGCATCTCCGCGCCGACGAGTGCGATGACGATGTAGACGGCAAACCGGACGCCTGCGGGGTTGGTGAGGCTGACGGCCGTGGGGTTGGTCGCCTGCATCTGCGTGAAGAGTTCGGCCGGCCCACCCAGTTGGAACACGGCCACGACCGCCGTGCCGACCAGCAGCGGGACGAGGAGGATCGTCTGGACGAGATCCGTGAAGATGCTGGACAGCAGGCCGCCCTGCATCGTATAGAGCATCACGACGCCCCCGACGAGGGAGAGCGTCACGAGCAACGGGACGCCGGCGATGGCCTCGATGGCCAGCGCGACGCCCGTGAGGTTCGCCGTCATCAGGATGAACATGTAAAACAGCGCGACGAACAGCGTGAGTAGGTACATCGGTCGCCCGTAGCGCGCCCGGGCGTACTCGACGACGGTGTGTCCCTGGGGCATCCGTTCGCGGATCTTCGGCGCGACGGTCAGATAGAGCGCGAAGGGCGTCGCGATGGCGACACCGTAGCCGATGACCGCCGCGATGCCGAGCCGTGCGCCGGACTCGGGGGGACTGAACAGCAGTCCCGAGCCGGCGGCGTAGGCGATGAACGTCGCGAGCCCCAGCGAGACGCCGGTCGATCCGCGGGCCGCGAGGAAATCCTCGACCCCGCCGAGGTTCCGTCGCCCGTAATACACCCCGACGACGAGGAAGGCCGCGAGTGTGAGTACCATGACACCGATCGTAAGCGAGAGTGTAGCCATCGCGTCGGTGGATTCCGGTCGATCTACAAGAAAACTAGCATCCATGCAAAAACTGTGCATGGTTCTGCTAGATCATCACGTACGATAGTCGCGTTTGGAACCGTTTGCACACCTGATCGCCGGACTGTGTGCGATCAGGTGTGCGATGACTTACAGAGGCTCCTGTATCGCGAGGAACCTGCCGCTCCGTGGTTCGTCGGCGCGTGTGCGGTCCCACGGCCGACAGCCACGGCGTTCCCGTCGGCGCCGCGCGATCAGGGGTCGGACGCGACGCCGCCGTCGGCCTCGACCTCGGGAACGCCGTCACCCTCGCTGTCGACCTCGGCCCCGGGCACGCCGTCACCCTCGCCGTCGACGAGGGAGTCCGTCTCGGTCCCCTCGACTGGGGCCCCGCCGTCGGCGTCGCCAGCGTCCTGCGTCGACAGGTCGAACGCCTCCAGCAGGCCGAGGAGCGTGTCGGCCTCCGTGGCCAGGCTGTCGACGCGTTCGGACACCTCGCCGAGGGAGTCGGTCTGTGCCCGGGCGGCCGAGGCGACGCTCGTTGCCTCGGCCGCCGTCTCCTCGCTCGTCGTCTCGATCTGCTCGATCATGGAGACGGTTTCCTCGGTCGAGGCCGCCTGCTGGTCGGTCGCGTCGGAGATTTCACGCATACCCTCGTCGGTCTCGTGGGCGAGTTCCGCGATACGGTCGAGCGACTCGATGGCCGCCTCGACGGTCTCGACCGCGTCTGCGACCTCGTCGGTCGTCTCCCGCATCCCCTCGACGGTGGTCGTGGTCTGGCTCTGGACCCCGTCGATGATCTCCTGGACGTCCGTGGCCTCCGCCTGTGCCTCCTCGGCCAGCGACTTCACCTCGTCGGCGACGACGGCGAAGCCCTCCGCGCCCTCCCCGGAGTGGGCGGCCTCGATGGAGGCGTTGAGTGCGAGGAGGTTCGTCCGCTCGGCGATGTCGGAGATGGTGGCGACGATGTCCTCCATCCGCGTCATGCGGTCGTCGAGTTCGCGGAGCTGCTCCATCGTCTCGGTCGCGTGGGCCTCGATGTCGTCCATTCGGTCGAGGGCCGCGACGGCCGCCTCCTGTCCCTCGTCACCCATCTCGGCGGTGCGGGTGGCCACCTCCGCGACGCTGTCGGCCGAGGCCGCGATCTCCTCGATCGTCGCCGACAGATCGCTCATCTCGGCCGCGATGCGCTGGAGCTGGTCGCGCTGTTCCTCGGCGTCGGTCGAGATGTCACCGGTGGCGTCGCTGATGTCCTCGCTCGCCCGCGCCACCTCGTCGAGGTCGGCCGAGGTGTCGACGGTGCGCTCGGAGACCGTGTCGGCGAAGGCGTACACCTCGCCGACCGTCTCCTCCAGGTCGTCGAGCATCCGGTTGAACGAGCGGGCGATCGAGGCCATGGCGGCGCTCTCCTCGTCGGGATCCATCCGGACCGAGAGGTCCTTGTCGGCCGCCGCGGCCATGACGTCGCTGTATCGGTCGGCCGTCCGTTCGAGGTGGTCGGTCAGCGCCTCCAGTTCGCGAGTGTTCGTCCGGAGGTTGTCGGCCATCCGGTCGAGGGAGTCGCCGAACGATCCGGGGACCGACTCTTCGAGGACGGGCGCGTCGAACTCCTGTCTCGCGAGGGCGTCAGCCTGCGAGGAGACGGTCGCGAGCGACGCTCGCATGTCGCCGAACGCGGCCACGAGCCCCCCGATCTCGTCGTCCTGATCGTGGGCATCGATGTGAGCCTCGTCGATCTCCCCGGCGGCGACCCTCGTCGCCGCGTCCTCCAGCATCCGCACCGGTCCGACGAAATCCCGGCGGGCGATGAGCAGCGTGTTCGCACACGCGACGGCGGCACCGGTGAGGAGCGCGACCGTCACGGCAACCCGGACGGTCCCGGTCAAGACGAACGGGAGGACCGCCAGCACGACCGCGACGCCGAACTGGATGAGGACCGCAGCGACGATCTTTCGCTCGATGGACTCCGTGATCCCCAGGAGGTCCATCGTGCCCCACAGTGCCCGTCGGTACTGGTCCAGCAACATAGCTAGCTTCTAGTGGATCGTCCCACCTCATGAAAACGCGTGCGATTATCAGTCGATAGGAACGCCGACGCGCCCGACAGCGGTACGCCACCCGACTCGGGCCACGGGTCTTTTCGTCCCCGCCGCCCCTCGGTGGGGTATGGACGGCGAGATCGCCCCCGACGAACTCCGGGACTTGCTGGAGAGCGACGACCGACTGCGAGTGATCGACATTCGCTCGCCGAGGAAGTTCGCCCGGGGACACGTTCCGGGCAGCGAGAACGTCCCCTTCCGTGAGTTGCCGGATCGAGTCGAGGAGTTCGCCGGCGCCGACCGCATCGTCACCGTCTGTCCACACGGCAACGCCAGCGTGCAGGCCGCACGGTTCGTCGCCGACGCGGGAGCGAGCGACGCCCGGGTCGAGAGCATGGCCGGCGGCCTGGAGGCGTGGGACGGTCCGCTCGACGCGGGCGGGGCGAACGGGACGGTGGCCGGCGGCGAGGCCGAAACCCCCGACTCGCCGTTCTGAACGTTCGATCCGCGGAGAAAGTGGCTCGACGGGCGGGCTAGGTGCCGATCACGCGACGTTGAACCCTTTGTCGCGGAGGAAGTCCTCCACGCGGCCGAGATGGTTCCCCTGGAGTTCGATGGAGCCGTCTTCGACGGTCCCGCCGCAGGCGAACTTGGACTTCAGATCCGACGACAGGCTGTCCATGTCGACGTCTTTCGGATCGAACCCCTCGATGATCGTTACCTCCTTTCCGTAGCGGCGCTCGTCGATGCGGATGTTGATCTCCTGAGACTCCTTGGCGACGTCCTCGCAGACGCAGAGTTCCTCAGGGAGCCCGCACGTCGAGCAGACTTCCGACATTACAGGGTAAAGCTACTGGACGGGGCTATTAAACAGTGTCGGGACGGCAAGGGACGGAACTCCCGGCGGTCGATCAGCGGACGAACGGCCGGGTCGGGAGCGTCCGCTCGCGGACCAGTTCGCCGACGGCGTCGGTCGCCGCGTCCGCCGCCACCCGGCCGACGCCGTCACCGTACCGCGCGCGCTCGTACGTCCGCAGAATCAGCCGGGTGCGGTCGTCGGTCGTCACGCGTTCGACGTACGCCCGCGGCGTCTCGCCGGTCCGCCGCGGCCGCTCCTGGCATTCGAGCAGGTAGACCAGGCGCTCGAACGCCCGCACCGCGGCGGCGTCGGGGTCGCGACGCGGTCCGCGCCGTCGGAGCCACACCGCCCGCACCGCCCGAGTGCCGGCCCCGGTCCGCCGGACCGCCGCGCCGACGCCGACGAGCACCACCCCCCAGAGTACGAGCGTCTCCGTCGACGGGAGATCCGGACCGGCGTCAGTCGGAGCCGACGCGACTGCCTCCGTGTCGCCGGCGGGAGCGGACTGCGTTCCCACCGACTCCTCGCCGCCGATGGGCGTCGGGGTCGGCGTCGTTGCGGCGTCCCCGCTCTCCGTGCCGTCGGCGGGTGCCACGGGCGTCGATTCGAGCGTCCCCTCCGTGTCGACGCCGGCCTCACCGCTCTCGCGAGCGTCGACCAGACGCTCGAACTCGGCGGATTCACGCGCCGACACCGGTGTGGGATCGAACCGCACCCACCCCGTCTCGGGGAGGTACACCTGCACCCACGCGTGAGAGTCGAGACCACGGACCACCCACTTCCCCTCGCCGACCCGCTCCCCGGTCGTATACCCCGTGACGAAGCGCGCTGGCACACCCTCCGTACGCAGCATCGTCACCATCGCCGTGGCGTAGTAGGTGCAGTAGCCCGCGTCCATCTCGAACAGGAAGGCGTCGGCCACGCTCCCCTCGGGGCGGTCGACGGTCAGCGAGTAGCGCTTGTTCGACTCCAGATACGACTCGATCGCAACCGCCTTCTCGTAGGGCGTCTCGGCCCCCGCCGTCACCGCCCGGGTGCGTTCCGCGACGCGCTCCGGGGTGGACGCCGGAAGCTGCGTGTACTGCTCGACCACCCAGTCGGGGTAGTCGTCGCCGGTGACCCGGAGGTCGGAGGGGTCCGGCCGGTTCAGTCGGCTCGTCACGGTGTAGCTCTCGTTGGGATCGAGCGTCGTCGTGGGCCGGATCGTCCCCTGTGCGGTCACCTGGACGCGGTCGGCGGGGAGCCCTTCGACGGCGACCGGTCGCCACGTCGCCGGCATCGCGCCCACTTCCGTCTCGGCGGTCACCGTCTGTTCGACCTCGGTCCCACCGCTGGGTGGCCCCCGTAACTGCCCGGCGTACGGTTCGGTGTCACCGGACCGCACCCACCCTGACCCCGTGTAGCGATCGTACGTGGACGTCGTCCAGTAGGCGGCGACCCGGCTCTCGACGGTGAACTGCACCTGCGGCGAGAGGCTGATCGAGCCGATCACCTCCAGCCGATCCTCGGCGTTGACGAGGCTGGTTACGCCCGATGGCGAGCCGCCGTCGGGGAGCACGGGGTCCGCCCGCGTCGCCGGCACCACGGACAGCGTCGCCGCGACGACCACCATGGCCGCGAGCAGGATCACCAGCGTATCGACCTGTGCGGCCGTCCCGCCGTGTCGATCCAGCGTGCCGAAGCCGACGACGGCCGCCGCCGCGGCCACGCCCGCGAGCGTCGTGACGGTCCCCGCGTCGCCGGTCAGCACGACGAGCGAGAGGGCCGCCCCGCCCACGGCGACGCTCCCGACGTACCGCCGCCTGACGGCGAGATACCACGAGAGGAACACCGGCGTCGGCGCGACCGAGAGCGCCCAGACGTTCGCCTGGGTCAGCCGAAGGACCGACAGCCCGGTGAGCAGGGCGGCGGTGTCGGAGAGCAGTCGATCGGCCGAGAGGAGCGCCCGCTGGCTCTCCGGCACGGAGAGGAAATACACCACGAACCCGCCGCCGAGAAAGAGGGCGGTCAGGACGAGTGCGGTCCGGACTCGGAGGAACCACCCAGCCGCCACCCCCAGTGCCACGGACCCCACGAGCGTCGCGAGCATGAGTTGGGCTCCACCGACGACGTCCGTCACGTGATAGAGAACGCGCCCGTACGAGGCGGTCAGGACGGCGAGCGAGCAGTAGACGGCGATCCGAAAGTCCGGGTCGAACGACCCCGGGAGGACGCCGTCGCCGCGGCCGGCCTCGACGCTCACGCCCGCACCTCCGTGATCGACGTCGGTCGGTCGGCGGCGCGCGTCCCCTGGGAGCTGTCGTCCCCGTCCCCGTCCGCCCATCCGTCGCCGTCGCCGCTCCCGATCCGCCGACGCCGACCGGGATCGAACGGCTGCAACGTGCCGTCGATACGGACCGTCACCTCGTCGTCCGCGTGGACGACGACGTCGGCGTCGGCCCCGACGTCACCGGCGTCGACGCGGGCGAGGTGAGCGAGCAGTCGACTGGCGTCCCCCGGTGTCAGGCTGAGCCGCCCGTCGGGGGTCGTCAGCGACACGGAGATCCCCTCGTCGAGGAGGGCGTAGCCGACGGTGGCGGCCGCCTCCGCCATCGCGTCGGCCCGGCCGGATGCGGCACCGACCGCCATGGTCACCGTCCGCCGGTCGCCGTCATCGGCGAACTCCTGGACGACGAGAGCTTCACGCTTGGCGCTCGACTTCCAGTGGACGTCGCGCAGCGAGTCGCCGCGGGCGTACTCCCGGAGGTGGTCGAAGGCGCCGCGTTCGACACCCCGATCCGGGTGCGCCAGCGCCCGCAACCGCTCGCCGACGGGTGCCGATGGGTAGAACACCCGTGGATACACAAGCACGGTGTCCCGCCGGTCGAGGACGAAGGTGCGCCGCGCGAGGCCGAGAACGTCCCGGGCGCTCACGGTGGTGGGGCCGAGCACGTGTGCGCCACGTTCGCGGTAGGTCACCGTGTAGGCGAACGGCTCTCTCCCGATCAGCCCCGTCACTGCGGCGTCGCCGTCGACACCGTCGGGGAGGCGATCGTGGACGACGGCGGTGACGGGAGTGTCGGTGGCGACGGCGAGCCGAACCGTCCGCGTCGAACCCGGATCGCCGGCCGGCGGGGTCGTACGCTCGGCACGGGGTGAATCGAGTAGGGCGAGCTGGACGCCCGCGGCGAGGAGGACGATGCCGGCCGGGAGGACGACGGCGTCGAGCGACCGCGGGCCGAACGTCGCCCCCATGGCGAACCCGGCGCCTGCGACGGCGACGACGGCGAGACCACGTCGCGTCGGGAGGATGCGCGGCGGCATCTCACTCCACCACGACGCTCGCCAGCGCGGCGTCGACGACGTCGCGTCCCGGTCGATCGGCATCGATGCGGTGGCTCCAGACGCTCGGTGCCTCCGTCTGAACGTCGTCGGGGACGGCATAGTCGCGGCCGTTCAGCACCGCGCGAGCCTGTGCGGCACGGACGAGCGCGATGGCGCCCCGGGGACTCACGCCGAGGGTCGCGTTCTCGCGGGTGTGTGTCGCCAGCCGCGAGACGTATCGCCGGATGGGTTCGCTCAGCGTGACGTCCGCGACGGTCCGGCGGGCGCCCCGGAGGTCGTCCAGGCTCGCAACGGAGTCGAGCGATTCGATGGGGTGGTCCCCGGCGACTCGCTCCAGCAGCGCCGTTTCCTCGTCCTCGTTCGGGTAGCCCAGGCGGAGTTTCTTCATGAAGCGGTCGATTTCGGCCATCGGGAGGTCGTACGTGCGCCCGGGCTCCACGTCGTTCTGTGTCGCGATGACGGTGAAGGGGTCGGGCAGGGCGCGGGTCTCCCCGTCGACGGTTACCTGCTCTTCGGCCATCGCCTCCAGCAGCGCGGCCTGTGTTTTCGGTGGCGCGCGGTTGATCTCGTCGCCGAGGACGACGTTCGCGAAGACGGGACCGGGACGGAACTCGAACTCCCGGGTCTTCTGGTTGAACACGTTGACGCCGGTGACGTCCGAGGGGAGGAGGTCGGGCGTGAACTGGACGCGCTTGAACGAGCAGTCGACGGAGGTGGCGACGGCGCGCCCGAGGACCGTCTTGCCGACGCCGGGCACGTCCTCGAGGAGGAGGTGACCACGAGCGAGGACCGCGACCAGAATGTGTTCGACGGCGTCGTGTTGGCCCACGATGACCTCCTCGACGTTGTCGATGATTCGGTCGGTGAGCGTCGCGGCGGCGGACACCGACAGCGGCGGTACCTGGTCCGCATGATCCGATTCCGGGATGCCTGCGTCCGTCATGGATGGGTGAGCGAGCCGACGACCACGCCCGGGCGTCCGGGCACCCGACCGACGGCGAGTGGGGACGTGTAACATCCCGACACACCTATACCTTCGGCCCGGCGTCACGGCCGACGGTTACGGTTCCGTGGCTGCCGAACCCGTCGGGAGCGCCACCATGTGTCGACACCACGAACCGATCGAACTGCTTGCGGAGCGTCGAACGGAGGACGGAACGGAAGACTCGCCCGCGACGGCCGGGACGCCGACGCTGCTTCGGCCGGTCCCCCGCCGAGACGTACCCCAACGGCTTTGTCTCCGGTCCGTGCACCTGCGGCTATGCAGATCGGCGCCGACGAGGCCGGCAAGGGACCGGTACTCGGACCGATGGTCGCAGCGGCGGTGCGGGCGCCCGCCGACGCGATTCCGGCGGGCGTCGACGACTCGAAGCGGCTGTCGTCCGAACGGCGGAACGACCTCGCCGAACGCCTCCGCGCCGCCGACGCCGTCGCGGCGGAGGTGGCTGTCGTACGGCCCGCCCGGATCGACGACCCGGCCACGGATATGAACGGTCTGACCGTCGCCGCACAGGCCGAGGCCATCGCCGCGGTGGCGGGGGACGGCGACCACGTCGTCGTCGACGCGGGCGACGTGGACGCCGCCCGGTTCGGACGCCGCGTCCGGGAGGCCGTCGACACCGCGGTGGAGATGCAGGCCGAACACCGCGCGGACGAACGGCACGCCCACGTCGCGGCGGCGAGCGTTCTCGCCAAGGTCGAGCGGGACGCTCGTATCGAGGCGCTGACCGAGGCGTTCGGCGACGTGGGTAGCGGCTATCCCGGCGACGAGCGGACGCGCGCGTTCCTCGCCGACTACGTCGACGAACACGGTCACCTGCCGGCGTGTGCCAGAGCGTCGTGGGCGACGTGTGACGACGTGCTTGCGGCCGCCGAACAGTCGTCACTATCCGAGTTCTGAGCCTCGCTCCGGCGAAAGGCGGCCGGACCTACCGCGTCAGCAGCGCGCGCAGGATGTCACCGTAGGCGGGCCGGGTGAGGAGGACGCCCACGACGACGCCGAGGATGGTGAAGATGGCGAAACCCTGGAGGTCGCCGAGCGAGAGGACCGCCAGCGGACTCATCGCGATGATGGTCGTCGCGGCGGCGGCACCGATGACCCAGAACGCCTTCCGGAACCGCGACTGGAAGACGCGGCGACTGTTCACGTCGCCCTGGGCCATCACCTCGTCGGCAATGATGATGAGGTCGTCGACCCCCGTCCCGATGACCGCGATGAAGCCGGCGATCACCGAGAGGTCGAGCGGGTAGCCGATCCCGGCCGCGAAGCCGAGCAGGATCACCACCTCCGAGAGCGCGGTGACGATCATCGGCAGCGCGACCTCCACCTCACCGTAGCGGAGGAAGACGACGCCGGCGACGGCGAAGACGGCGATGAGTCCCGTCAGCAGCGAGTTCGTGCGGAACTGCTGCCCCTGACTCGGCGAGATGAACGAGGAGGTTCCCTCGCCGTCCGGCCCGATGTCGAGGGCGGCGGGGAGCGCGCCAGCCCGGAGGTTGACGGCCACCTGTCGGGCCTCGCTGAAGTTCTGGGTCTGGAGGATGAACCGGGGATCCTGCGCCCAGTCACCGGACTGCATGCCGCTCGCCAGTCCCGGACTCATGCCGAAGGCGTTGACGACCTCCCCGTCGACGATCAGCAACAGGCAGGGGTCGGTGCTGTTCGGCGCCGCACCGTACCGACACCGGGAGCCGCCGGCCTGGGCGACGCCCGTATCGATCATCCGCTGCTGGAACTCGGGGGCGACGCTCTCGCGAACGACGACCGGGACGTTGGGCAACTGTCCCTCGCCGCCCTGCTTGGCGGTCCCGATACTCTGGAAGTCGTCCCGTTCGAGCACCGTCGTCTGGGCGTACGTCCCGTCGTCGGTCGGATAGTAGGTGTCGACACGGACGTTCCCGCGCTGGTTCACCAGATCGACCACCTGCTGGCGGTTCTCGTCGGGCACCTCGATGAGGACGTAGTTCTCGCCGGTGGGGGTGGTGATCTGCTGGACCGTCCCGCCGGAGAGCCCCGCCTCGTTGATCTTGTTCGAGAGGATGCTGACGGTCTGCTGGCGCGTCTCCTCGGTGACGCCGTCACGCGTCGAGTCGTAGGTGTACCCGGCCGCATCGAGCGCGCCGCCGAGGTCCTCGGGTGTGACCCCGTCGGCCGTCACCTCGACTGTGCCGGTCGACTGGCTCGTCGGTCGAACGATCACGTCGGCGACGGTCACGTTGTCGAGCTGACCCGCGACGTCACGCTCGATCTGTGGGGGTTGGGTGCCCTCGAACTCGACCGCCTCGGCGGTGACGCCGATCAGGGGTGCGCGGATGCGCGTGCCGCCCGAGAGCTGGAGCCCGTACTGGAGGTTGGTCGCGCCGCTGCTCGCGCGCCCCGGGGCGTCGGCCCCCTCACCGGACGCCATCGTCGGCGAGAACAGGGCAAAGAGGCTCGCGGTGAGCACGACCACGAGCAGGAGGATCCGCCAGTTCTCGCGAACGACGCCCATCAGTTACCCACCCCCTCGTACTTGTACCAGCGCAGGAGGCTGAGGTTGAGCATGTAGGTGTTCATGAGGTCAGTGGCGAGACCGAACACGAGGACGGTCCCGATGGCGGCGAGCAGTTGGATCCCGAACAGCGTCGCAACGATCGTCATGACGATCATCGCGGCGAGCGAGGTGAGCGTCATGGTGACGCCGGTCCGCATCGCCCGGTGTGTCGACTCGTAGAACCCCCCCGACCGTCGGAGGATGTGGTTGTTGAGCAGGATGTCGGAGTCGACGCTGTACCCGATGATCATCAGCAGCGCCGCGACGGTTCCGAGGGTGAGTTCGATGCCGAGGACGTTCATCAGCGCCACCGGAATCACGATGTCGGAGAAGGCGGAGACGACCACGGCGATGGAGGGGACGAACGTCCGGAACATCAGGAAGACGAGCACGCTCATCCCGAGGAAGGCGACGGCGACGCCCAAGAGCGCCTGGAGCTGCGTCCGAGCGCCGAAGGACGCGGAGACGCTGTAGCTCGACTCGACCGAGAAGCCCGCGGCTCTGGCCTGCTCTTCCAGCGCCGAGATGCCGACTTCCTCGGTCTGGAACGTCAGGATGTACGTGTCCGAGGTACCCACCTGCCGGATCGTCTCCGGGCTCGGATCGAACGCCTGCTGGATCTGTTCGCGTGCCTGCCCGTCCGGTGCGTCGACGGAGACGCGGATTTCGGCGCCGCCGGTGAAATCGAGGCCGGGGGTGACCGGCACGCCGGTCGCGACATACCACCCCGCGATGATCAGGAGGGCAACGGCGAGCACCGCGAGCGGTACGGCCGCAAGCTGGCGATTCGTGTACCGGGTGTAGTCGATCTCCGGTACTTCGAACGCTACCATGCCCGCCGGTCCACCCCGACGCCTACTAAGCCTTCTTATGTCCGCTGGAACGGACGGTCGGGCGCGTTCCGGGACGACGCCCCCCCTGAGCCACCGACACGCCCATTAGCGCTACCGGTCATCGGGACGTATGGGACTCGTCGCCGAGTACGAGATTACCTGCGAGCACCTGCCGCTCGTCGGCGTCGCCGCGGCCGTCCCGGGGGCGACGCTGGAGGTGGAGATTCAGTTCAACCACGGTGACCGCCCGCCTTTCCTCGTCCACGCGACGGGCGAGTCGGGGACGGCGGTCGAACGGGCCTTCGAGTCGGCGGCGTTCGTGGCGACGTACACGCTCGTCGGGCGAGCGGGCGAGACGCGCCGGTACAAGATCCGCCCCGCCGTCGGGATGGACGCCCTGCTCGACGACCACCTCGACGACCTCGACGACCTCCGGGCGCTGGCGACGACCGAGGCCATCGTCGATCGCATCCGCGTCACGCCGAACGGCTGGATCCAGCACGGCTGGTTCGCCGATCGCGAGGCGTTCGACGAATTTCGCACGTTCTGGGTGCGCAACGACGACTTCCGGCTGCGGCGACTCTCGCGGGACGGCGAACCGGCGGCGCCGGGCGACGGCCTGACTGATCCACAACGGGAGGCGCTTCGGACCGCCTACGGCATGGGCTATTTCGAGATCCCGCGGCGGGCATCGCTCGACGACGTCGCCGCCGAACTCGGGATCACCGCCTCTTCGCTCTCGGAGCGGCTTCGCCGCGCCCAGACCCACCTCGTCGAGACGACCGTGGCCTCGACGTGGCCGCCCCTGCCGGACGCTAATAAAGGCCCGCACGACTGAGAGTCAGCGTTTGGCCGACGGCGGATCGATGTGCGCATCCAGTCATGCAGACGGTGACTTCCGCCGACGGCACGCGCATCGCGTACGAACGACGCGGCGACGGCCCGCCGCTTGTCCTCCTCCACGGCGGCCTGACACGGCGGTACTGGGACCCGTTCGTCCCGCACGTCGCCGACGACTTCACGGTCGTCGTTCCGGACCGCCGCGGCCGCGGCGACAGCGGAGACGCCGCGGCCTACAGCATCGAACGCGAGGTAGCGGACGCCCGGGCCGTGATCGACGCGGTCGAGGGCGAGCCGGTGCTGTTCGGCCACTCATTCGGCGGACTCCAGGCCATCGAAGCCGCCCGCGGCGCGCCCGTCGCGGGCGTCGTCGCCTTCGAGCCCGCCTACCTCGACGACGAGTACCGCGAGTCGGCCGACCTGGCCGCCCGGATGCAGACACGTCTCGACGCCGGCGACCGCGAGGGAGCGGCGAAGCTCCACCTCCGTGAGGTGGTCCACGGCGGCGAGATCGACGACTTCGACGCCTGGCTCGACGAGTGGCCGGTCTGGCCCGCTCCCGTCGACCACGTCGAGAACTCGCTTCGCATGAACCGGGCGATCGAAGCTCACCCGCTGCCCGACTCGCTCGACGTCGACGCGCCGGCACTCCTTCTGGCCGGGAGCGAGGGGCCCGCCCACCTCCACGACAGCGTGCGCGCGATCAGCGAGGCCCTCTCCGACGCCCGACTCGTCGAGATCGAGGGCGTCGGCCACGGCGGTCCGACCGAGGCGCCGGCCCGCGTAGCCGCCGAGGTACGGGCGTTCCTGAAGGCGGCCTCGCCCCGGACCGCGTAGACACAGTTTCCGGGCTACGGCAGGTATCGCACGCTCACCACGCCCGGTTCCGAGCGCACGACGACGCGGGCGACGCCGAGGCGGGCCGCCCGCGAGCGGAGGCCCTCGGTGTCGTCCAACACGTCTGCGACGGCCGATTCCGTCTCCGCCTCCGACACGGTGAGGACGTGAACCTCGCCCGTCCCCGCGCGCTCGCGGCGGGTGAGTTCGCCGACTGCCTGCTCGGCCGCGACCTCGCGGGCGAGCGTCGTCGGCGCCTCCGCGCTCTCCTCGACGCTGATCGTCCACCGGTCGGTCACGTCGGTGAGCCGCCACGCCACCTCCAGCGGCGGTTCCGGTGTGACCGTCCCCTCGATCGCTTCGCCGACGGTCACGTCCGGATTCGTCGCGAGCGTGTGGACCTGTCCGTCCGCCACGTCGGTGAGGATGGCCGAGTCGTCGTCGGCCGCCGTCGCGAGGAAGGTCCCGGTCTTCTCGTCGCTCATGGGCGACGGTAGGTGGTCGACGGGTTTCGGCGTTTCGTCACGGCGCGAATGATCTTTGTCGCTCGCGCCGCGACCACCGGTCGATGCTTCCGCTCTGGCGGGTGACGCGCAACCGGTTCGGCAAGCGACTCCACGCCCGCCTCGACGACTTGGGTGTCACCGTGAGCCGTCTCTACGAGTACCGGGCCGACCTCCCGACCGACGACGCCGCACCGCCCGCCGGCGTCGATATCGGGCCGGCCGACCCCGCGGCGCTCCCCGACGGCGTGCCGGTCGAGGAACTCGTCGACGCGGAGACGGTCCTGACGGCCGTCGACGGCGACGCCCTCGCGGGCTACCTGTTCCTGAGCGCCGGGGCGACGGTACCGGTGCCGGAACTCGGGCGGGAGATGAGCTTCGACGGCGGCTACGTCCGCCGCCTCTACGTCGACCGCGACCACCGCCAGCGGGGGATCGCTTCGGCGCTCGTCGCCGCCGCGAACGCCGCCGCCGCGGACCACGGCGCCGACACGGCCGCCGCGCTGATCGCCGTCGACAACCGCCCGTCGCAGTGGACCTTCGAGTCCCGCGGCTACGAACGGGTCGCACGCCACGCCTACGACCGCCTCGGCCCCCTCGTCCGCCGGCGGCGACGCCCGGTCACGGCGGAGTCACCTTCTCCGCCCTAAAGGGCGGAGCTTGTCGGTGAACTCCCGTTCTGGCCGACCCTACTGGGTGGCAGGCGAGTAGCCGCCATTCACGTTCAGCGTCCCCGACTTCAGGGCGAGGTGACGTGTCGCCCCTCCATGCGGAGACTTTTGCTCCGCACGGAGTAGCCGAAATCAGATATTCTTCGCCGCGTTGTAGTCCGCGTTAACCTCGTACCCGCACTTCTGGCAACAGAACCTCGCTTGTGACGGACGATTCTCGTCCAGCGTCGTCCCGCACTTCGAGCAACGTTTTGACGTGTACGCTGGGTCTACCTGCATGGCTTTGATTCCCTCCGCTTCGGCCTTGTACGCCGTGTAGTCGTACAGACGGTGGAATGCCCACGTATGGAACTTCTTGGCGCCCGGCATCCGGTCGCGGATGTCGGTCAACTCCTCGAAGGCTATCCGGTCGCAGTCGTGCGCGACGGCTTCTTTGACGATGGCTTTCGAGATCCGGTGCAGGTAATCTTCGACCCACCGTGTTTCTCGGTCGCCCATCCGTTCGATGGTTCGATGGGCTGATTCCGTACCTGTCCGTTGCAGGTCGCCACGCACCCGCTCGTACTCCCGACGGCGGTGATTGAGGTAGTCGCCGCTTCAGAACATTCCGGTTGACGTGACGGCAATCTGTTCGATACCGAGGTCCACGCCGAGGACTGTGCTGTTCTCGGCGTCGCCTTCGTCCGGTATCTCGGACTCCACATCGGCCTTTGTTCCGATGTGGAGAAAAAAGGTGTCCGTCGCGTCGCGGTACTGGAGCGTCGCACCCGTGACCTCGTAGTCGTCGTCGTGGAGGAACTTCGTGTGCGGGTTGTCTCCCTCTGGTGGAAAGACGTATTCGGCTTCGATACGTCCGTTCACCGTGGAGAGGGATACGCGGTCGTCGTAGAACGTCGCGCTCCGTTTGTCGTATCTGACGGATGGGGTCGTGAAGTGTGGTTGTGACGCCTTCTTGCCGTTCTGCCAGCGGGCGACGACGCCCTTGATGGCTTCGGCGGCTTTGTTGCGTGCGGATTGAACGAGGTTGGCTTGAAGCCGTGTCTGTTCGCGAACGTCGGAGTACGTCCGGTCGTGGAGTTTGGTTTTCGAGGTGGGCTTGTAGTCGTCCTGCCACGCGTCTTGGACGACGTAGTTGCACGCCCACAGGTACTGCTTGACGGTTCCGTGGAGGAGAGTCGCGTCGCTGTCGTCCATATCGAGTTTGACGACGACCGTGCGACGTACCTCCGCCATACTTCATGTGTAGAACCTTACATTCATGCAGGTTGCGTTTGGTGTGGGGAGTCGGTCGGCCACCGAACGGCGGTTGTTTCTCACCGTGTCGCGTTCCTCCCCGCGGTAAACGGCGGGGTTTCCCGCTTGTAGAAAGATGATGAATATATACTGAGAGGAATGTATATATTTAACTTTATATTATATACTCACGGGGCGAAAATTTATGGTTCGGGCGCTGGATCGTTCGCGTAGAGGCGTCATGACGAACAAGGGACTCTCCGCGATGCTGGGTGTGATCGATGGGCTCGACGGCCGGGCGAGTCGGGTTATCGAATCGTCGCGCGACGGCAACATGGTCGGGCGCCTCGGCGGCGCCGATTGGCTGAGTCTGGCCGCGTTGTTCTGTGCGTGGGTTGGCGGCGTCCTGTTCCTGCGGGGCGAACCGAACTGGGCGATACTGGCCGTCCTCGGCGGCTTCGTCTTCGACAAACTCGACGGCTTCTACGCCCGGACCACCGGCTCCGTCTCCCGGTTCGGACGCGGCATCGACTCGTTCATCGACGTGTTCGTCTACGTCGTCTCGGCCGCGTTGCTCTATCACTTCACGATGGCGCCCCACCCGGTCGTGAGCGTCGTCGTCGGCTTCGTCCTCCTGATGTTCGGCGGTCTCCGACTCGTCCGCCACACCACCGAGGGCTTCGGTTCCGACGGCGACGAGAGCTACTACGTCGGCACTACCGTCGTCCACACTCACGTCGTCGTGCTGGCGAACTACTATCTGATCACGCTTGTCGACCCCTGGAACGGCTGGCTCGCGGGGCTGACGGTCGTCGCCGTCTGCCCGCTGATGACCTCGCGCTACCGGGCGTACAAAACCGACGTGGGACACTGGCTGGTCGCCGGAGTCGGCTCCGTCGCCGTCGCGCTCAGCCTCGCCATCGAGTTCGGGGCGGTATGACGGTCCGGTTCGATCCCCATGTCCACTCGGCGGCCTCCTACGACGCCGACGCGCCGGTCGACCGCCTGCTCGACCGCGCCGCGAACGCGGGGCTGGACGCCCTCGCCATTTCCGACCACGACGCCATCGAGGCGTCGCTCCGGGCGGTCGAACGCGCCCCCGACTACGACCTGCTGGCCGTGCCCGGCGTCGAGGTGTCGACGGCGGACGGCCACCTCCTCGCCCTCGGCGTCGAGAGCCGACCCGACCCCGGGCGCTCGCTCCCCGTCACCGTCGACGCCGTCCGCTCTCTCGGCGGCCTGAGCGTCGTCCCCCATCCGTTTCAGCGCTCCCGTCACGGCGCCTCGGCGTCGGCCATCGAGGACGCCGCCCCCGACGCCGTGGAAGTCCACAACGCCCACACCCTCCTCGGCGTCCGAAACGAGCAGGCGCAGTCGTTTGCCCGCCGCCACAGCTTCCCCGGTATCGGTGCCAGCGACGCCCACTCCGCGTCGCTCGTCGGCCGCGGCTTCACCGAGGTGGCCGTCGATGCCAACCCGCTGACTACCGACGCCCTCCTCGACGCCATCCGAGCGGGCCGGACGACGCCCTGTGGGCGCCGGACCACCACCGGACAGTTCCTCCGGAAGTACCTCGCCAACGCGGCGCTGCTGGTGTGATCGATCCGTTCGCCTCGCCGGCCACCCGTCGCCGAGCGATCCGACGGGCGCTTCTCGTCACCGCATTCCTCCTCGTCGCCGCATTCGCTCTCTGGCGGTTCGCCCCGTTTCTGGCCGACCCCCGATGGCTTCGTGCGATCCTCGACTCGCTTGGCCCGTACGCCCCCCTGGGATTCGTCGCTCTCCAGACCGTCCAGGTCGTCGTCGCGCCCGTCCCGGGCCAGGCGCTCGGCGGCGTCGGCGGCTACCTGTTCGGCACCTGGCCCGGCTTCCTGTACAGCATGCTCGGGGTCACCATCGGGAGCGCAATCGCCTTCGCGCTCGCCCGTCGCTTCGGTCGCCCGTTCGTCGAGCGCACCTTCGACACCGACGCAGTCGATCGCTTCGACACCATCGCCGACGACACCGGTCCCCTGGCGCTGTTTGCTCTCTTTCTTCTTCCGACCTTCCCCGACGACCTGCTCTGTGCGCTCGCGGGCGTCTCGACGATGCGTCTCCGAACGCTCCTCATCTTGGTCGTCGTCGGCCGGGCGCCCTCGTTCGCACTCGTCGCCTACGCCGGGAACCGGGCGGCCGCCTCCCGACCGCTGGCCGCGCTCACGGCGCTCGCCGGGATCGCACTCGTCGCCGCACTGGTCTACGCCGGGCGCTCGTACGCCGACCCGGGCTAGCGGAGCCAGCGATGTACGAGCAAGAAGAGCCCAGCGGCGACCAGCGGGGGTCCGATCCCGACCAGTTGCGGCAGGCCGTACAGCGCCGCGACGACTGGCGCCAGCGTCCCGGTCGGCGTCGCCTGCTGGGCGGGTGGGACCGAAGCGACGACGCCGACGTACAGCGACAGGGCGAACAGGTAGCCACTCGCCGCGAGGCCGGCGTCGTACCGGCCGTCGCTCCCGCCCGCCCGTCGGTGACGACGCGCCACGAACAACACCGGAGCGACGAGAGGGACGACCACGAGCAGGCCGACCACCGCGAAGAAGGACCGCGAGAGAGTCAGCGTTCCGCCGCCGCCGACGGTGCCCGCGATAACACCGATCACGGCGGTGACGAAAAGCAGGGCAACGGCGACGGTCAGCAGTCCGCCGAGGACGACGTACGATCGGAACAGTCGCGAGTCGCTCGCCCGGAAGGCGTAGGGGAAGGCGCCGACGATACCGCCGTAGTCGTCTGCCATCGCCGGCCGTAGTCGTCGCGGCGAGTTAACGGACCCGGATTCGATCGCGCGAGTCAGCGGCGAACGTACCGCGCCGGCTCGTCGTCGACCTGCTCGGCGGCGTCCAGTAGCACGAGCCACCCGAGCAGGTCCTCGACGCGCTCCTGCCAGACCGACTCCCAGCGCGACGGGTTCTTGTGCCGCTCCCAGGCGGGTACCGTCCCGCGGACGGTTTCGAAGACGGCGACGGCGGTTCGTGGGTCGTCGTCGAGCGCATCCCGGACGGCCGCGGCAGCGAACACCCGATCGATCAGCGCCGCGCGACAGCCCGCGACCGTCGGCTCGACGTCCGTCCGCCGGAATCCCGAGGGCGTCTCCGCGGCGAGGTCGAGGGCGCGCAGGAAGGTGAGCCAGGTCCGCGCGACGTCGCGGCTCGGGAGATCGAGGCGGGACATGAGGCGGGCACAGCAGTCGTCCTCGGCGCCGGGAACGAGCGGCACCGCCCGCTGGGCGCGTTCGACGACGCCGAACTCGTCGGGGGCGGCGGGGACGAGTTTGAACTTCACAGCCCGAAGGATTCGGCCAGCAGATCGTGGTTCGTCTCGCCCAGCGCGTAGGTCGGCCCGTCGATCACGTCGACGGTGACCTGTGCGGGCGCGAAGACCGACTCTGGCACCTCGTAGAAGTCCCAGTCGGCGGCCTCGAACACCTGCTCGAATGGGGTGTCGTACTCGGCGGCGGCGGTCGAGGGCACCTCGTCGAACCGATCGAAGTCCTCGCGCACCTGGAGATACACCTGCCCGCCGTAGGCCAGCGCGTCGTTGGTGCGGCCCATCGCGACCCCTTCGTCGTGGCTGACGGGCGCGACCGGCGCGCTTCCGGCCGCCGACACCACGTCGGTCGGGTCGTAGCCGAGTTCGAAGAGACGAAAGAGCGCGAGTTCGGGGGCCCGGGCCGCGGCGCTGACGCTGCCGGCCATCGACCCCGTCGGATAGGTCGGCAGGAACACGCCGCTGGGGGCGACGCCCGCCCGATCGGCCACCTGTTCGGCGGTGCCGTCGCCCGGCAGCGTCGCCGCCTCGACGGTCAGCACCGTCAGGTCGAACTCGTCGTAGTAGCCGACTGCCTCGAACTCGCCTTCCTCGCCGACGAGCGCCCGCGCCGGTCCCGAGCCGAGGCCGTCGATGCCCTCGGCCACCAGTTCCCAGCCCGCCTTCTGCGAGCAGAGCAGGGCGAGCGCCGGCTTGTCGGTCGTCAGTTCGACGTGGGGGAACGGCGTCCCCGCCACCTCGTCCATGCGGGTCTGGATCGTCGCCAGTCCCGCGGTCTGGATCTCTGCGAGCAGTAGTCCGGCTTCGAGGCCACCGGCCGCCTCGACGCCGAAATCGAGGACCGTCGCCCCCGACCCGAGTTCGGTCACGTCGACGTTGAGTTCGCCGGCGAAGTCGATGGCTTCGTCGACCAGTTCGACGGCCATCCGATTGAGACTCTCCATGCCGGCGGGTTGGGCGCTTTCGGTTAAATGGGTTGTCGGTGGCGTCCGCTCACTCCCGGTCTCCCCGCGCCTCCCGTCCCAGCGCCTCCTCGACCCCCTCCACTTTCGCCGCCGCCGGGTCGTCGTTCGTCCGCTTGTCGTCGACTTTCAGCACCGTGCTCACGCGGTCGGCGTCCACCGCGCGGTGGGCGGCCTCGCAGGCCGCAAAGAGCGTGCCCACGTCGTCGGCCTCGATCACCGTTCCCATCGGATTCGTCTCGTAAGCAACGTCGAACTCGTCCAGTGTGGCGACCGCGTCCGCCACCTCGTCGGCCATGCTCCCCTCCCGAACCGGTGCGACGCTCAACAGCGCAACGACGGTCATGGGCGTGGGTACGGCAGCCGGAGGGATGGCATTATCGACCCGGGATATATCTCCCGTCGTCGCGTGGACGGGAGCATGGCTGCGATCGAGGTGCAGGGCCTCACCAAGGCGTACGGCGACACCCTGGCCAACGAGGGTCTCGAATTTTCCATCGCGCACGGCGAAATCTTCGGCTACCTCGGGCCGAACGGTGCGGGCAAGTCGACGACGATCCGCCAACTCATGGGCTTTCAGTCGCCGACAGCGGGCACCGCGCGGGTCCTCGGGGCCGACGTACGCGACGCGGCGGCCCTGCGGGAGACACGCGCCCGGATCGGCTTCCTGCCCGGAGAACCGGCGTTCTCGCCCTCGGTCACCGGCGCTGAGTTTCTCGACTACCAGGCCGCACTCAAGGGCGACGAGCGCCGCGACGAACTGCTCGATCTGTTCACGCCGCCGCTCGACCGGAAGATCCGGGAGTACTCCACCGGCAACAGGCAGATGCTCGGCATCGTGCAGGCGTTCATGCACGACCCCGACCTGCTCGTCATGGACGAGCCGACCTCCGGGCTCGACCCGCTCAAACAGGAGGCGTTCAACCGCTTTCTTCGCGAGGAACGGGACCGGGGAACGACCGTCTTCTTCTCCTCGCACGTCCTCGGTGAGGTTCGCCGCGTCTGTGATCGGGTGGGGATCATCCGCGACGGCCGACTGGTCACCGTCGAGGACGTCGATGAACTGCTGGCCCGCGGGGGCAAGCGCGTCCGCGTCCACACCGAGCGGCCCCTGACGGAGTCGGCACTCGGGATCGAGGGTGTCGTCGACTTCGCCGCCGAGGGGCGCGAAGCCCAGTTCACTTTCACCGGAGACTACGACGCGCTGTTCGAGGCCCTCGCCACCCGACGAATCGTCGACGTCGAGATCGACGAACCGCCGATAGAGGACGTCTTCATGCATTTCTACGGGGACGACGATGCTTGAGACGACGCGGTACGAGGCACGCCAGCGCCTCCGTGGAACCCTCGCCCTCGCCGTTCTGCTCGGCGCGTTCGCGCTGCTGGTCATCTACATCTACCCGACCATCGCCGAGTCGAGCGCCGACATCGACGCCCTGATCCAGTCCCTCCCGGAGTCCGTCCGCGAAGGGTTCGGTGCGGAAACGTACACCACCATCGAGGGGTTCGTCGCGGCGGAGGTGTACCAGACTATCTGGGTCCTCCTGCTCGGCCTCTATATGGCGTACACGGCCGGGGGTGTTCTCGCGGACGACGTCGAATCCGGCCGGCTGTACCTGGTGCTCGCGGCACCCGTCTCGCGCAAGCGCGTGGCCGCCGAGAAGTTCCTCGCCCTCGGCCTCCCCATCGCCGTGTTGAACCTGACGATGCCGCTGTTCGTGTTCGGCGGCACCGTCGCCGTCGACTATCCCCTCGATCCCTACTACCTCGTCGTCGTCCACCTCCTCTCGGTCCCGTACCTCCTCGTCTGTGGCGGCATCGGCCTGCTGCTCTCGGTCGTCCTCGACCGGGGTGACACCGCACAGCGCGGGGGGATCGCGCTCGTCTTCCTCCTCTTCATGCTCGATTCGGTGACGCTCGGGACGGACGCCGAGTGGCTGGGTGCAGTCAGTCCGACCCGATATATCGATCCGACCGCGATCCTCCTCCACGAGACCGTCGACCTCGTCGATCCGCTCCTGTTGCTCGTGGTCGCCACCGCGCTGGTGGTCGCCAGTCTCCGTCACTTCCAGCGACGCGACGTGTAGCGGTCCCGGCCTATGCATTTATGCGCCGTCGGGGGCCACTCCGGGGCATGAACGCGGACGTCCCCCTCCCGGTGCCCGCCGACCGAGGTCGATCGCGGCGATCGGACCGCCGGCGCCGATGACTGGACGACGAGCCCTCGGTGCGGTCGTGGCTCTGACGCTCCTGTTCGCGGCCGTGTCCCCGGCCCTCGGTGCCGGTCAGGTCATCGGCTCCCCCGAGATCGCCGTGTTCAGCCCGGACCACCAGGTGACTCCCGGCGAAGAGGTCTCCCTGCCGGTGTACCTCTCGAACAGCGGCGACCTGCGGCGGGCCGGGCCGTCGGAGTACGTCGATCGCGTGACGACCGCCCGCGGGCTGACGTTCACCGTCATGCCCGGTTCGGCACCCATCGAGGTCAATACGGGACGCTATCCGGCGGGAAGCGTCCCCGTGGGAACCGCCGGCCCGTACCCCGTCTCGATCACCGTCGCCGAGGACGCGACGCCGGGAACCTACCGGATTCCCGTCCGGGTACAGTACACGTACACTCTCTTCGTCGACTACGGGACCACTCCGCCGGAGTTCGTCGACAGCTACCACGACCAGCGGTACTATCTGACGCTCTCGATCCGAGACGTCCCGCGTTTCGAGATCGTCGACGCCGCCTCGACCGTCGGCGTTGGTGGTCGAGGCAACGTCTCGGTCACCGTCCGTAACGTCGGCACCGCCCCCGCACGCGACGCGACGTTACGACTCGATGCCCCGTCCGAGGAACTCCGTCTCGGATCGCAGTCGACCGGTGCACGGGCGTTCGCGGGGACGTGGGCACCCGGCGAGAACCGAACCTTCGAGTTCACCGCAAGCGCCACCTCGGACGCGGTCGTCCGCGAGTATCCGCTGACCGGCCGGGTCAGCTACCGGGACCGCGACGGTGTCGAGCGCACCTCTCGCAACGTGACGACCGGGATCACGCCCCTCGTCGAGCAGACGTTCGCGACGACGAACGTCTCGGGTGTCCTCCACGTCGGCGAACCCGGCACGATCCGAGGGACGATCACGAACACCGGGCCGCGGACGGTCCACGACGCGGTGCTCGTCTACCGGTCGTCGAACCCGAACCTCGATCCCACGGACGCCGAGGTAGCACTGGGGCGACTCGCTCCCGGGGAGCGCCGCTCGTTCACGTTCGAGGTCGACGTCGCGGACCGCGCGACCCCCACGACCCAGCAGTTGAACCTCACCGTCAGGTACCGCGACGACCGCCGGAATCGGCAGGTGAGCGACCCGCTCGAACCGTCGGTCCAGGTCGCACCCGAACGGGACTGGCTGGTGGTCACGCCCGAGGCGGCCACCGTCGACGTCGACACGGAGAACCGGTTGGCCGTCCGCGTGCGAAACGTCGCGCGCGTTCCGCTTCGGGACGTAGTCGCCCGGATTTTCGTCACGGCGCCCTTCTCGACCGAATCGCGACACGCCTACGTCGCGGCGCTGGGACCCAACGAGACGGCGACGTTCGCGTTCGGCCTCACAGTCTCGGAGGACGCGGTACCGACCCACTCCTCGGTGACGATGAACGTCACGGGCGAACGACCCGACGGCGAGGTGATCCCCGTCGGCACGTACGAGGTCCCCGTCACCGTCACCGCGCCGTCCGGGCCGACCGACACGGCCGTCCTCGCCGCTTGGATCGTCGCCGTCGTCGTCCTACTCGTCGGGGGCGGATGGTGGCTCCGGCGGTAGCCCGACACCGCTCCCAGTGATCGCCAGCCCCGTCCGGTGTGATACCGATCAATCGGGCGTGGCCGCGACGCGACCGCCCACGAACCGGTGGACGTCGAGACGGTCGGCGACCACGGGCGCGCCGACGCGGGACAGTCCCGTCACTACGACTGTCTCGGGGGCCCACGTAGCGGCGGGACTCGCCCCCGGAACGGCGTGGCGGATCGGCTGCCCCCGCTCAACGACACGCCTCGACCACCGAGGGCTCGTCGTCCAGTCGCACGCGGAGGACGTCGCCCTCGCAGCCGACCCGGACCGTGGCCCGCCAGGGATCGCTCCCCGTGACCGTCGTCCGCTCGTCGGAGGACGCGAAGGGGAGCGACCAGACGTGCCGGCGCGTCACGTCGACGCCGTGGTCGTGAAAGAAGGAGACGACGGCGGGATGGCTGACCACGAGTCCGCCGAGTCGCGTATAGAGCGATCCGTCGCAGGTGTCACAGGTGTGGAGGACGCGGTGTTCGATGGCCGGGTTGTCCCGCTGGGGCATCTCCGCGTCCGTCGGCAGGACGCGAGCGTCTATTCGCCCACAACACCAGGGGCAGACGCCCTTCGCCATCGACGCGATCTCGCGCTGGATGCGCTGGTTGGCCGCCCGGAGGACGCCCGCCCGTTCGCGCTCGGTCAGACTGCTCGGCGGGCAGAAATACTTGTAGAACACCGCGCCGCAGTCGCCCGCCTCGTCGCGACACCGCACCCGAAACATGCTGTCGTGGTAGCCGGCCACCTGCGGAGCGCCACAGACGTGACAGGTCGCGTCGAGTTCGAACGGCTCGATCCGCACTCGTTCGGTGAAAGTGCCGGCCTTCATCGCCTGATACACCCGGACGCCCGGATAGCTGAGGCGATAGCCCTCGTCGGTCTCCTCGACGAACTGCCCCACCAGCTGTTTCAGGTGGTAGTTGAACCGACCACTCCCCGAGATGTCCGCCCGGCGTCGCAACTCCGAGAAGGGGAGCGTCTCGGGAACGCCGGGCGTCGAGGCGTCGCCGAGCGCCCTGATGATCTTGATGCGCGTCCGGTCGGCCAGCAGCGTGAACGCGTCGTCCGGACGCAGACTCTCGGTGTCCTCGGTCACCGTTCGCACTGTGCGTGATACGCGCACATATACGCTTGGCCCCCGGCGACTGTCTCGGCAATCTCCGGGACGCAGTCCGCCGCCTGCATGGTGGATCACGCCGGGGGTTTTAGCCCCCCGACGAGTCACTGGATAGGGACGGATGTCGGACGGCGCTCTCGAATACCTGCTCGGGTCGGAGACGCGTCCCGAGACCCTGACTGCGCTCCGTGACGCCGGGGCGCTCCCGGCACGGCGACTCGAAGAGCGGGTGGCGACGTCCCGCCGAACGCTGAAGCGCACGCTCCGGACGATGGAGTCGCGTGGCTGGGTGCGTCCCGCGGCCGACGGGTACGAACTCACGGCGCTCGGTGAGGCGATACTCTCGGCCTACGACCGCTTCCGCGACCGGGCACGGACTGCCCGCCGGTTCCGACCCTTTCTCGAACGGACCCCGGCCTCGGCGTTCGACCTCGACGTCGAGGTACTGGCCGACGCCACCGTGGTTCGACCCGACGACGACCCCACCGCCCCCGTGGACCGACTCCTCGAACTCCGTGCCGAGGCGACGGAGGTGCGGGAGGTCGCGCCGTTTCTCCTCCGCGATACGGTCGAACAACTCGTAGACCGGGTGACTGGCGACCGGCCCCCCGACGTGACGCTCGTCCTCGAAGACGCCACGCCCACCCCGTCCCGGTTCTCGCCGGCGTACTGCGACCGGTTCCGGTGTCTGCTCGACGCGTCGAGCGTCGCGGTCCACGTCGTCGACGACGTGCCGTTCGCCCTCGGCGTCGCGGACCGTCACGCCTTCGTCGGGTCGACCGACCTCGAGGGGATGCCAGGGCCACTCCTCGAGAGCGACGACGCCGCAGTCGTCGACTGGGCCGAGCGATCGGTCGAGCGGTATCTCGACCGCGCGGAGCCGCTGTCGTAGCGTTGGGGCGACGGGTTCATTACCGATAGCGAGCAACCCCTCGACATGTACGCGGTGGTCGGCTGCTCCGAGTGTCACGCGCTGTGGTTGCTCGCGGACCCCGAAACGGCCGAAACGGCGACCTGTCCCCGCTGTCGACACCGTCATCGGACGGCGAGCCTGAAGCGCTTCTACACCGCCACGGACCGCGACGAGGCCCGCGAGGCCCGCGCGGCGATGCTCGCGGAGCGGGCCGACGCGACCGACGTGTTCGCGGCGACGCCGCACGCCGCCGACATGGACGCTGCGGCCGACGAGGCCGTCGTCGACGACGACGAGTATCTCGACGCGGCAGGGATCGACGCTGACGCCGCCGAGGCGGCGGGCGAGCGGGCGACCGGGACCGCCGGGAATCGGAGCCGACCGGCCGTCGTTCGCGACGCCCTTCGCACGCTCGATGCCCCCGACGAGGCCGCCGTGGTCGCGTACGCGGCCGACCACGGCGTCCCGGCCGACGCCGCGGCCGACCTGCTCGATCGGCTGGTGTGCCGGGGGGAGGTCAGCGAGTCCGACGGCACGTACCGGCTGTTGTAGGTCGACCGTACGGCCTCACCGTCCGAGCGACTCGTGGGCCGAGGAGAGGTGGCGCGAACCGAGTGCCGCGATCAGGGAGAGTTCGCCGGCAAGCGCGCCGACGGCGATCGCCTCGGCGAGGGCGTCGGCGTTCGATCCGGCCGGGTCCCCGCCACCGGCCACGCCGAGCAGTTCGAGGCCCTCGCTCTGTGTCGGCAGTTTCGTGCCGCCGCCGACGGTTCCCACTTCGAGACTCGCGAGCGAGACGCTGACGTAGAGGCCTTCCTCGCGCGCCTCGGCGGTCGTGATGGCGTTGGCCCCCTCGACCACCTGGGCGGCGTCCTGCCCCGTTGCGAGGAACATCGCGGCGACGACGTTGGCGACGTGTGCGTTGAAGCCGAGACTGCCGGCCTTCGCGCTCCCGACGTGGTTCTTGCGGGTGTTCACCTCGGCGACCGCCCCGGGCGTGGTGTGGAGACGCTCCTCGACCACCTCGCGGGGGATCGTCACGTCGGCGGTGACGCTTCGTCCTCGCCCCTCGACGGCGTTGATCGCGGCCGGCTTCTTGTCCGTACAGAGGTTGCCCGAGAGCGCGACCAGCGACGCGCCCGTCTCCGCTTCGATCAGGTCGGCAGCCGCCCGCGTGGCGATGGTGGCCATGTTCATCCCCATCGCGTCCTTGGTGTCGTACCGGAACCGGAGGAAGACCGAGTCGCCGACGACGTAGGGAGTCACTCCCCGGAGTTCGCCGTGGCTGGTCGTCGCCTCGGCGGCCTCGCGGAGGTGGTCTTCGTGGTCACGGACCCACTCGACGAGCGCCTCGGCCTCGGCCACGTCGCCCACCCGGAAGACGGGCGCGCGGGTCATCCCCGACTTGGTGACCCGGGCGGTCGCGCCGCCCGCGGCGTCGATCACCGAACAGCCGCGGTTGACGCTGGCGACCAGGGCCCCCTCGGTCGTCGCCATCGGGAGGTACCGCTCGCCGGCCAGCGCGCCGCCGTCGACGGTCACCGGCCCGGCGACGCCCATCGGGATCCGGGCCGCGCCGATCATGTTCTCGACGTTCGCGTCGGCGCGGTCGGCGGGGAACCCGTAGGCGCCGACGGCGTCGAGGTCGGCACCCGTCTCGGCTTCGACGAGGCGTCGGCGTGCGGTCGCCGCCGTATCGGCGTCGGCGTGGTCTTCGAGTTCGTGGACGCGCAGGTCGCCGTCGCGGACCCGCTCGACGAGGGCGCTCGCGTCGGTCGTGCCCGAATCGTCGGTCATGCCCGACCCGTGGTTGGCCCCGCGCCTAAGCGTTACCGGTCCGTGCACCAAACATAATTCGTCGGGGCGCGCAGGCCCACGTATGGAGCTATCCAGTCCCGCCTTCCGCGACGGCGACCCGATCCCCCGACAGTACGGCTACACCGAGGAGAACGTCAACCCGCCCCTGGAGATCACCGACGCCCCCACCGAGGCCGCGTCGCTCGTCCTCGTGGTCGACGACCCCGACGCGCTCGAACCCGCGGGAAAGGTGTGGCGACACTGGTTGGTGTGGAACGTCAACCCGACGCGCAAACGCATCCCCGAGGACTGGTCGACCGAGACCGCCACCGCCGTCGAGGGCGAGAACGACTACGGCGAAGTGGGCTACGGCGGTCCGAACCCGCCGGACGGGGAGCACACCTACCGGTTCCGGCTGTTCGCGCTCGACGACGAACTGGAGGTCCCGGCCGGCGCGACGCTCGAGGACTTAGAGCGGGCGATGGAGGGACACGTCGTCGAGGAGGCGACCTACGAGGGGACGTACGCGCCCTAGAACAGCGTCCGGTCGCAGGAGCCACAGAGGTTCTGCTCTTTCTTGTCGACCTCGCGGACGGTGGGCGAGAAACTCATCACGCAGCGCTCGTTGTCGCAGTGTTCGAGGCCGACAGTGTGGCCGATCTCGTGGATGATCTCCTTGCGCACGCGATCGGCGAACACCTCCGACTGGGGTTTGGAGGTGATACCCCCGTCCGAGGAGGTCTGGAGACGATAGGTCGAGACCACGGAGCCGTTGCCGTTCAGGTACGCGAGGCCGAAGACGTAGTTCCGGCGACGGTAGTAGAGGTCCTCGGAGGTGATGCCGATGTTCTTCTCGCCGGACCCTTCGCGGCTGGCGAGTTCGATGAACTCCTCGGCGCGGTACTGGTTCCGACTTCGGTCGAACGCGCCGTCGGGGATCGGCTGGGCGTCGTGGACCGTCACGTCACAGTCGTAGACCGCCCGCAGACCGGAAGAAGCCTCGCGTTTCACCTGTGCCGGCACGTCCCCGATCGGCACGATGTCGACGAGCATGCGAGAGATTAAGCGCGGCCCCGCTATAAATATCCCGACGTGACCGCCACGCGCGCCGAAATCGTCGACGGACTCGCCGCCTACGACCGCCTCGTCGAGGTGGGGATCGGTCGCAGGCCGGCAGTTGCGGCGGCCCTCACCGACGCCGGGTGTACGGTCACTGCCGTCGATGTGGTCGAGGTGCCCGTCCCCGACGGCGTGACCTTCGTCCGTGACGACGTGGTGGCGCGCGCCGAGAGTCTCGGCGACGGCGGGCATCCGGGCCCCCCCTACCGCGCCGATGCCGTCTACGCCCTCAACCTCCCGGCCGAACTCCAGTGTCCCGCCCGCGACGTGGCCCGCGCCGCCGGCGCCGACTTCCGCTTTACCACCCTCGGCTTCGAGGAGCCGACAGTCCCGGTCGAGCGCGAGTCGGTCGGCCGCGAGACGCTGTATCTCGCCCGTCCGAGATAGCGGGCATCGTTGCCGAGGGCTCAACGGCGAAGCCGCCGGCGCCCCCACCGGAGGATATGTCCGAAGACACACACGATGGTGACGCCGACCGCGAACCGGGCCACCACCACACCTCCGTCGACGCGGCCGTCGACGCCCACGCCGACTGGGCCCGGCGGCGACGGAAGGGGATTCCGACGGACAAGCAGTTGCTCGTCATCGCGTGTATGGACGAGCGCATCCCCGTGGAGGAGGCGCTCGGCATCGAACTCGGCGACGCCCAGATCTACCGCAACGCGGGCGGGAAGGTGACCGACGACGTGATCCGGTCGGCGGCGCTGACGACCCAGTTTTTCGACACCGAGGAGATCATTGTCGTCAACCACACCGACTGCGGGATGATGAGCGCGCCCGACGACGCCGTCGTCGAGGGACTGGAGGCCGCGGCGGGCGGCAGCCTCGACGACGTCGACCTCGACCCCGCGCTTCCGGAACTCTCCATCGGCGACGCGGGCGTGGCCGACTGGGTGCGCATGACCGACGATATCCATAAGGCCTGCGCCGCCCAGGTGCGCTATCTCGACGAACACCCGCTGGTCGACGCGACGGTCCACGGCTACGTCTACGAGGTGGAGAGCGGCCAGCTTCGCTACCCGGGCGGCCGGATCGCCGAGGAGATCAGCACACGCGTCGAGTAGGCACCGTATCCCCCCGTCCGACGCATCGGACCGCCTGGATGTCCCGCACACGGCGCTCGAAGTGACGGTCCCGAACGCGGCGCTTCTACGGGACCTGCTCGGCCGCGAACGCTCGCGGGATGCGGGAAACGGCGTGGAGGACCACTCCGTCGCCGTCGAGCGGGAGCCGCTTAGAGCGGGTGAACCGGCGACCGGCGATCCCGACCGACCCCGACGGCGACGCGGTCCCCCCGATCGAGGAGGGATGGAAAAGCACTTGCCCCGACGCGACGGCCACGGCACATGAACGCGGACGCGGTCGTCCTCGACATCGACGGCGTGCTCGTCGACGTGGCGGACTCCTACCGCCGGGCCATCGTCGAGTCCGTCGACCGGGTGTACGGACGGACGGTCGACGACGCCGGAGTACAGCGGTTCAAGGACGCCGGCGGCTTCAACAACGACTGGGAACTCACGTACGCGGCGGCGCTCTACGTCCTCGCCAGCGAGGCGGGATACGAGGGCGACGTCGCGACGTTCACCGACGCCGTCGCCGCCGCAGGGGGCGGACTCGACGCCGCCGAGGCGGTCGTTCGGGACGCCGACATCGGCGACGACGCCTTCGACCGCTGGGATCCCGGGCAACTGCGCGAGACCTTCCAGGCGCTCTACCTCGGTGCGGACCTCTACCGCGACCTGGAGGGCGCCGAGCCACCCTTCGAGGCCCGCGGCTACATCCACGACGAACCCGTCCTCGTCGAGGACGCGACGATCGAAAGGCTCACCGATCGCTTCCCGGTCGGCGTCCTGACCGGACGGCCCGCCGCCGAGGCGACCATCGCCCTCGGCCGGGTCGGCCTGTCGGTCCCCGACGCCCGCCGATTCACGATGGACGACTGGGACGAGGGCAAACCCCACCCTCGGGCGCTGACGACGCTGGCGGAGCGGCTGGACGCGGAGCGGGTCGCCTTCGCGGGCGATACGCTCGACGACGTGCGGACCGCGGCGAACGCGGCCGCGACCGATCCCGACCGGACGTACCACGGGATCGGCGTCCTCACCGGCGGCCTCACCGGCGAGTCGGGACGTCTGGCCTACGAGGATGCCGGCGCCGCGGCAGTGATCGAGACGGTGAACGACCTGCCGGCCCTGCTGGAGTCGTGAGGCCCGATCCGTTCCGGTTCGTCGCCGTCGCGGCCGCCCTCGTCGCTGTCGTGGTCGTGGTCGTCGCCCTCACCTCGCCGCCGGACCCGTACACGCTACTCAGGGGATTCCTCCCGGGCGCCGTCGTCGCCATCGTCGTCGCCTACCTCGTCGCCGTCGGCGGAGAATATCGTGGCGATTGAAACGGTTTGCCCAGCCGATCGGACGCCGTACTGCGATCAGCTGTGCAATGACGTTCGATCGCGACTATAAGGCCACTCCCGACACGCTTACTTCCCGCGGGTCCACAGTCGGACCATGCGAATCGCACTACTCGGCGGTACCGGCGACATCGGCGGAGGGCTCGCCCTCCGGTGGGCGTTCCACACCGACCACGAGGTGGTGATCGGGTCGCGTGATCCCGACAAGGCCCGTACGAAAGCCGAGGAGTACGAAGTCGAACTGTCGAGTCGCGGCGTCGACTGCAAGGTGAACGGCTTCGAGAACGCGATGGCGGCCGACCGGGCGAGCGTCGTCGTCCTCGCGGTTCCCGCCTACCACGTCAGCGACACCGTCGAGGCGGTCGCCGACTCCCTCGACGACGGCGACGTGCTCGTCACGCCCGCGACCGGGATGCAACGCGACGAGGACGGCTTTCACTACCACCGCCCCAGCGCGGGGAGCGTGACGCGACTGGCCGTCGACGCCGCCCCCGAGGGTATCCCCGTCGTCGGCGCGTTCCACAACCTCGCGGCCGGCCGCCTCGCGGACCTGGACGCCGACCTCGGCATCGACACGCTCCTCGTCGCCGACGATCCGGACGCCAAGGAGACGGTTCGGCTCCTCGCCGACGGCATCGACGGTCTCCGTCCCCTCGACGCCGGTGGGCTCGCCAACGCCCCCGAAATCGAGGCGCTGACGCCGCTGTTGATCAACGTCGCCACGAACAACGAGGGGATGCACGACCTCGGCGTGCGGTTCGACTAGAATCGCTCTTCCAGTTCCGCGCGCAGGTCGTCGACGGTCAGATCCTTCATCGCCAGCAGGACGAGGAGGTGATAGACCAGGTCCGCGGATTCGGCGACGAGGTCCTCGTGGTCGTCGTCCTTCGCCGCGAGGACGACTTCGGTGGCCTCCTCGCCGACCTTCTCGAGGACGGCGTTCTCACCTTTGTCGTGGGTGAACAGCGAGGCCGTGTAGGAGCCCTCCGGGAGTTCGTCGCGGCGGTCCTCGATGGTGGCAAAGAGCGCGTCGAGGACGGCGTCGGGTGCCGGGTCGTCTTCGTCGGTCATGGACGGCCGGACGGCCGGCGGGGGCAAGGGCCTGTCGCTACGCCGTCGCCTCGAGGGGGTCGAAGAGCGCGAGCCGATGCAGGCGGTCGTCGTCGGTGAGTTCGGGGTGGAAGGCGGTGGCGACCACCGGCCCGTCGCGGATCGCTACGGGCCGGTCCTCGACGGTGGCCAGTACCGTCACCCCCGGACCTACGTCGTCGACGACGGGCGCGCGGATGAAGACGGCATGAAAGGGCTCGTCGAGGCCGGCGACGTCGAGAGGGGCCTCGAAGCTGTCGACCTGTCGGCCGAAGGCGTTGCGGTCGACGGCGGCGTCGACGACGCCGAGCGTATCGACGCGGGCGTCTCGGGCGTCTCGCGAGGCGACGATGAGGCCGGCACACGTCGCAAGTACCGGCTTTCCCGCCTCGACGTGGGCGATGATCTCCTCGTCGATGCCCTCCGAGCCCAGCAGACGGGAGATGGTCGTCGACTCGCCGCCGGGGAGCGCGAGGGCGTCGCAGTCGGGAACGATCCCGGCCTCGCGGATCTCGACGACCGAGACCGCATCGGTCGTGGCCGCCGCCGCCCGTTCGATCGCCGCGACGTGTTCGCTCACGTTCCCCTGGACGGCGACGACCCCGATTCGACGCTCGCCCATCTACAGCGAGACGACGTTCAGCACCTGCACCAGCACGCCGAAGAGCACGCCGAACGCGACGATGGTCTTGGGATCGATCCGGATGGCGTTGCGGTCCTCCGCGTCGAAGTAGCGGACGAGCCCCGCACTCGACATCAGTCCGCCGCCGCCCTGACTTCCACTCATACGCCCCTCTGGGGCCGTCGCGCGCCTAAACGTTTCGCTCCGGCGGGCACCGCCGGATGGGGAACGCTTATCGGGGTCGCTCCGGTAGCGAGCCACGGACCAATGACCGTTCGACTGCTCGATTTCTACGCCGACTGGTGTGGCCCCTGTGACGCACAGGACCCGGTCTTGGAGGAACTGGCCGCCGACTACGGGGACGTCGAGTTCGAGAAGATCGACGTCGAACAGGACCAGGACACCGCCAACGAGTACCAAGTGCAGTCCCTCCCGACCGTGGTCGTCGAGAACGACGACGGCATCGTCGACCGCTTCGTCGGCGTGACTCAGCGGCCGGACATCGAATCGGCCCTCGAACAGGCCGGCGCCTGACCACGCTTCGTTCCCCGTTTTCCGCGCCCCACCGCCGCCGAGCCACGCCGCTCGCGATCACATCTTTTTCCGGACTGACGGACGATCGTACTCGTATCCGCGAATTTCTTTCGGTATCGTGGATACTAAGCGCCGAAAACCATTCACTGAATCCAAAATTATTTGTATACCTGAACGTATGGTATCATATGAGCCAGAATCGAAACACGTCCCGTATCGCCTCTCACACCGAGTACGCCCGCACCCGGATCCAATGTGTGGGCTGTGGACAGGTCGCACCCGCCGACGCCGATGCGGCCGCACGGAAACTGTGCGTACGCTGTCGCGGGTGATCGATGTCGGCCACGGACGCCTCGACGGTCGACCTGCGGTCGCTCCCCGAGTTCGAACTGGAGTGTCTCTTCGACGACCCGACCGATCCCGCGGAGTTGACGATCTTTACCCCCGACACCGGGAGACTGGCCACCGAGTGGATCACCGCCGATCGGGAGACCGCCCGCTCGCTCGACCGGATGCGGTAGTCGGCGTTCCACCACGGAATCCCCATCGTTATGACGATCGAACCCCAACCGGGATTTAAATGGGGATCCTCGAAGACAAGTCCCGGGCGCGGCTGTTCTACAAGTACCTCTCGACGGTGTACGACCGGGTCAACCCGTTCATCTGGAACGAGGAGATGCGTGCGGAAGCGCTGGAACTCCTCGATCTCGCTCCCGACGATCGGGTGCTCGACGTGGGCTGTGGCACCGGCTTCGGCACCGAGGGCCTGCTCCGGTACACCGACGACGTCCACGGACTCGACCAGAGCATCCACCAGATGGAGAAGGCGTTCGAGAAGTTCGGCCGGACCGACGAGGTGAACTTCTACCGAGGCGACGCCGAGCGCCTCCCCTTTGCCGACGACAGTTTCGACGCGGTCTGGTCGTCGGGCTCCATCGAGTACTGGCCGAACCCGGTCGACGCCTTGGCCGAGTTCCGGCGGATCGTGAAACCCGGGGGGCCGGTGCTGGTCGTCGGTCCCAACTATCCCAGCAGTTCGGTGTTCCAACGCGTCGCCGACGCGATCATGCTCTTTTACGACGAGGCGGAGGCCGACCGGATGTTCGACGAGGCCGGGTTCGCCGAGGTGACCCACGTGACGATGGGGCCGGCGTACAATCCCGAAATCGCGATCACGACGCTGGCTCACGTCCCCGAGTAGTCACGCCGTCGCCGACAGGGTCGCGAGTCGTCTCCCGTTCCACCGCAGGTCCACGGTCACGCGCCGACCGGCAGCGATCGACGGACGGTTCGTCGACGCGACGCGAAAGGCGGCCCGCTCGCCCGGCGTCCAGGTCGGATCGGCGGCGGCGTTGAACGGCCCCGTCGGTCCGGAGTGGAACCCTCGGGCCGAGAAGAACGGGACCGGCGGCTGGTGAGCGAGCGGATCGCCGTCGACACGCACGACCACGTCCAGTCGGTGCACGTCGACCGCCGATCCCGAACGGTGGGTGAGGAGGACGCGGTCCCCGTCGACCGAGAGGGTCGCCGCGACGGTCGGCGGCGCCGCTGGCAGCGTCCCGAGTGCGACACCGCCGACGGCGAGGACGAGGACGACGGCGACGGGGAGTCCCGCTGCGATCCGGTCGGCCATGGGCCGGCTGGCGCCGTCACGGGTGATAAAGGTCAGCGACGGCGCCGTCCATCGGCGTCGCCGTCGCCGTTGCGTTCCCGTCCCCGCCGTCCCCGCCGCCCACTACCCGCGGCGGGACACCCGGCACGACGACGGTGCTGACGTTCGTGCCCCGCGCTTCGACGGTGACGGTGTACTGTCGGTTGGGCGAGAGCGTCCAGAGTGTGCCGTCGCTACCGGTCGTGCCGACCGGTTCCGGGGGCGTCGGTCCGGCCTTGATCGTGACGGACGCCTCGACGGGATCGTCGGTCGCCTCGTCGACGACCCGTATCTGGACGGGGCCACCGGGGTACGTGTGGTTCACGACGAGTCGCAGGCCGCCGTCGGCGCGCTCGAGACGCTGGTCCGTGACGACCGTCTCCAGCGGTCGTCGCTGGTGTTCGGCGTAGACGATGCGGGCGTCGCTGTCGACGTACGCGGTCAAGTCCCCCCTGCTGTGGCCGATCCTGACGGGGTAGGTCTCGCCGCCGCCGAACACCTGCGTCTGTTCGCGGGTCGTGTTCCAGATGACCGGATAGCTCTCCGCGACGATGTCGAGGGCGACTTCGAGTTCGATGGCGGAGCCAGCGCCGTTTCGGAGGTCACCCCGGTACGCCTCCCGGACGTACGTGTCGCCGATGATGGTCGAGATGGTGACCCCCCCGGCGCCCGTCGCGACGTAGAACCGATGGGGGTCGGCGTTGCCACGGAGTACCGCACGGGCGTGTCCCCGGACCGGTCCGATGAACGCAGAGAGGCGGTTCCCGATCGAGGCCAGCCGCCCGCGGTCGATGTCGAAGCCGCGCGTGTCGGCGGACAGTTCCTCCAGTTGCGTCCGCCGGTCGTTGAGTTCCTGTGCGGTGATGCTGATGCCGACCAGCGTGACGAGCAGTTCCTGGCTGGTCAGTTCGCCGCGGCTGTACGCGTCGACCGCGGCGGTCTGCCGGCGGTCCAGTTCGTCTACCGCCGTCTCCAGGTCCCGAAGCGCCGCAAGGAGGCGTTCGCGCCGCAGGTCGGTCGTCTCGGCGCGCCGTACTCGTTCGACCATCGCGAGCGTCCGCAGGCGGTGGGTCGTCGCGTTGGTCGAGAGTCCAACGGCGGGTCCGAGGTCGACGTAGTGTCGGGCGACGACCGACCGGTCGACCGACTCCGGTGGCACGTCGAGGACGTTGATCTGCCGGAGAGTGGTGCGGTTCTCGTCGGTCTGGGCGACGACCGGGGCGTCGAGCGCTGCGGGCTCGGGACCGGATTCGGGTGCGGGCGCCGGTGGCGAGGGCTCGGAGACGACCCCGGCGAGGCCACCCGTGGCCCCGACCGTGGACGAAAGGAGGAGGGCAACCACGAGAACGGGGAGGGCTCTCATCCCGCGGCGGTACAATCGCCTGCTACTAAAACACCCGCCTTCCGTCTCGCGTCTGACGGCCGCTATCTCGCCGACAGGGCCTCTGTGACGATGGAAAGCGTTTTGCCGTCTCATCGAGACGCACGAAGTAATGCGGATCGCCGCGCCCCTCCTCGCCCTCCTGATCATTCTCACCGGGACGCTCCCCGCGACGGCCGTCGCCGGGATCGGTGGTCCCTCCCCGGACCGGACGGGGAGCACCGTCCCTCCGTCACCCGTCGACCGCCCGGCACTTGCGGGGCCGTCCTTCGCTCGCATCGACGACCCGATAGTCACCCGGTTCTACATCGACCCCGACCCCGCCGGGGACGCCCGCTGGAACGTCTCGATTCACTACAACCTCTCGTCGTCGGTCGACCGGGCGGCGTTCGAACGGTACGGCCGCGCGTTCGAAGCCGGCGACGCCGAGACGAGTCTCGACGGGCGGTTCTTCCGGACGCTCGCCGGGCAAGCGAGCGACGCGACCGGACGGGAGATGTCGATCCGGAACCTCCGTCGGAACGCCACGATCACCAACGGAACCGGCGTCCTCAGCCTCACGTTCACGTGGACGAACTTCGTCACCAGCACCGAGGACGGATTCGTCATCGAGGACGCCGTCTTGATGCCCGAGAACCGGACGTGGCTCGCCTCGATCGGCCCGTCGCAGCGACTGGTCGTCGACACGCCGTCCGGCTACCGGGTGACCGATACGCGGTTCGGCCTCGACAACGGCTCGGTGGTCATCCAAGGCCCACACACGTTCCGCGAACCCCTCACCATCTCCTATCAGCGCACCGCGACCGAACCGCCGGAGGAGTCGACGCCCTGGGCGCTCGTCGGTGGCGCCCTGCTGGTGGGGATGGGGCTCGTCGCCGCCGCGATCTACGCTCGCCGCCGCAGTGACGGTACGGGGACGCACTCGGGAGACGACCGTCCAAACGGCGCGGCGGCGCCGACCCCGCCCGACGAGGACCCGACCGCCGCTTCCCCGGCAGACGCCGCGGACGGTGCCGACGGGACGGCGACCGAGTCGGGCGCGTCGCTCCCCGATGACGGGGACGGCGAGGAAGACGAAGACGAGGATGAGGATGCGGACGACGGGGTCGATCCGTCGTTGCTCTCGGACGAAGAACGCGTCGAACGGCTCCTCGACGAGAACGGCGGGCGGATGAAGCAGGCACGGATCGTCCGGGAGACGGGGTGGTCCGACGCCAAGGTGTCGCAACTGCTCTCGACGATGGCCGACGACGGGCGGGTCGAGAAGCTTCGTCTCGGCCGCGAGAATCTCATCTCCCTGCCCGACGAGGACCCCGACGCGTAGCCTCCGGAAAACGTTTACTCCCGGCCCGGAAAGGAGCCGAGCATGAAGGTTCTCGTGACCGTCAAGGAGGTCGCCGAAGTCGCCGATGACTTCGAGATCGAGGGGTTGACGATCCCCGAAAAGTTCCTCGAATACGACCTCAACGAGTGGGACGACTACGCCGTCGAGGCGGCCGTCCGGATCGCCGAGAACCGTGACGACGATGTGGAGGTCGTCGCCGTCACGGTCGGTCCCGAGCGGAGCGAGGAGACGATCCGCATGGCCCTGGCGAAGGGCGTCGACCGCGCGGTCCGCGTCTGGGACGACGCACTCGCGGAGGCGGATCTGGTCGAGCCGACGGCGACCGCCCGCGTCCTCGCGGCCGTCGCGGAGGCGGAGACGCCGGATCTCGTTCTCTCGGGCGTGCAGGCCGCCGACGACGGCTTCGGAGCGACGGGCGTCGCCCTCGCCGAACACCTCGATTACGGGTGGGCCGCCGTCGTGAACGATCTGGAACTGGACGGCGAGGAGGCGTCCGTCCGTCGGGAACTCGAGGGCGGCGTCGAGGAACTCACGACCGTCTCCCTGCCCGCCGTGCTGACGATCCAGACGGGGATCAATGACCCGCGCTACGCGAGCCTGCGGGGGATCCGACAAGCCCAGCGCAAGGACCTCGACGTGCGAACGCTCGACGACCTCGGCCTCGATCCGGCCGTCCTCGACGGCGAGATGACGCTTTCGGGGATGGCGAAACCGGAAAGCGAGTCGGACGCCACACTCTTCGAGGGCAGTCCCGAAGAGACGGCCGCCGAGTTGGAGACGGTCCTGCGGGATGCGGGGGTGGGTGCGGAATGAGCGACGGTGACGTCCTCGCCGTCGCCGAACACCGGCGGGGCGAACTCCGGCCGGTGAGCTTCGAGTTGCTCACCGCGGGTCGCGAACTGGCCGACGACCTGGGTGGAGACCTGCACGTCGCCGTGATCGGCGGCGACGTCGACGGCTTCGGCGAACGGCTGAACCGCGCGGGCGTCGAGGCCGTCCACACCGTCGAGGAGGGCGAGGAGTTCAATCACGACGTGTACGCGGCGGCGACGGCGGCACTCGCCGGGTCGGTCGAGCCCAGCGTCCTCCTCCTGCCCAACAGCGTGAACGGTCTCGACTACGCCCCCGCGGTCGCGACGCGTCTCTCGACACCGATGGTCAGCGACGCGGTCGACCTGACGGTCGCGGACGGCCTCGTCGTCACCCGCGAGATGTACGGGTCGAAAGTGGAGACGACGGTCGAGGTGGCGGCCGACCCCGTCACCGTGACGGTCCGGGGCGGCGAGTGGCCCCCGGCGGAGGACCACGGCGACGCCGAGATCATCCCTTTCGACGTCGACGTCGACGAGGCGTCGATGCGGTCGACGGTGCGTGGGTTCGAGGAGGTCGGCGCCGGGGACGTGGACATCGGCGAGGCCGAGTTCATCGTCTCGGTCGGCCGAGGGATCGAGGAGGAGGAGAACCTCGAACTGGTCGAGGAACTGGCCGACACACTGGACGCGACCGTCGCGGCCTCGCGCCCCATCGTCGACAACGGCTGGCTACCGAAAAACCGGCAGGTCGGACAGTCGGGGAAGGTCGTCACGCCGACGGTCTATCTCGCGCTCGGAATCTCCGGGGCGGTCCAGCACGTCGCGGGGATGAAGGGTGCGGACACGATCATCGCCGTCAACACCGATCCCGACGCGCCGATCTTCGACATCGCGGATTACGGGATCGTCGACGACCTGTTCGAGGTCGTTCCCGAACTCATCGAGCGGTTCGCATAGCGTCACGTACTTGCCGCGCCCGCCCTTTCGCCCGGGCAATGGAGTATCTGGATCGTCGCGTCGGTCTGGTGAACGACCGGCTGGAGGCGCTCGTCGAGGCGGTCGAGCCCCCGGAACTGGCGGCGGAACTCGAACACGTCGCCCTCGCCGGGGGCAAACGGGTCCGCCCCGCGGTGACAGTGCTGACCTGCGAGGCGGTCGGTGGGAGCCCCGCCGACGCCGTCGACTTCGCGGTGGGTGTCGAACTCGTCCACAACGCGTCGCTGGTGATCGACGACATCATCGACCGCTCGGCGGTGCGCCGCGGCACGCCGAGCGCGTGGGAGGCCTTCGGCTACGGGCCGGCCATCGTCGCCAGCGACGGCCTGCTCGGCGAGGCGTTCGCGCTCTTCTCGGAGAACGAACGCGCCATGCGGATCGTCGCCGAGGCGATGGTCGAACTCGGAGAGGGCGAGGCGACGGAACTGGTCGCCCGTCCGACGAACGAGTCGGAGTACATGGAACTCGCACGCCGGAAGACGGGGGTTCTCTTTCGGGCGGCGGCGGAGCTAGGTGCGGTGGCGGGCGGCGCCGACGCCTTCACCGTCGAATCGCTCGGCGACTACGCCGAACGAGTCGGCGTCGCCTTCCAGATCCGCGACGACGTGCTCGACGCCACTGCCGACGCGGACGACCTCGGCAAGCCGACGGGGCAGGACGCGGAGATGGACCGCCCGTCACTGGTGCAGGTGACCGACATCTCGCCCGAGGCGGCCAACGAGCGGGCACGCCGCGAGTCGGACCGGGCGCTGGCGGCACTGGCGGCGGCCGACACCGAGGAGGTCGACGCGGTCGACTATCTCCAGGACCTCGCGGAGTTCGTCGTCGTCCGGGAGCGTTAGGCCGGATCGACGCCGGTCGGATACCGTGACTCCGCGATGGCGAAGGTGAGCGTGCTGAGGACGCCGAGCAAGGTTCCCACCGTGAGTGCCACCGCGAGGTCCGTGAGCGTGAGCGTCGTCACCTCGTCGAGGGGCGGGAGGAGGAACCCCGAGACGGCATAGAGGACGACCGCGATGGCGGCGACGTAGAAGGGGGCGTTCAGGTAGCGCCACTTGAACCGGTCGGCGAGATACTCGTCGGTGATCTGCCCGAGGCTGCTGGTGATCCCCGCCGCGGCGAACCATCGGATGGCGCCGTTGACGAGCGCAGCGAGTACCGTCACCGCCGACGGGTCGCCGGGGACGCCCGCCTCGACGGTCCGGAGCGTCGAGACGCCCTCGGCCCCGCCGACGATCAGCAGCGCCGCCGCGACGACGTACGTGATGATGGTCACCCGGCCGGCGTAGAGGACGTTCCGGACCCGATCGGCGACCTCGTCGACCGTCGATTCGAGGCCGAGCCCCCGGAACAGCGTGTAGAGGCCGAGCAGCGCGGAGATGAGGCCGAGGACCGCCGCACCCGGGATGTCGAAGAAGGTGGCGATGGTGACGAAGGGGTAGATCAACAGGAGGATGCCGAGCGGTACCAGAAGCGTCCCGCGGGTCTCGGGATCCGCGAGCACCTGCTTCATCGTGTAGTACATCGACTCCAGGTCCTGTGCCTGCCGGACGACCACCCGGCGGACGCTGTCGATGGGGACCCGCGACCGGATGACCGGCAGGACCGACTCGTCCTGGGCGCCGTCGGTGATGACGATGGCCCGCACCGACTCCCCGGTGGCGAGTCCCGCGAGCACGCGGTCGACCTCCTCGCCGACCGCGCGGGTGGCCCGCACCTCGCTGCCCTGGACGCCCGTCACCGCCGCCACCTCCACCTCCTCGCTCTCCTCGTCCCGGAGGTCGTCGAGCACGTGCAGTCCCTGGAACATGACGTTTACGTCGGAGTCCTCCGGATCCGTCGTGGCGAGGGCGACGGCGGCGTCCCTGACGGCGTCGCGGCCGACGACCGGCGTCTCGATGCCGGTCTTTCGGCCGAGGTCGTCGTCGAGGTCCACACAGAGCACCAGGAGCACGCCACTCCGTAGACCGTCCGGATATTTCTGCTTTCGGGACCCACCGCCGAACGGTACAAAGAGTTAACGTGTTTCCTGACTAATGGTAACGTATGTCAATGAAGGATCGATCCGCGTCGACACCGTTCGGCCGGCTTCGGGCCCACTACGAGGAGTCACGGGCGGCGTGTCCGGCCTGTGGACACGAGGACCGCGAGGTGGAGTGGCGCGTGACCGCCGCTGCCGGCCGGCGCGTCGAGTACCGGCACCGGTGTCCGAGTTGTGACGCGGTGGACACGCGCGAACTCAGCCTGTGAGGAAGAAGATCAGGACGCTCGCCGCCATGGCGGCGAGGATGATGACGGCGGCGAGCGCCCCGCCCATCGAGACGAGGGCGTTCGCGTGACTGGCGAGCGTCTCCGTCCGGTCGTTGCCGAAGACGGTCACCGTCGTGCGCTCGGTCGCCAGCGCGGCCGACACCGGTTCGAGGTCGTCGACGGCCTCCCCGACGAGTCGTTCGATCAGCGCGACGAACTCGCCGTGGTCGATGGCCGACCCTACCTGGTTGTCCGCCTCGACGCTGTTGACGATGTGCGTATCGGTCGTCATCACCTCCGCCGCGTCGACCGGGGCGACGGCGGTCACCGCATCGAGGACGCGACTCCGGAGTCCGGGGACCATGTTGTTGCCGTCGACGAGGACGTACGCCGTCTGCTGGCCGTCGACCTCGACGACGGCGACGCGGATCCCGAGGGGACCGATTCCGTCCAGCGCGTCCCACTCGGTCCGGTCCCAGGCGACGCCGAGGCGGATCGGGCCACGCGGCGCCTCGCCCAGTCGCCGCCCGGCCCGCTTGGCCGCCGTGATCATGTCGAACGCGCGCTCGCTCCCCGGGGTGACGTGCCCGAGGTCCTCGCCCTGTAGACCGTTGTTGGAGTTGTGGGCGTCGACGAGGAGTACGTCGTCGAGGCCGACGGTGCGGGCCTCGGCGGCCGCCGACAGGCCGACGCCGAACTCCACGTCGTCGGCGAACCCGGGCGCGTACGTCGCGATCAGCAGGGCGTCGTCGCCGAACGCCTGCCCGAGCATCGACACTTCGCCCGACTCCGTGCGGACGCTCCGCGACGCCTCCTCAACGTACGTGAGTCGCTCCTCGGCGTCGTCGATGGCGTCGAGGATGGTGTCGACCTCGCGTTCGGTCACGAGGTTGAAGTCGTGGCCTGCGGTGGCGTGGGGCGGAAAGACCAGCCCCTCGGTGTGTTCGGCCACCCGAACGGGGAAGTTACCGCCCCCGATCTCCCCCATCGGCCCCGGGTGGATCATCGGGAGGACGAACCGGGCCTTCTCGTCGCCGTCGGCCGAGCGAAAGGAAAGCACCGTCACGGGGACGATGGCCTCCTCGCCGAGTTTCTCGAAGAAATCCTCCAGTTCGCGCGAGCCCTCGGCCACGTGCCCAACGAATCCGCGGATGAAGTCGAGGACGGAGACCCCGAGGCTGCGCTGCCACGGTCGGTCGATCACCCGGATGAACGTGTAGACGGCGCCGGCGTAGAGCACGCACGTGATCGCGAGCAGTTGGAAGTGGTTGGCGTCGATGACCCACAGTTCGGGCGGGGCCTCGGAGGCCCGCGAGAGATAGGGCATCAGGTAGGCGTCCACGAGCGGACCGCCGAGTTCCAGCAAGCGGACGGTCCCGCTGTAGACGAACAGGAAGACCGCCGAGACGACGGTCTGGAGGCTGGCGGGCACCGCGGCGATCAGCAGCGAGGACTGTGAGACGGCCATGACGACCAGCAGCCGGAAGGCGAAGATGGAGGCCAATGCGATCACCAGCGCGTCGTAGACGAACGTCTGGCCCAGCATCGTCACCTGCGAGACGATGCCTGCGACGGTGAGGATGGCGACGAGGATGACCTCGGAGAGGAGCGCCAGCAACGACGACCGGTTCGGCGTGAGTTTGCCGCCGACGTACCGGTCGACGCCGGTCGTCCCCACCGACGCGATGATCGTCGGGAGGCCGATAAAGAAGATCCCCTGCCAGGCGTCACGCCCCAGGATGAGCAGGTTCCGCCACGTCGGCGACGTGTCCCCCGAGTCGAAGGCCGCGATGCCGGCCATCGCGGCCAGGATCAGGGCGAACCCGAGGCTGGCGTACCAACTGGGGGCGGTGAAGATGTACCGCGACAGCCCCGCGAGGTCGGACTGGGTCGCCGTCATTCAGTCGGCCCGACGAGTCGGGGCGTGGTAAATCTCTCCCTTCAGTAGGGCCGTCGTCACGGTCCCCCGGAGGATCCCCGAATCGCCACCGCGATCCACCGACGGGTCGGACGACCCGCGACGTCACCGACAGCGGGCGATGAAGTTCTCGAACACGTCCTCGCCCTCCGCGGTGTGGGCGACCTCGGGGTGCCACTGGACGCCGTAGAGCTCCCGGTCCGGGTCGCTCATCGCCTCGACCTCGCAGACGTCGCTCGTGGCGGTGTGAGTAAAGCCCGTCGGGAGGTCGACCACCTCGTCGGCGTGGCTGGCCCACACCCGCGTCTCGGGGGCGAGCGAGCCGACGAGTGGGTCCGCGTCGTCGACGATCCGCACGTCGACGTCGGCGTAGCCGCCGTAGTCGCCCGCGCCGACCGCGCCGTCGATTTCCGCGGCCATGATCTGCATGCCGAGGCAGATGCCGAGAACCGGCACGTCCATGCCGAGATACTCGCCACAGCGTCCGATGCGGTCCATGTCGGGTCCCCCCGAGAGGACGAGGCCGTCCGCGTCGAGGTCAGCCGGCGGCGTGGTGTTGTCGACGATTTCGGTGTCCACGCCCGCGTCGCGGAGCGCCCGCCGCTCCAGATGCGTGAACTGGCCGTGATTGTCGACGACGACGATCCGGGTCATTACGCCCGAATAGGGCGGTAGCGCCTAAAAGGGGACCGGAACCGACTCGGGGTCACTCCCGGTCGTCCCGCTCGGCGGCCGTCCGGAACCCGAACTCCGCTCGCTCCGCGCTTCGGCGCTCCTCGCGGGCCGCGAGGGCCTCCGCGTCGGGATTGACGCCGTCGTCGATCCGTGCCCATCCCGCGTGGACCTTCGCGTGACACCAGCGACAGAGCGCGACCGTGATCTCGTGGGTCGGGCCGTCACCGTCGTCGGCCCCCCCGTAGGACAGGTGGTGTTCTTCCAGCAGTGGCCGGGCGTCGTCGTGAGCCATCCGCACCTCGTCGAGCCCGCAGCGCCGACACTCGCGGCCGTCGGTCGTCGAGCGGTAGTGGGGACAGTCACACCACTCGGCGTCGCCGGCGACGACGCAGTCGTACCCCTCCGCACGGCGGGCGGCGGCGAACTCGGGGTCGTCGCCGGCCGACGGCCGGCTACTCGGGGAACGTCGTCCCCCGCCGTCGCCGGCACGTTCCAGCGCGAACCGACAGCGACCGTCCGATGTCAGGTGGTCACAGCGGTCGGCGTGGTCGTAGGGGTCGTCGACCCCGACCGTGGTTCCCGTCGGCGTCCGCTCCATGGTGGAGTGGTCGGCCCCGACGGATATGAACGTGTTCGACTACGGTTCGTATCCCGCGTACTCCATCAACTGGCCGAAGATATCCGTGTCCATCACCGACTCGTAGACGATGGCGCCGACCATCCCACCGGGGTAGAAGTTCCCGTTCATCGCGTGGCTGACCTTGTGACAGTGCATGAGGTAGATGCCGGGGTCGGCGTCGGCCTCGAACTCGATCGTCTTGCGCTCGGCCGGGGCCATGTTCAGGATGTCCTCCTCGTACTGAGCGACGTCGGGAATCCGTGATCCGTCCTTCTCGACCACCCGAAACCGGTGGTTATGGGTGTGGATCGGGTGGTTCATGTAGCCGTTGTTCGCGAAGTGTATCCTGACGGTGTCGCCCTGCGAGACGAGCACCGGCGAGCCGTCCTCCGGATGGAGGGTTCGGGGCGCCGCGCGGCCGTTGATGGTGAACACGTCGGGCTGGCGATTCCGGGGACTGTAGCTGACGTCCTCGCCCGCCATCTTCCGGTTGAGCCGGGAATCCCACTCTTTCACCGTCATGAACAGTTCCTGGTCGGCCGGTTCGTACCCCTTCGGATCGACCCGAAAGACCCCGTACATTCCCATGTCGATGTGCCGGTGGGTCTGGTAGTGACAGTGGTAGAGGTGGGTCCCGGGCACGTTCGCCGGGATCTCGTAGGTGTGTTTCTCGCCGGGCATCACCGTCATCCCCGTCGTCGTCGGGACGCCGTCGTTCTCCCACGTCTTGCGGACGCCGTGGAAGTGGACGGTGTGGGGCATGTCGGCGTCGGTGTTGTCGAGGGTCACCTCGACGTCTTCCCCCTCGGTCGTCCGAATGATGGGCCCGGGCACGCTCGGCGCACGGTCATCGGCCTGCCACGCCCAGACTCGCGGCAACTCGACCGGCCCGCCCATCGCGTCACCGGGGTGGACCGGCAGCGTCGAAGTGACCGCCCGTAGCGTCACCTGATTGCTCTGCTCGGTCACGTCGACGACCTGTGGCTTGGCCGCGGCCGGGAGCGACCCGGCCGACCGCTGGGCCGCCGTCGCGGCGTCCGCACGTGAGGGGTCGTTCGTCGGCGCGGCACAACCGGCGAGGCCGAGCACCCCCGTCGTTCCGGTCGCCGCGATGAACTGCCGACGCGAGAGCTTCGTTCCGGGTGCACCGACTTGCTTCGTCATAACGACTAGGCGTCAGTCCGCGGGGGACAAACCCCCCTCGACGGTTCTCGCGGGTCGGCAACGGCGTCGCCACATCCCGAACCGGTTCGGGGGGTATAAGTAGGGTGTCGCCGTCAGCGGTCGCGGTTCCGGCCCCGGTCACGCCGCTGGCCGTCCCGTTCGTCCGACAGGTCCCGGCGTGCGGCCCGTTCGGCCGCCGCCCGATCCATCACCTCGCGGTCCTCGTGTTCCGCCCGGACCAGGGCGTACAGCACCAGCGGTGCCCCGAGGCCGAGGAGGAGAACGATGACGACCGCTCCCTCGCCGGCCATTCACCCGAGGAACACGTCGACGATGTCGCTCCCCCGCGAGCCGGTGTCGCGGTAGAGTTCCGAGTAGCCACAGTTCACACACGACACCACCCGGAAGGAGTTGGTCTGGATGTCGAACATCTTGCTGAGGCCGCCGCCGGTCGTGGAGATCTTCCCCACGTCGGTCTCGGCCGATCCACACTTCGGACAGCCGCGGTCGTCCGTCTCCATATCCCGTCTTCCGCTCGTCGAGGCAAAGAACCTCCGTTGATTCAAAGACGCGTTTGAGACACCGGATTCGCCGCTTCAGTTGTACTGCTCGTAGATGCTGTCGGCGTCGTCCGCGTTCCGCGAGGCGAGATACCGCAGATCCTCGGCGACGGTCTCGAAGGCGCTGGCACGCTCCGGGAAGTCGTCGAGGAGGTCGTCGAGGCGGTCCTCGGCGTCGTTCAACGTGTCGTAGGCCCGATCGGCCGTGTCGGCGGCTCGATCGGTCCGGTCGTCGTCGATTTCGTCGCGTGCCCGCGACAGCAGGGTGACGCCGTTTCGGATGTCGTCTGCGTCGTCGGCGAGGGTGGTGAGGACCTCCGATTCGTCGGTCAACTGGGTCACCTTCGCGCCGTGCTCGTCCGCGTCGATGGCATCGACGGCCGCCGCCGGCGACTCCTCCGTCTCGGCGCCGATGGCCTCGATCGGTTCCGAGACCTGATCGGCGGCGGTCTTCACCCGCTCGACGTCGTCCTCCGCGTCGCCCAGATCGTCGTCGTCCATGTGGGAGTACGCCTCGGTGAGCGCGTCGTGTCCCTCGATGAGCCACGACTGGGCGTCGGTCGAGTGTGTGAGGAACTGCTGCATGGCGTCGATGGCCTCGATGGTCTCCCGCTGGTCCTCGGTCGTCGCCTCGGCCTCCGCCTCGACGAGCGTCCGCTGGATACCGTCGAGTTGGAGGAGCACCTCGCGTGCCCTGAACGACTCCGTGTCGGCCGTCACCGACATGAGGTCGCCGGTGACGCCGTCGGTGTAGACGTAGACGGCCTCGGCGAGCTGTCCCTGTGCAGTGCTTATCAACTCCGCCGCCGCCTCGGACGCCTCCGGCTCCGGCGTGGCCGTGGCCGTCGGCGTCGCGGTCGGTTCGGGCGTCTCGGTGGGCGTCGATTCGGGCGTCCCGGTGGAGGTGGCCGTCGCGGTGGCGTTCGATTCGCTCGGCTGTCCGCCGAAGCAACCGGCCGCGAGAGGGGTCAGGGCGACGAGGAAGGCACGTCGATCCATGACTGACCCTCCGGGTCCATATCAGTAAAACGTATCGATGCTGTCAGACACACGTGAGACGCGAACGAGCTGATTTCACGCTTCCGAGACGGTCTGTGCGACGTGCGTCAGACACATATCAGAATTCGATAAAAACATATAGGTCGTCGTCGCCGCACAGACACGCACGATGACCCTCCAGGATTCGTCCGCAGGTCGCGGGGTTGGCGTTGGCCCCCGGACCGCCGCACTCGTCGTCACGTTGTTCGTCGTCAACGCCGCGTGGAACGTCTCGCTCAACACGCTGCTCGCCCGCACCGGGCTGGCGTCGAGCCTCGGGACGACTTACCTGACGGTTCCCCTCACGGGGCTCGGGGCCGTCGGCGGCCTCACCGCCGCCACCGTCGCCGGCGTCGCCGTGTTGACCGCGCTGGTCCGGTCGTTCGCGCCCGAGGCCGACGCGCTCGGTGCCGGTGAGACGCCGATCGAGACGGTGCTGGTCTACGCGCGGGCCGTCGTCGTCGCCGTCGGCGGCGTCGTCGCAGCCGGACTCGGCCTCGCGGCGCTCGTCGTGCCCGGCCTCGTCGTGCTCGTCCACCTGCCGCTGGTGTTCGTCGCCGTCGCCGCCGACGGCGATCCGATCGGCCGAGCGGTCGACCGGACGTGGAAACGGGCCCGCGGCAATCGCGCCCGGATCGCGGCCGTCGGACTCGCCGTCGCTGCCGTTCCGCTCGCCCTGGTCGTCGTCGCTACGCTGACAACCCTGCTCTCTCCCGTCGTCGAACTCGCCGTCGGCGTCGTCGTCACCGGGGCCACGGCCGCCGCGGGTGCCGCCGCCTTCACCGCCATCAGCGAGTCCATCGGCGAGTCCTCGACCGGCGCGTCGCGCTCCGATCGGGTGAACGCGACGGCCTCCGGACGGCTCTAGTGACGCGAGTCGTCCACCGCGACGACGGCGACCGGGTCCTCGCCGCCGACGTGACCGTCGCCGACACCCTCCTCGCGAAGGCCCGCGGTCTCATGTTCCGCCGCTCGTTCCCCGGCGACGCCCTCGTCTTTCCCTTCGACGGCGCCACTCCCCGGACGCTCCACATGGTCGCCGTCCCCTTCGACATCGACGCTCTCTGGATTCGCGACGGGCGAGTCGAACGCGTCGCCCGCCTGTCGGCCTGGACCGGGCTGGGGCGCGCCACGGCCGATACGGTGATCGAACTTCCCGCGGGCGCCGCCGACGGGGTGGGCGAGGGCGACGCGATCGGTGTCGTGGGCGGGTGAGGGGCGGAGATTTATACCCTCCGGACACCGTGGGCGCCACATGCAGATCCGATCCAGCGACGACGCCGAGACGACCGAAGCGGTCCCCGACGTCCACCTCTCCCAGTTGGCCGCGGGCGACGAGATGAGCGTTCAGGGGTACACCATCGACCCCGGTGCGAGGGTGCCGGAACACAGCCACCCACACGAACAGGGTGGCCTCGCGACGCGTGGCGAAGCCGTGTTCGTCGTCGACGGCGAGGAGCGCGTCGTGAGCGCCGGCGACACCTACGTCATCCCCGGCGAGGTGCCACACGCCGTCGAGAACCGGAGTGACGAGCCGTTCGAGGGCGTCGACGTCTTCAGCCCGCCGCGGACCGACCCCGACTGGCAGGACTGAACGCGATCGGCTACCCCTCGCGTCGGAGCCGCGTCACCACGAACGACTCGTCGAGTTCGCCGAGGAACTCCCCGAGCCGTGGGCCCTCGGTGTCGTCGAAGAAGAGCCGGTAGCCGGCGGCGAAGAAGTCGCCGACGTCGACCCCGTGGTCGCGTGGAATCTCGTACATCTGCCCCTGTATCGCCTCGCCGTCGTGGCCCTCGGCCACGAAGTTCGCGAGGTCTTCCAGCGCGGCGACGGTGTCGTCGTCGAAGTCCGTCTCTGGCAACGCGGCCTGGAGGCGGTAGTTGTACGCGTTGTCCATCCGTTCGGCCCAGGTTCGTGCGCGCTCGACGCGGCCGAGCGCCGCCTCGACCGCCCACGCGGGCGTGTCGTCGTCGATGAACCCCTGGTTGCGCGCCATTCGGATCCGGAGGTCGCGGTCGTCGGTCATGCCGAGGACCGCCGCGAACGTGTAGGGCAGCCGAACCCGCTCTTTCCGCACCTCGTCGACGAGGAACGGGTAGGCCCGATCCGCCAGGGGTTGCAGGTCCGGATCGTCGGCCTCGCCGAAGTAGACCCGTTCGAACCGGTCGAACTCGTCGACCAGCAGGTCGATCCGCTCGCGGTCGAAATCCTTGGCGCGTTTCGGGTTGCGCACGAAGAAGTAGCGCAACACCTCGGGTTCGAGGAGGTCGAGCACCTCGTCGACGGTGACGACGTTGCCCGACGACGAGGAGAGGGGTTCGCCGTCGAGCGTGAACCACTCGTAGGTCATGGGGACCGGCGGCCGAACATCCAGCACGCGGCGGGCGATCTCCTCGCCGCTCGGCCACGACCCCTCGGCGTGGTCCTTCCCGAAGGGTTCGAAGTCGACGCCGAGGACCTTCCACTGGGCGGGCCACTCGAAGCGCCACGGCAACTTTCCCTGTCGCAGCGTGGCGACGCCCTCGTTCCCACAGCCGTCGATGTGGTCGCCGCCGGCGTCGAGCCCCGAGCAGACGTACGCGACCTCGCCGGCGTCGAGGTCGACGTCGCGGACGTCCTGTGTCAACCGTCCGCACGCCGAACACTGGGGCATGAAGGGCACGTAGTCCTCGTCGACGCCGTCCTGATACTCGGCGAGCACCTCGCGGGCGAGGTCCCGCTTTTCGAGCACCTCGCGAGTGACCGCCTCGAACTCGCCGGCCTCGTAGAGGGCGGTGTTCGACACCATCTCGACGGGGACGCCGACGGCCTCGGCGCTCCGTGCCAGGAGGTCGGTGAAGTGAGCGCCGTAGGAGTCGCTCTCGCCGAACGGGTCCGGGATGTCCGTGTAGGGCTTGCCGAGGTTGCGTCCCAGCGCGCCGGCGTCGACCTCCCCGAGGCCGACGAGGGTCCAGTTCCCGTCGGCGAGTCGTCGCGGCACCGCCCGCAGGGCATCGCGGTCGTCGCTGGTGAACACCTGTCGCACTTCGTGGCCCCGCTCCCGGAGGACGCTCGCGACGAAGTAGCCGCGCATGATCTCGTTGAAGTGGCCGAGGTGGGGGACGCCGGACGGGGAGACGCCGCCCTTGATCACGATCGGCTCGTCGGGGTCCCGGGCCTCGATCTCGTCGGCGACGTCGTCGGCCCAGAAGGCGTTGTGGTCGGTCATCGGTTCCAGCCGTCCGGATCCGTCTCACAGCCCTCGGGCACCACGTCGGTTCCGGTGTGTTCGCCCCGGAGGATGGCCGCCTCGATCCGGTCGGGATCGGTCCCGTCGAGGACGATCGTCCGCATCTTCGACCGCTCGATGAGCTTCGCCGCAAGCAGGTCCACCGGGGCCGAGGCGCCAGCGCCGCGGCTCATGGGCGCGATCAGGTCGACGAGCTCCGCGCCCGTGAGCCGGCCGTACCGCTCCGCGTCGGGGTCGCTCGCGGGATCGGCGCTGAACACGCCGTCGACGCTCGTCGCGTAGACCAGCAGGTCGGCGTCGACGTACTCCGCGAGTGCCGCGGCCACGGCGTCGGTGGTCTGGCCGGGCATCACCCCGCCCATCACGGGGACGTCGCCACGGCGCAGGGCCTCGCCGGCCTCCTCGTAATCGTGGGCCGGCGATGGCGCGGAGAGGCCGTCCAGCGCCGCGATCAACAGGCGGGCGTTGAGCCGCGTCACGTCGATGCCGAACTGGTCCAACTGTACTTCGTTGGCGCCGAGGTAGCGCGCCGTCCCGATGTACTCGCGGGCGACGCCGCCACCTCCGACGACCGCGCCGACCTCGCAGTCCTCGTCGAGGAGCGCCTCGACCGCCGACGCGTGGCCCGCGATGCGGTCGGCGTCGAGGTCAGGGGCGAGGACACTCCCGCCGATGGAGATCACGACTCGCATTACCCATCGGGTAGCCCCGAGGCCGGCTTAAGGGTTGTCAAGCCGCCGACCGTGCGTGAGTCGTCCGCGTGGTCCCGGCCCGTCGGGTCACAGTTAAGGGTCCGCGTCCGCTTCTCGACGTATGAAGACGCTCAATATCGTCGGCCCGGGAGCCGTCGATCTGGCCGACAGGCTCGTCCCCCGACTCGACGGCCGTGTCGCGACCGTGGAGACGCTCCCCGAGACCGCCGCCCGCGACACCGACGCCGGCGCGGCCTACGGCCTCTCCGCGGACGGGTCGTGGATCGGCGCCGGCGACGGCGAGACCCTCGACGACCTCCTCGACTCGTTGACCCCGGAGTACGATCACGCCCTCACCGTCGGCTTCGACGACGCGCACCTCCCGACGGTCGCCATCGACGACGCCGAGCCGTATGGGGATCCCCGTCTCGCGGTTCCGGACGTCGAGGACGCCGACCTCGATGCCATCCACGACCTCGTCGCCGACCTCGACCCGCGGGTGACGCTCGAATCCCTCGTGGAGCGAGCGAAGACCTCGCCGCTCGCGGAGCGGTCGGGTGCCATCGCCACGTTCACCGGCCGTGTCCGGGTGAAAGACTCCGAGGACGACGCGCCGACCACTCAACTGGAGTTCGAGAAGTACGAGGGCGTCGCCGCCGATCGTATGCGGACTATCCGATCGGAGCTCGAAGCGCGTGACGGCGTGTTCGAGGTGCTGATGCACCACCGCACCGGCGTCCTCGAGGAGGGCGAAGATATCGTGTTCGTCGTCGTGCTCGCGGGCCACCGCGAGGAAGCCTTCGAGACCGTCGAGGACGGCATCAACCGCCTCAAGGACGAAGTCCCCATCTTCAAGAAGGAATCCACGGTCGACGAGGAGTTCTGGATCCACGAGAAGGCCTGAATCCCCGAATCGGCGCCCGGTCGGCCGCAGTTATATACATCTAGAAATTAAAGAAACAAATCCTCAGAATAGCTTGTAAAATGTCTCGTAGGTTCGTAAAACGTCTTGAACGTTTCGTGAAGTCGGCCAAATGGGTAAAACTGCCCGAACTGCTCCGAACGTTCCTGCCTTTATAACATCCTCCGGGGTGTACGGATGGACGAGGCGACAACCAATGAGCGCAACCGCAGACCCCTCCACCGATTCCGACGATAGTGCGTCCAAAGAGGAGCGGCTCAAGCAGTACCTGCTCTCGAAGGCCCAGGACGGTGAACACTACTTCAAGAGCAAGTTCATCGCGGACGAGGTCGATCTCTCGCCCAAGGAGATCGGCGCCCTGATGGTCAAACTCAGCGAGTCGGCATCGGACCTCTCCGTCGAGAAGTGGTCGTACACGAGCGCGACCACGTGGCGGATCGAGGCCGCCTGATCGGTCCCCTGTCCCCGCTGCGCCACCACCGCCCCGTCCCGTCTTCTCGCCGCCCCGTCCTGCCTCGCCGTCACGGGTTTTATACCGTCGAACGTCTTACCCGGTCGTGATGGACGGAGTCGACGGGCCACCGTCCGATGCCCTCGAAGCGGTGTTTTACGTCCGTGAAACCGACCGCGACGGCGACAGCGTTCGTTACTACGGCGAGCCACTGGTCCCGAAGCGATCGCTGGTCGACGAACTCCGGGAGCCGTTCCGCCGTGCGGGCTACCGATTGGATCTGGAGGCGGGCCGCGAACCGTGGGAGACGGTCGTCGTCGCCACCCCCGCCGACGGCCGTATCGACGGCGTCCCGTGGACGAACGTCGCCCTCTTCGTCGCGACGGTGCTCTCGACGCTCGTCGTCGGCGCCGTGGCGTGGTACTACATTCCCCCGTCCGAACTCGCAGCCAACCCGCTGCTCGCCCTGCGGGCGTGGCCCTTCACCGCCGCGGTCCTCGGGGTGTTGACGACCCACGAACTGGGACATTACCTCGTCGGTCGATATCACGGCGTCGACGTCTCCCTGCCGTATCTCATCCCCTTCATCGTCCCGTTCGGGACGCTCGGTGCCATCATCCGGATGCGCGGACGGATGCCCGACCGAAAGACGCTGTTCGATATCGGTGTCGCCGGCCCGCTCGCCGGCCTCGCTGCGACCGTCGTCGTGACCGCTGTCGGTCTCTCGCTCGACCCGATGACCATCCCGTCGCGGGTCGTCGAGGCGCCCGGGCGGATCATCATCTTCAACAATCCGCCGCTGCTCGATTTGATCGCTCGGGCGCTCGATCGGCCGACCAGCTACGCCGATCCGACCAAGACGGTCCACCCGGTCATCATCGGCGGCTGGGTGGGGATGTTCTTCACCGTCCTCAACCTACTCCCGGTCGGGCAACTGGACGGCGGACACATGGTCCGAGCGATGCTCGGCCGCCGCCAAGAGACGCTCGCCTCGCTCGTGCCTCTCGGTCTGTTCTCCCTGGCGGCCTACCTCTACTACGTCCGTGACCTCGGGGTCAACGAGTCCGTCGGTCTGTGGGCCGTCTGGGGCCTATTCGCGACCGTCATCGCGTACAACGGCCCCGCGAACCCCGCGGACGAGACGCCGATCGGCTGGAAGCGACAGCTCCTCGGAATGGTCACCTTCGCCCTCGGCGCGCTCTGCTTCCTGCTCGTCCCCATCCAGTTGCTCGGTTAGTGGCCGTACCCGCGATCCGGCAGCGCCTCGCCGTCGGCGACGACGTCGGCCGTCGTCACCCGGCCGATCCGGGTGACGGGGACCGACACCGAGTCTCGCACCGCCTCCAACTCTGCCGGCGGCGCGGTGAACACGAGTTCGAAGTCCTCGCCGAAGAAGGTCGCCAGCTCCCGGCGTTCCGTCCCGGTGTCCGCGACGGCGTCGACGCTCTCGTCGACCGGCAGGCGGTCCCACGAGACGTCGAACCCGCAGTCGCTCGCCGCCGCGAGCTGGTGAAGCGAGCGAGCCAGTCCGTCCGAGGAGTCCATCATCGCCGTGGCGACGGACACCAGCGCCCGCCCGGCCGCCACCCGCGGTTCGAACCGGAAGAGCGCGTTCCCCCGGTCCGCGTTCCCGGCCGCGAACTCGCGGATCGCGGCGGCCGTCCGGCCGAGCGTGCCGGTCACGTAGACGCCGTCGCCGGGAGTGGCCCCGTGCCGGTAGACCGGATCCGCGACGCGACCCACGACCGCGCCCGCGACGGTGAACTCGTCGTGATCGTCGAGGTCGCCGCCGACGTACCGGGCGCCGACCGTCTCGCAGACGTCGGTCGCGCCACCGACGAACGCGTCGATCTCGTCGGGATCGAACGCCGGGGCCCCGTAGGCCGCGACGGCCGCCGTCGCCTCGCCACCCATGGCCGCCACGTCGGAGAGCGACGCCCCGATCGCCCGCCAGCCGGCCGTGTATCGGCTCACTCCCGCCGGAAAGTCGGTCCGTTCGTGGAGCATGTCCGTCGTCAAGACCAGCCCGTCGATCACTGCCGCGTCGTCGCCCGCGCCGTCGACGGTCCGGGCGAGGGCGGCCAGCGCGCTCCGTTCGTCCATGACCGCCGTTCGCGGCCGCGAACCAAAAACGGTGCCGGGGCCGGGACCGACGCCGATCCGGTGGGTTAATGCGTCGGCTAGCCCTCGAAGGACGTATGGCTGGCGGACGCATTCGGGCGACCGTCCTGGGTTTTGTCGGCGCGCTCGTCGTCTTCGCCGTCCTCTTTTCACTCGTCGGCGTCGACGACCTTCTCTCGACGCTCTCGGGTGCCGACCTCCGACTCGTCGGCCTCGTCTTCCTCGTGACGCTCGGGTGGCTGGCGGCCTGGGGCCTCGCCCTCCGGGTCGTCCTCGACGTGCTCGGGGTGTCGCTGACGGTGCCCGAAGCGCTGTTCGTGTTCACGGGAGCGATGTTCTCGAACAACGTCACCCCTTTCGGGCAGGCGGGCGGCGAGCCGATCACCGCCCTGCTCATCTCGCGGGTCGCCGACACCGAGTACGAGACGGGGTTGGCCGCCATCGCGAGCGTCGACACGCTCAATTTCGTCCCCTCCATCACCATCGCGCTCGTCGGGGTCGGCTACTTCGTCACCGAGACGGCGTTCGGCACGAACAGCCGACTCGAACTCGCCCTGGTGGCGGTGATCGGGCTTGCCGTCGGCGTGCCGGCGCTGGTCTATCTCGGCTGGCAGCGTCGCTATCGGCTGGAGGCCCGGATCGTAGGCGTCCTCACGCCGGCCGTTCGACGGGTGGCGCGTCACGTCCCTCGCGTTCCGGTTCCCACGGTCGGCGGCATCGAACGCCGGATCAACGGGTTCTTTCGCGCCATCGAGCGCGTGGCCGCGAATCCCCGGGGGCTCGCGATCGCACTCGCGTTCTCCTCGATCGGCTGGTTCTGCCAGATGCTCGGCCTGTGGCTCGCCTTCCGGGCCATCGGGACGCCCATCCCCCTGTCGGTCGCGCTCTTCGTCGTCCCAATCGGGGCCATCGCGGGCGTGACCCCCCTCCCCGGCGGCGCCGGCGGCATCGAGAGCGTGCTGGTCGTCCTCCTCGTGGCGGCGCCGCTCCCGGCGGTCACCGAGCCAGTCGCGCTCGCGGCCGTCGTCGTCTTCCGTGGGATGATCTACTGGACGCCGACGGTACTGGGCGGCCTCGTGACCGGTGTAGTCGGCCTCCGGTCGGATCCCGTCCCGTAGCCGACGGGAGCCGACTCCGGACCCCTTCGCCTCCGACGAGCCACCCGATCGCGCACCGAATACGATGGGTTTAAACGCCGTCCACGGGAATCCTGCGCCAATGGTAACTCTCTACGACGTGCCGGCGGACGCGCTCATCGACGAGCTCGCCGACCGGCTCGCCGACCGCACCGAGGAGCCCGACTGGGTGAACTACGCCAAGACGGGGTCGAGCAAGGAACTCCCCCCCCAACAGGACGACTTCTGGGACGTCCGCGCCGCGAGTCTCCTCCGAAAGGTCGCCGTCGACGGCCCCGTCGGCGTCGACCGTCTCTCGACTGCCTACGGCGACCGCAAGCAGGGGTCGACCCGCTACCGTGTCGCCGCCAAACACACCGAGCCCGGGAGCAAGAACATCATCCGGACGATCCTCCAGCAGCTCGAAGAGGAGGACCTGATCGCGACCGCACAGGGTGAGGGTCGCGTCGTCACGCCCGAGGGACAGAGCTTCCTCGACGAGGTCGCCGCGGACGTGCTCGACGACCTCGACCGCCCCGAACTCGAGAAGTACGCCTGAGCGCCCGACCCTCCGAAATCGTTTTCACCGTTTCGACGGAATTCATATCCATGAGTGGAAACCCCGACGACGAACGACTCGAAGAGCTTCGCCAGCAGAAGATGCAGGAACTCAAAGAGCAGGCCCAAGAGGGCGGCGCCGGGGGCGAGCGAGCCGAGGCCCAGCAGGCCGCCCAGGAGCAGGCCGAAGCCCAGAAACAGGCGCTCCTGAAACAGCACCTCACAGACGGCGCGCGCCAGCGACTCAACGCCGTCCAGATGTCGAAACCCGAAGTCGCCGACAAGGTCGAACAGCAGGTCGTCGCCCTCGCCCAGAGCGGTCGCATCCAGGACCGCATCGACGAAGACCAGATGCGAAAACTGCTGAAGGAACTGACTCCGGACAAGAGCTTCGACATCCGCCGTCGATAGTGGACGCCGCCCTCCTGTTCAGCGGGGGGAAGGATTCGGCGCTCGCGGCGCTCTGGCTCGACCGGTTCTACGAGGTCCGGCTCGTCACCGGCACGTTCGGGATCGGCTCGGACTGGCGCCACGCCAGTCGGGCGGCCGCCCGACTCGACCTCCCCTTCCGGACCCTCGACCTGGATCGCGCCGTGGCCGTCGAGGCGGTCGACCGGATGGTCGCGGACGGCTATCCCCGCCACGGCATCCAGTCCGTCCACGAGCACGCGCTCGAACGCGCCGCTGCCCTCGACGTGACCGCGGTCGCCGACGGCACCCGCCGAGACGACCGGGTCCCGACGGTTTCGCGGGCGACGGCCCAGAGCCTCGAAGACCGCCACGACGTCGACTACCTCGCTCCGCTGGCCGGACTCGGGCGGGGTGCGGTCGACCGCCTCGTCGACGCACACCTCGACGTGGTCTCCGGGCCGAGCGAGGCGGTCCCCCAGGCCGACTACGAGGCCGAACTCCGGACGCTGCTCGCCGACCGCGAGGGCGACGACGCCGTCGACGCGGTGTTCCCCGCCCACGAGCAGACGGTGGTCCGTGGCCGCGACGGGTCGCCGTAGCCGTCGCCGCCACCGTCGATACGCCGAAGTGACTGGACGCGAAACCGGGGGTCATGGATCTCATCGAGGCGCTGTCGGCGGACGCGAAACTCGTCTGCGTCGTCGGCGCCGGCGGCAAGAAGACGACGCTGTACGCCCTCGCGGACCGGCTGGAGCGGGCCGTCGTGACCGCGACGGTTCGCATCCCCATCTTCGACGACCACGTCGCCGACGTGCGCGTCACGCGCGACCCCGTGGGCACACTCCGCGACGCGACCGAGTGGCCGCTCGGACTCGTCCCCGAACGGGAACGGTCGGATCGCTACCTCGGCTACGACCGCGAGACCGTCACCGCCATCCGGGCCACGCCCGGCCACGGAACGGTGCTGGCGAAAGCCGATGGGGCACGAACTCGGCTCCTGAAGGCACCGAACGAGCGCGAGCCACAGATTCCCGCGACCGCCGACACCGTGATCCCCGTCGCGAGCGCCCGGGTCGTCGGCGCCCCCCTCGCCGACGACAACGTCCATCGACCGGAGCGGGTGGCCGACCTCACCGGTCGTTCGCTCGGCGAGCCGATCACCCCCGAGGACGTCGGGACCGTCCTCGCCCACCGACTGGGCGGGCACAAGCGCGTGCCGCCGACGGCGACGGTCGTTCCGCTGATCAACATGGTCGACGACGACGACCTAGCGGCGACGGGCCGCGAGATCGCGGCGGCCGTCCACGCGCGTGCCGACGTGCCGCGGGTCGTCCTCGCGCGGATGGCCGACCCGTCGGTCGTCGACGTGGTCGACCGTCGTAGCGATTGAGAGTCACACAGCCGATCGCAGTACGGCGTCCGATAGGCTGGGCAACCAGTTTCAATCGCTACTAGACTCCTCCAGCCGCCGCTCGGCGTCGACGAAGTCCGCCCGCGTGTTGCAGTTCTCGAACGTGCGGGGGTGGCCGTGTTCCCGTACCGCCGCGGCGTCGACGACGACGAAGTCCAGATCGAACAGTGGCGCGACGATTCGCTCCTCGCCCGCCGACAGGGCCGCCTCGCAGGCGTCAGCCATCGCGGGCGCCCGGTAGACCGCGTGCGTGGTCTCGAACCACTGCTCCGGCCGCGGAACGGCGGCGTCGTGGCCCGCTGCGCGCTCGAACAGGTGCGCCACGAAGTCGGCCTCGACGAAAGGCATGTCGCAGGCGACGACGAAGGCGTACTCGCTCTCGACGGCCCGGAGCCCCGTCGCCATACCCGCCATCGGCCCCTCGTCGGGGTAGTCGTCCTCCGCGAACGCGACGGGGACGGCCACGCCGGCGAGCGCCTCCCGGATCGCCGGCACCTGGGCGCCCCGGCAGTTGATCACGACGGCGTCGACGGCGGGGGCGACCCGGTCGACCACCCGTCGAATCATGGGCGTCCCCGCGAGGTCGGCGACGGCCTTGTCGGCGTCGCCGAACCGCGTCGACCGGCCGCCAGCGAGTACGACGGCTGTGCGCTCTGGCATAGGGGTTGCTACACGGCCCCGGGATTTTAGCTCGTCGGGAAGACCCGGTCCCGTTCTGCCCCGCTCCGCTCACTCGATCCCGTCACACAGGTCGCCGCCGACCCGCGCGGCGGTCAGCGCCGCCACCCGCCGGTCCGCGAAGGCCTCGCGGGCGCTCTCGGCGGCGTCCGGATCGACCGTGAAATCGACACCCGGATACGTGACGTCCGCGAGGACGAGCGGCGTCGCCGGCGCGGTGGGCACCCCGGCCGGCCCGTCGAGGGAGTCCGGGCCGAGGACCCGGTCCACGCGGTCGAGGTCGCTCTCGCCGGCGCCGACCGCCCGGACGAGAGCGGCGATCCGGCGGACCATATGCCGGGCGAACCCGCCCGCCGACAGCGTGAGGACGAGGAAGTCGCCGTCGCGGTCGCAGGTTGCGTCGAGACGCCGAGCCGTCCCCTTGTCGTCTGTCGTGAGGTTATGGAAGTCGCCCTCGCCGGACAGTCGGTCGAGCGCCGCCCGCGCCCGGCCGTCGTCGAGGGCTGGCGCGTACAGGTGATAGCGGTAGGTCCGACGGCGGGCGTCGTGGGTGGCATGAAAGCCGTCGGGCACGTCGGCGTGTGCCCACGCCCGGACCGTCGCGGGGAGCGCACCGTTCAGCGCGGCGGGCGAGAGCCAGTCGGGCGCCTCGAAGGCGACGGTCTGGGCGAGCGCCGAGACGCCGGCGTCGGTCCGCCCGGCGGCCGCGTAGCCCGGCGGGACGTCCCGCCCCTCGTCGAGTACGTCGCGATCACGCAGGGCGGCCAGAAGGACGTCCTCGACGGTCGGTACGTCGGGCTGTCGCTGGAAGCCCGAGTAGGGGCGGCCGTCGTAGGCGAGACGGAAGGCGCGCGTCGGCATCGGCGACACTCCGGCCGCCCGGTACAAATGGGCGTCGGGCGGCGCGGCGACGGTCACGAGGAGGCGCGGCGATCCCGGCCCTGCAACGACGGAGCGCCGCTTCCGGGCCCCGAATGTATCAGACGAAGTCGTCGTACGTGGGTCGGTCGCGCTCGCCCGGGAAGTCGTCGACGGGTGCGGTCGTCTGGTCGCCGCTTTCCATCGCCTTGATCGTCACCTCGCCGTTCTCCAGGTCCCGTTCGCCGACGATGACGACCGTCTCGGCGTTGACGCCGTCGGCGTAGGACATCTGCGCGCCGAAACTCCGATCGGCGAGGTCGGTCTCGACGACGTGGCCTCGATCCCTGAGGTCGCGGGCCACCCGCGCGGCCGTCCCCCGGGTGTCGCCCACCGAGAGGACGTAGTAGTCCGTCGTGAGCGCCTCCTCGGGCCAGACGCCCGCCCGTTCGAGGAGCAAGGAGAGCGTGGCGTGGCCGAGGGCGACGCCCACCGCCGGGGTGGGCTGGCCGCCGTAGCTCTCGATCAGGTCGTCGTACCGGCCGCCGCCGAAGACGGCCCTGGACACCTCGCCCTGCGTGTCGAAACACTCGAAGACGGTGCCGGTGTAGTAATCGAGGCCACGGGCCGTCTCCAGCGAGACCGAACAGTGCTCGCGGACGCCGAAGTCGGCGGCGGCGTCGAGGACGGCCTGCAGGTTCCCCACGGCCGCCGCCACGTCGTCGGTGCCGGCGAAGTCGACGAGTTCGTCGAGGTCCTCGCTCGACAGCAACTCGTCGAACTGCTCGGCCTGGCCGTAGGAGAGGCCGGCGTCGTGGAGCAGGTCGTAATACTGCGCGGCCTCGATCTTCTCGGATTTGTCGACCGCGCGGATCGCTTCGCGGACGTCAACGTCGGCGTCGAACGCCCGGAGGAGGCCGCCGAGGATGTCGCGGTGGGAGACGCGGAACTCGAACTCCCCCGCCGTCAGTCCGAGCGTCGTCAACGCGTCGGCCGCATACGAGATGATCTCCGCGTCGGCGGTCGGGTCGGCCGACCCGAAGACGTCGACGTTGGTCTGGTAGAACTCGCGGAAGCGTCCCTGCTGGACCTGCTCGTACCGCCAGAACGGCCGGGTCGACATCCACTTGATCGGCTTCTGGAGTTCCTGGCCCTTCGCGACGACCATCCGCGCCACCGTCGGCGTCAACTCCGGCGTCATGGCGACGTGGCGGCCCCCTCTGTCCTCGAAGGCGTACAGTTCCTCGACGATCTCCTCGCCGCTCTTGTCCGTGTAGAGATCGACGGCCTCCAGCGCCGGGGTGCCGATCTCCCGGAACCCGTACCGGCGGGCCGTCCCCTCCAAGACGTCGGCGACCGCCCGCCGGGCGGCCATCTCCTCGGGGTAGAAGTCGCGGAACCCCTTCAGTCGGTCGTACATACCGCGTCGTCGGCGCCCGCCGCGCTTGAAACCTGCCCTTTCGGTATCGGAATCTCTTGCTCCCACACGGAGGTTGAGCCTCCCGGGTGGCCTCTCCCCGTCCATGTCCCTCGTCTCCGCGTTCACCTCCGCGGTCCTCCCCATCCTCTCGGTCATGGGGCTCGGGTGCCTCCTCGCGGCCGTCCTCGACGTCGAGGTGGAGCCGCTGAACCGGGTGGCGCTCTATCTCTTTTTGCCTGCGCTCGTCTTCCACAGCGTCGCCACGACGTCGCTGAGCGGCGACACCGTCGCCACCCTCGTCGCCGGCGTGGTGCTGTTCGTCGCCGCAATGATGGCCCTCACCGAACTCGCCGACCGCCTGCTCGGCGTCCCGGAACCCTACCGGAGCGCCGACGTCCTCGCGGGCTCGCTCCCCAACGTGGGGTTCTACGGCATCCCCCTCGCGGAGTTCGCCTTCGGCGACATCGGCCGGACGACCGCCGTCATCTACATGACGACCCAGTCGTTTCTGATGTACACCCTCGGCGTCTACGTCGCCTCCCGCGGCGGCGGCGAGGCCGGCATCGGCGCGATCAAGGAGATCTTCCGCCTCCCGCTCGTCTACGCCGTCGCCGCCGCCGCCGCCGTCCGCCTGCTCGGTGTCGCACCGCCGCCCGGCGGTACGTTCATGTCGACCACCAGCCTCGTGGGCGACGCCTCCATCCCGCTGATGCTCGTCATCGTCGGCATCCAGCTGTACGGTCTGGAGTACGCCAGCGTCGGCCGCGTGATCCGTCCGGCGGTCATCAAACTGTTCGTCGCACCGCTCGTCGGCCTCGGCGTCGCGCTCGCGCTGGGCACGTTCGGCGACGTCCCCGTCGCTCGGGTGTTCGTCCTGCTGTGTGCGACGCCCGTCGCGCTCATCCCCCTCGCGCTCACCCTCTCGTACAGCGACGTGGCCGAGCGCGAGGGGCTCTCCGCCTCCGAGTATCTCACCATGACCATCTTCGTCACGACGCTCGCGAGCGTCCCGGTGTTGACCCTCCTGATCGCGCTGCTCCGGAGCGGCGCCCTCCTCTGATGGACCAACGCTTTTGACCGCTCGGCCGGTCGCCACCCACATGGCAGCGACCGTTCGGGGAACGATTCGGGGCATGGGGAATCGAGCGAATCCGGCCTTCGCCGTCGGCGCCGTCGCGGTACCGGTCGCCGCCCTCGTCTACGCGCTCGCGTTCGCACCGATCGTCCAGCACAGCTACGTCCACGTGATGGCCGGCGTGCTGTGGACGGGCATCGACCTCTTCATGGCGATCGTCCTCGGGCCGGTGCTCGGCGGCCTCTCCGTCGAGGCGCGCGCGAGCGTCTTCGAGCGGTTCACCCCCAAGATGGCCTTCCTGATGCCGTCGCTCGCGCTCGTCACCATCGGCGGCGGCGTCACCCTCGCCGAGCGCATGGGACTGTTCCCACACGCCGCCCCCTGGATCGCCCTCTTGACCCTTGCCACGACCGTCCCCGCGCTCCTCCTGCTGGGCTGGCAGTTCGACGCCTTCGACGATCCGCGGTGGCTGGCCGCCTTCGCCGTTGCCCTCCTCGGCGGCGGCGCCTACCTCGCCGTCACCGCCTCCGCGTTCGGCATGACGCGCCCGACGATCGCCCTCGCGCTCGCCATCGTCACCGTCCTCACGGTGCTCGGGTTCGGCGTCCTCCTCCCCGGCGAGGTGCGGATCTACCGGCAGCTCCAGTCCGGCGATCCGGACCCCGAGGTCGTCAGTCGGATCGGGATGCGCAACGCCCGGCTCAGTGGACTACAGGGGCTCTTCCAACTCGCCATCGTCGTCGTGATGGTCTACCTGCGGTGGGGCGTCTAGTTCCGAATCCCCGAGTACACCGCACTCAGCGCGAAGAAGACGCCGGCACCGATCAGGAGGAGGGGTTTGGTGGAGCGTTCGTGTTCGAGGAAGGCGTTCCCGGGGTCGTCGGTCGGCACGTACGCGGTCGCCGTCTCGCCCGGTTCGTACGGTTCCAGTTCGGCTCTGGCCGCCTCCGCCGTGTCGAAGTCCTTGCCGAGCGTCCCCGGATACACGTTCGAGGCGGTGTGTCGCTCGCCGCCGTACGTGTACTCGAACGTCGCCCGCGGCTCGTACGAGACGGTCTTGCCGCCGTCTTTCGCCACCGACGTCTCGGTGACGGTGACGGTCACCTCTTCGGTGGAGTCGAGGGCCGCGGACTGTGTACTGTAGCTGTAGGCCCCGTACCCGATCGACGCGAGGCCCACGAGCAACAGCATGGCGATCCCGAGACGGCTCGATGGACCGTTGATCTCCATGAACGATGCGAATCGCGTCGGCTCATTAAACCCCACCTCGACGCTTCGAGCCGAGAAACGCGTACCGAACGGGAAACGGTTTTGCTGGCGCGCGACCCCGGTTTGGGCATGCACGTCGACCTCGGCAACGCACTCGGCGCCGACCCCCGACTCACCCGCGAGGCACTGGAGCGACTGGACGACCGCGTCGCCGCCGCCCACGACCGGATCGAACGCGGCCGCGCCGACGCCGAACACGGCTACGCGGCGCTGAACCTGCCGACCACCGCCGACCCGGACGTCGTCCGCGCCGCGGTCGATCGCTTCGATGCCCCCGCGGCCGTCCTGACCGTCGGCATCGGCGGGAGCGCCCTCGGCGCCGCGACGCTCGTCGACGCGTTCGGCGCCGATGTCGACCACCACGTCCTCGACAACGTGGACCCCGCCGGCGTCCGCGCCGTCCTCGATGCGGTTCCCCTCGCCGACACCGTCGTCCACGTCGTCTCCCGCTCCGGGACGACCGCGGAGACGCTGGCGAACTTCCTGGTCGTCCGGAAGGCGATGGCCGACGCGGGCGTCGACTGGACCGAACGCACGCTGGTCACGACGGGCCCCGAGGGCAACCTCCGCCGCCTCGCCGAGCGCCACGACCTGCCTGCCCTCGACGTGCCCGCGGGCGTCCCCGGACGCTTCTCGGCGCTCTCGACGGTCGCCCTTCCGGTGGTCGCCCTCGGCGGCGGCGACCTCGACGCGCTCCTCGCCGGCGCCCGGGCCGAGGCCGACCGGCTCGCGGGGTCGCTCTTCGAGTCGCCCGCCTACGCCTACGGCGCCGCCTGCTACGCGCTGGAGCGCCGGGGCGCCGGGATCAACGCCGTGATGCCCTACGCGGAGTCGCTGGAGTCCTTCGCCGAGTGGTTCGCTCAACTGTGGGCCGAGAGCCTCGGCAAGGACGCCGTCGGCCAGACGCCAGCCCGCGCGCTCGGCGCGACCGACCAGCACTCCCAGTTGCAGCTCTACCGCGCCGGCCCTCGGGACAAAGTCGTGACGCTCGTCCGCCCGCTGGACCGCCCCGAGGAGCCGATCCCGGAGACGGATCTGGAGGGTCTCGCGTATCTCGGCGGCAGGAGCCTCGGGAGCCTACTCGACGCGGAGTTCCGGGCGACCGAGGCGAGTCTCGCCGCCGCGAACTGTCCGAACGTCCGGATCGAAATCGACCGCGTGGACGCACACGGCGTGGGCGAACTGCTCTACGGAATGGAGGCGGCCTGTGTCATGTACGGCGAACTCGCCGGCGTCGAGACGTTCACCCAGCCGGCGGTGGAGTGGGGGAAACGCGCCGCCCGCGGCCTGCTCGGCGGCGGTGACTTCCCCGAGGCCGACGCAGTGGGCGAGAAACGGCGGTTGGTCATCGACTGATACTTACTCTCGGGCCAATTGGGGCCGGTATGGTCAACGACCTCCTCGTGCTGGGGGCGATGCTCCACCTGCTCGGCGGGCTGGTGCTCGCGACGCTCGTTCATCAGGACGCGTCGCTCCGAGAGAGCGATCACGCGGCCGTCCTCGCGGTGGCGACCCTCGTCCTCGGGCTGGTCTTTGCCGCCGGCTACTACCTCCGCCGCGACCGGTTCGGCGCCCTCCCGGCCGCGGCCGAGCGACGACGCGCGCCGCTCGCCGCCAGAGGGCGGGACCTCCTCCGGAGCCTCCTGCTCGTTCTCGCCGCCTTCCTCACGGCGACGGCAGTCGTCGGCCTCGGGGCGAACGCGCTGACCGCGGCCGGCCTCCTCACGCGTGGCACCCTCGAGTACCGGGTCGTCGGCGCCGTCCTCCAGTTCGTCGGCTTCGGCGTCGCCGTCGGCGGCTACCTCGCGATCACGCGGGACTGGGATCTCGTGCGGATCAGCCGACCGTCCCTCCGTCAGGTGGGCCTGATCGCCGTCGGCGTCGTCGCCCTCGTCGGCGCCCAGATCGTCATCGCGCGCTTGCTGACGGCGCTCAGCGTCGAGGTGGCCCAGAACCAGGTGGTCGTCACCGGTCAGCAGGACCCCCGCTACTTCCTCTATATGATCCCCGTCGCCGTCCTGCTCGTCGGCCCGTTCGAGGAACTCGTCTTCCGGGGCGGCGTCCAGGGCATCCTCCGGCGGACCTGGGGGCCCGCAGTCGCCATCGCCCTCTCCAGTGTCCTGTTCGGCCTCGTCCACTGGATCGCGCTCACGGGCGGCGGCGGCTCGCGGGTCCCCTACGTCACCGTCGCCGCCACCCTCGGACTCGTCCTCGGCTACCTCTACGAGCGGAGTCGCAACCTCGTCGTCCCCGCCCTCGTCCACGGGCTCTACAACACCGTGCTGTTCGGCGCCCAGTACCTCTCCGCGACGGGCGCAGTCTGACCGCGCACCGAAGACGCCATTAGCCTCCCTCACGCAACGTCGGCCATGCCTGCGAACGAGGGCGGCGACGCCGGGGCGTCGGAACGACATCCCAACGCCGAACAGGAGGTCATCGCCGTCGACGCCGACGATCAGGAACAGGGAACGGTCAACCGCCTCGACGCACACACCGGGGACGGCGTCCGCCACCGCGCCTTCACCGCCCTCGTCTTCGACGGCGAGGGCCGAGTACTTCTCGCCCAGCGCGCGCCGGACAAGCGCCTCTGGGACACCCACTGGGACGGCACCGTCGCCTCCCACCCTCGCCCGGGCCAGACCCAGAAGGAGGCCACGCGCCAGCGCCTCGTCGACGAACTCGGCGTCACCACCGAACAGTACGACGACCTCCGCGTGACGGACAAGTTCGAGTACAAGCGCTACTACGAGAACGCGGGCCTGGAGTGGGAGGTCTGTTCCGTCCTGCAGTGTACGCTCGACGATACGTCGCTCGATCCCGACGAGGCGGAGGTCGCCGGCCGCCTGTGGGTGGACTACGACCACCTCCACGACCACCCCGCGTGGTACCGACAGCTCCGGCTCTGTCCGTGGTTCGAAATCGCCATGCGCCGCGACTTCGACTGAGTTCCGTCCTTTCGGTTCTCCCGTGTCGACCGTCGACGGCGGCCGTCCCGCCCCACCGGTCAGGTCGAGAGCCGGGAGTAGGCCGCCCACGAGGCGTCGACCGTCGGCGCCTCGACCCGTTCGCCGTCGACGAAGGCGCCCTCACCCTCGACGACGCGGCCGACGCGGGCGGCGGCCGTACCTCGGTCGTCGAGGGCCGCTAGCACGTCGTCGGTCCCCGCGGGATCGACTGTCGCGACGAGCGATCCCGACGTCGTGGCGGTCCACGGGTCGATATCGAGGGCGCGACACGTCGCCAGCACTCCGGGACGGATCGGAACGCGGTCCCGTTCGACGTCGAGGCGGACGCCCGCGCTCCGTGCCATCTCGACGAGTGCGCCGTGGAGGCCGCCCTCGGTGGCGTCGTGCATGGCGGTCACGGGCCCCGCGGCCGCGGCGGTCAGGGCGTCGCGGACGCAACTCGCCTCGGCCAGTCGCTCCTGGGCCGTCGCCAGCGTCTCCGGGTCGAGGTCGATCCGCTCGGGAAAGAGCGTCGTCAACAATCCGGTCGTCTCGACGGCCGGCCCCCGTGTCACCACCAAATCGTCGCCGGGACGGGCGCCGTCCGGGCGGACCACGTCCGCGGCGTCGCCGATGGCGAGCGCCGTCGCGCCGCCGACCCACGGGAACGAACAGTCCTCGTAGCGGGCAGTGTGGCCGGTGACGACGCTCACGCCGAGGTCGCGGGCCTCCGCGTGGAGTCCCTCCCACGCCGCCGCGAAGTCGTCGTCGCTCATCGACGGCGGCAGCGAGAAGGAGATGGCGAGATGCGAGGGCGCCAGTCCGCTGACCGCCACGTCCGCGAGGACGACGTCGAGGGCGAACCGCCCGGCACGCTCGAAGCCGAGAGCCGGGAGGATGGAGACGGGGTCGGTGGCGATGGCGACGACTCGGTCGCCCACGTCGAGCAGACCGAAGTCGACGCCCGGCGTCGGGCCGAGGCGCACGTCGTCGCGGTCGGCACCCAGCCGCGGTCGGACGTGTCGCTCGAAGACGCCGCGGTCGATCTTTCCGAGATCCGGCATACCCGTCGCTCGCCGCGCGTGGGTCAAAGGCGTGGCGCTCCCGCCGGTCACGCCGGCCGCGATCCCCGGCCGTCACCGCCGTCACCCGTTCGGCGTCCAGTCCCCGGCCTCGCAGGTCAGTCCGCCGCCTCGAACCCGTCCCGCAGGTGGCCGGCCACCCGGTCGGGGAACTCGTGGTGGAGCCAGTGGGTGGCGTCGTCGAGCAGGATCGCCCGCCCGTCCCGGCAGTAGGCGACGCTCTCCCTTGCCATCGTCGCCCGGAGGAAGCGGTCCTGCGCACCCCAAACGACGCGGGTCGGCGGCTCGACCGGATCGGTGCGCTCGTCGGGGGGGTACCGTGCCACCGCCCGATACCAGTTCACCGTGGCGGTGAGCGCCCCGGGCTGTCGCCACGCCGCCCGGTATCGCTCGAAGTCGGCGTCGTCGAACGTCCCCGGACGACTCGACTCTCGCATCGACCGCTCGAAGAGGCGGTAGTTCCCCGCCTTCGCGACCAGTTCGGGGACGCGTGGCACCTGGAAGGCGGCGAAATACCAGCTCCGGCGGCGCTGGTCCCACGACCGGCCGAGCGTCCGCCGCATCACGGTCGGATGCGGGACGTTCAGCGCCGCGAGCGATCGGACCCGGTCGGGGTGATCGAGCGCCAGCCACCAGGCCACCGCAGCCCCCCAGTCGTGACCGACGACGTGAGCGGCCCCGATATCGACGGCGTCCAACACGCCCGCGGCGTCCGCGGCGAGCGTCGGGAGCCGGTAGGCGCCGACGCCAGACGGCTTCTCACTGGCGTTGTACCCGCGCTGGTCGGGAACGAGCACGCGGTAGCCCGCGTCGGCGAGGTGACCGGCCACCGGCGTCCACCCGTACCAGCACTCGGGAAAGCCGTGCAAGAGTAGGACCGGCGTCCCGTCGGGCGGACCGGTTCGGACGACGTGGAGGCGAACGCCGTTGCTCTCGACGACGGTCGACTCGCCTTCGGACGGACGCGGACGGACGGGGTCGGTCACGTCCGGGCGTACGGCCGCAGGCACAAAAGCCCGCGTCAGTTCAGGAGTCGTTCGCCCTGCCCGCGTTCGACGAGGAGCAACGCGACGAGACCGAAGATGAGGATGGTGTACGCGATGGCGGCAAAGAGGGCGTCCTGTGACGTCGCGTACTCCCCGGTTCGGAAGATGATCGTCTTTCGCACCATCGCGATGACGCCGGTGTAGATAACCAGACGAACGATCCGTCGCGTCTCGCTCTCCTCGGTGTAGGCGATGACCGTCTCGTACACTTCGACGATGATGAGGAGGAGGAGACCAGTGTCGATGAAGCCGATGACGACGAGCGGGTCGGTGATCCGTCCGGCGAGGGCCGCCTGGACGATCTGTATCACGAGGTCGACGACGCCGATGGCAAAGAGGAGGGCGAAGACGGCGGCCGCGACGAGTTCGACGCCGTGGATGAACCGATTGGTCGCGTCGGCCACCCAACTCGATCCGACCGAGGTCTCGCGGCCCTCGGGATCGAGCGACTCCGTGGGTGGCTCGTCACCCTCGGTGCTTCCGTTCGCGTTCCCGTCGTCGCGCGACACGCCGCGAAACTACCGTTCCGAGATATAAAAGCGACGGGACCGGGGCGGGTCCCAACGTCGGGGCGTGTGATTTCGAGCATCGAGCACTCGAAAATCGCACCGTCTCACTCTTGCTCCGTCTCTGAACACAGCAGTGACGCCGCAGTCGGTCGGACGGCCGTATCGTCCGGCGCCGTAACGGCGGTCACTCCCCCGGCTCGACGTTCGCCAGCCGCATCGCGTTGCCCGTCACGGCGAGACTCATTCCCATATCGCCGATCACGACGGCGTGGATGACGCCCACGAGGCCGAGGGGCGCGCCCGCGGCGAGTACCAGTTTCACGCCCAACGACGACCAGATGTTCGTCTTGATGACGCCGTTTGCCTTCCGGGCGAGGGCGACGAGGTAGGGCAGTCGCGTCAGGTCGTCGCCCATCAGCGCCACGTCGGCCGTCTCGATGGCGGTGTCGGTGCCCGCGGCGCCCATCGCGACGCCGACCGTCGCGGCCGCGAGCGCCGGGGCGTCGTTGACGCCGTCGCCGACCATCGCCACGCCGCCGTTCGTCCGGTTCCAGGGCAGACGGCGCGCGTCCTCGGCGGCGGCCGCCTCGGAGTCCGCGGTGAACTCCCTGATCGCGGCCACCTTCTCGTCGGGCAGCAGATCGGCGCGCACCTCGTCGATGCCCACCTGCTCGGCGATGGCGCGGGCCGTCCGTTCGTTGTCGCCGGTCAGCATGACGACCCGATCGATGCCCAGATCGGACAGGCGCTCGACGGCGCCGGCAGCCTCGGGACGGACCGTGTCCGCGACGGCGACGATTCCCACCAGTTCGATCGCCGGGTCGCCGGACTGCGGCCGTCCGTCCGTCGGAGCGTCTCCGACCCTGCCGACCAGGACGACCGTCTTGCCCTCGGCCTGCAGGCGCGGCACCACGTCGTTCACCAGATCAAGGTAGGAGCCGTGATCGCAGTCCGTGGGCTCGACGTCGTCGTCGACGACCAGTCCGCCGTCGGTCTCGACGTGGGCGTGTTCCAGGTCGACCCCGAGATCCTCGAACAGCGCCGGCTTGCCCGCGTAGTGGGTGACGCCGTCTAGGTCGGCACGGACGCCCTCGCCGGTGATCGACTCGAAGTCGGTGATCTCGGAGGTGTCACCGTCGGCCTCCCGCGGGCGTCCCGCGGCACCCGGGGCCACGCCCCGTTCGTCCGCATGCTCCACGATGGCCCTCGCGATGGGATGTTCGCTCCGCCGCTCCAGCGCCGCCACGGACCGCACCACGTCGTCCTCGTTCGTCCCGTTCAACGCCACGACGTCGGTGACGCCGAGGTCACCCGTCGTGATCGTCCCCGTCTTGTCGAGTGCGACGGTGTCCACCTCGCCCATCGCCTCCAGACGATCGCCGCCCTTGATGAGGACGCCGTTGCGTGCGGCGCTCGTGATGCCCGAGACGACGCTGACGGGCGTGCTGATGACGAACGCGCAGGGACAGGCGATCACCAGGAGGGTCAGCCCTCGTGTGAACCACGTCTCGAAGGGTGCGCCGACGAACAGCGGCGGCCCGAGGGTCGTCACGGCCGCGAGCGCCACCACCGCGGGCGTGTAGTACGACGCGAACCGGTCGACGAAGCGCTCGCGCTCCGACTTGTCGCGCTCGGCGTCCTCGACGAGTTGGATGACCGTCGCCAGCGTCGATTCGTCGGCCTGCGCCGTCGCCGTCACCTCCAGATATCCCTCCTCGACGATACTGCCCGCGTACACCTCGTCGCCCTCGGTGGCGTCGACGGGCACGCTCTCGCCCGTGATCGGCGATTCGTCGACCGCGCTCGATCCCTCGATCACGACGCCGTCGACGGGGATGCGCTCGCCCGGTCGGACCACCACCACGTCCCCGACGGCCACCTCGTCGACGGACACCGTCACTTCGTCCCTGCCGTCGTCGTCCTCCCCGGCCGCCTCGCGCCGCACGGTCGCGGTATCGGGCGAGAGATCCATCAACTCCGTCATCGACGACCGGGCACGGTCCATCGAGTAGCGTTCGAGGAGTTCGGACACCGAAAACAGGACCGCGAGCGTCGCCGCCTCGAAGGGCAGATCGACCGCGACGGCGCCCACGACCCCGGCGCTCATCAGGAAATCGATGTCCAGGCTCCGGGTGCGCGCCGAGTACCACCCGTTCCGGAGGATGGCCTGGCCCGCCACCGCGGCCGCGAGGACGTACAGCGCCCAGTCGACCGTGATCGTCCGCCCGAACGCCGTCAGCAGCGTCGCGTTCGCCCCGGTGAAGACGTACTCGAAGCCGACGCCGAGGAGGAGGGCGACGGCGCCGACGGCGGTCTTGAGCGCCCGCCCGCTCCGCCACACCGACGCCGACGCCGTCTCGCCCTCGACCACCTCGTACCCCGCGTTCTCGATCGCGGCCAGCACGTCGCCCCGTCCGGCCCGGTCGGGGTCGTAGGTCACCTCGACGCGACCCGCGGCCGGCCGCGTGTCGCACTCCACGACCCCGTCGACCGCCGACAGTGCCGACTCGACCTTGCCCGCACACGACGAACAGTCCATCGACGGCACCGCGAACGTCTCCGTCTCCGTGGACGCGACGGCGTACCCCGCCGCAGTCACCCGCGCCCGGATCGCCTCGGGCGTCGTCGCTGCCGGGTCGTAGCCGACGACCAGCGTCCCCGACGTCGGCCGTGTCTCGACCGACGTCACGCCCGAGAGGTCCCGGGCGCTCCGCTCGACCTTGCCCGCACACGACGAGCAGTCCATCGACGGCACGGACGCCCGGAACGTCGCGTCCGCGGTGGCCGCCGCCCCGCGGTCACGACCGGCGTGGTCGTCCCCCTCGCCGTCCGCGTCACTCCCGAACTCGTCGGTCATCGGTCGAGGCTAGCCGTCACGTCTATATTAATCCTACTGCCAAAAACAGGGATTTGAGGGGGAATGATTGATAATTCTTAGAGTGTGATCTAGTAAATCATACGGCGGCGGGCCGCCGCCGTTCGGTCGCTCGGCGGGTGACGCTCGGTTTCGACGTGCTTTTTATCGCCGACCGTCTGAATCCGGGCATGGCAGACTTCAAGGTCGTCGTTTCGGACCCGGATACGGGTCGAACGGAACAGTTCGAGGCCGACGGACAGGACGCGAACCGGTTTCTCGGGCGCGAACTCGGGAACGAGGTCGACGGCGGCGCCGTCGGCCTCGACGGCACGACGCTCGAACTGACGGGCGGGTCGGACGACGCCGGCCGCCCCCTCCGCGCTGACGTCGCCGGTCCGTCCCTCAAGGAGGTCCTCCTCGAAGGTGGCGTCGGCTTCGACCCGTCGCGCGACGGCGAGCGAAAGCGCGTGACCGTTCGGGGTCGCGAGATCAGCGACGCCGTCGTCCAGATCAACGCGAAGGTCGTCGACGGCGACGCCGGCTTCGGCGACGACGAGGCCGACAACGAGTAACGTGTCCGACCGCGTCGCCAGCGACGGGGCGGCGGTGACGACACACCGCGCCGAACTCGCCCGGAGCGGCGGCACCCGTCGGCCCTGTCTCCGTCTCCCCGACGACGTCGCCGTCACGTCCGGCGACCTGATCCGACTCGTCCTCGACGGCGACGAGACCCACGCCCGCGTCGAGTCGGACGCGAAGGGACCCCTGATTCGTGGCGCCTACGACAACCGCCGCCTCGCGCGGACCGGCGGCGAGGGGACGAACCGCCTCGTCGAGTGGGTTCGCGGCACCGACCTCGACGTCGGTCGGAGCGTCGACGTCGACGAGGTGACGCCCGGCTATCTCTACGGCGTCCGCGTCCCCGGCCGTCGCGCCGTGTACACGGTGACGCGGCAACCGGACTCGTCGCTCGCCGACATCGCGGAGACCCTGACCGACGACCGCTGAGTTACAGTTGGAGTGCGACGCCCGCAAGCAGCAGTGCGCTCCCGAGCCACAGTAGGGTGAGCGCCCACGTCGGCTGTGGGCCGATATCGACGCTCACGCCGAACGGAGCCGCCTCCGGGTACACGAGTCCGGCGACCGACGCGACGACGACCAGAACGCTCAGGACGACCGCTACGAGGGGGAGGGGGGCGACCGAGGATCCCAGAGAGAGGGCGTTGCTCGCCAGCAGTGCGATGCCGAACAGGAGGTACGTCATCCGCGTGAGTCGCGTCCGATCCACGTCCCAGCCACGGGGAGGGCAGGCAAAACGGTGACGGTGCAAACGCCGAAGCGACCGTTCTTTACCGCTCGACCGCCACCGACCGGTATGAGCGACCCCGAACTCGATGCCTTCCTCGCGGGCGACCGTCTCGACCACGTCGCGCTCTTTCTCACCGACGACTACCTCGACGACGACGGGACCCTCGCCGAGTACGGCACCGCCGTCGAGGACGGCGTCGTCCTCGTCGTCCCGGGCGAGAAGGGCCGACAGCTGTTCTCGGCCGGCACCGGCATGGACGCCATGGCGTTCGCCAAGGAGGCGATGGGAACAGAGGGCGACATCGACCACGGCCTGACCGGGGGCGCCTGCCCCGACTGCGGCGAGGGCGTCGCCTTCGTCCTCGCGTTCGCCGAAGCGCGAAACGAGGAGGTGGGCGGCATCTACGCCGAGGGAGACGTGATCCACGCCTACGCGGCCTGTCCCGACGGCACGGCCTTCTCGGACCGCTGGGTCGTCGCCGACGCGTAGCTCACTCGTCCACCGGGTCCGTCGCGGCGACCCGCTCGAACGCCGCCAGGATCACCTGCCTGGTCGCGTACCCTTCCGTCGTCCAGTGGTGGGCGTAGTCGAGCATGTCCTCGTAGATGTCGGGTTTACAGCCTGCGGCGCGGGGATGGCCGCCGCCGTTTACCTGTCCCGCCACCTCGTGGCAGCGCTCGAAGCCCTCACTCCCGCGAATGCTGGCGCTACCCGCGGGTTTGACGATCACCGAGGCGTCCGCACCCCGCTCGCGCAGCGCCTCCGCCACCTCGTTTTGCGAACACCGACCGTAGGTGACGCCGATGGTCCACGGGCCGACCGACCGCAACTCGGCCCGGTCGACGGCCGCCTCGATCAACCGCTCTTTCTCGACCCGCCGCTCGTCGAGGTACTCGACCACCGGATCCGGCAGGGCGGCTCCGTACTGCCCGACGACGGTCACGTACTCCTCGGCGCTGGCCCAGTGGGCGTAATCCGCCAGGTCGTCGCTTCGGGGATCCGCCTTGATCCAGAGGTCGTGGTCGCGGGTGACCGCCGCGAGGTCGGCGAGGTGGTCCGGGAACTCGTACTCGAGGGAGCGAAGCGCCACGTCCGCCGTACACTCCTCGTCGCTCTCGCCGACGACGAGGTCGACGCCCGCGTCGTGGACCGCGGCCGCCACCTCGTCGTCCCACTGGTGGTGGTCGAACCAGCGGACGCGGTCCGCGCGCTCGACGACCGCGTCGACGACTTCGGTGACGGACTCGTCGTCCGGACAGAGGTCACAGACGTAGACGTCGACGCCGGGGTCGGCGTACGCCGCGACGCGGTCGAGGGCGTCCGGCAGGGAGTGGGGCCCGGCGGTCACGAGGCCGACGGGGGAGTCCTCACGGTCCGCATCGTCATCGTCCGCTTCGTCCGCACCGAGGCTCGGATCGGTCCGCGCGGCGAGCGACGCCTCGAACGGCGCCACGTCGAGTGCGGCGTCGTAGCGTTCGCGGAGAAGGGCAACACAAGCCAACCCGTCGGCGTCGCCGTCCGCGACCACCACCACCTCCGCACCCTCGATTGCCTCCCGGGCGCGCCGGTCCGCGTACTCCTCGTCGAGCGAGTCGGGGTAGAAAAAGCCCTCGCCGGGGAGCCGCGACTTCCGCGAGAGGGAGAGTCCGTCGCCGTCGATCAGGTCGTCGTCCATACCGACCGGACGGGGGCCGCCCCGAAGTATCTCGCGATTCGCCCGACTCTCAGGCGGGAGCTGCGTCGCGGACGCCCTCCTCGTCGTCGCGCTCCTCCTTCCCGAGTTGTCGCACGGTCAACACGGGGACTGGACAGGTCCGGACCACCCGTTCGGCGACGCTACCGATGAGAAAGCGGTTCTCGCCGTGACGGCCGCGGGTCCCCATCGCCACCACGTCGGCGTCGTAGTCGTTCGCGTACTCCCGAATCTCCGTCGCCGGCCGGCCCTCACGGACGGCGGTCGTCACCTCGCGATCCGTGGCGTCTCGGATCGCCGCCAGTGCCTCCTCGCCGGACTCGTCGAGGGCGGCGCGCATCTCCTCGCGTACCCGCTCGGGCGAGCTCTCGACCTCCCCCTCGTCGACGACGTAGAGGGCGTGGACCGCCGCGTCGAACCGCTCGGCCAGGTCGAGAGCGACGCTGACGGCCCGCCGGACGCTCTTGGAGCCGTCCGTCGCGATGACGATGGTATCGAACATGCGCGTGGTTTCGGGCGGTCGAGACATAAACCCGGTGTCACACGGGGAGAGTTTTTGCCCGTGGCCCGCGCACGTCCGAGCATGACCGATTCGCTCTCGCCGTCGCTCGTCCTCGTCCCCGTTGACGGGAGCGAGGAGTCGCTCGTGGCCGTCGAGTACGCCGCGGCCATCGCCGAGGAGTACGCTGCCACGATCCACGCGCTCTACGTCGTCAACGACGAGATGGCTCGGGCCATCGACACCGGCGCCGTCGACGACGCGACGCTCGCGGCCGACACCGAGGCGTTTCTGGAGGCGGTGGTCGAGACCGTCGACGACGTGGGCGTCCCACTCTCGATGTCGATGACCTACGGTTTCTCTACCCGCCGGCTCTCGAGACATCCGGGGAGCGTCGTCCTCGACACGGCCGAGGAACTCGGCGCCGACTTCGTGGTCGTCCCCCGCGAACCCGTCTCGGGCGACTCCGAGGAGGTACTGGCGAAGGCCGCGGAGTACGTCCTCCTCTATGCCAGCCAGCCCGTTCTCTCGGTTTAATCCAGGCGCAGCGCCATCTCGTGTTCGAAGCTCTCGGTGTCGGTGGCGCGAAATCCCACCTTCTCGTAGAGGTTGATCGCGGGGTCGTTCCAGCGCTCGACCGTGAGCCACACGCGGTCGAAGCCGGCCGCCGCACCGGCGCCGAGGAGCGTCTCCAGTAGCCGGGTGCCGATGCCAGCGTGCTGGTAGTCCTGGAGGACGAAGATGGCGAGTTCGGCGGTCCCCTCGGGTTCGTCGGGGACGAGCGTCGCGTGGCCGACGACCGTCTCGCCGTCGACCGCGACGACGTTTACCGTCTCGCCGCCCGTGATGGTGTCCAGCCAGTTCGCGATGCGCGCTTCGTTCGTCGGCGGGATGCCCTGTGCGCGGTCCGCGGGGTCGAACGCCTCGTACATCGCCGTCAACGCCTCGCGATCCGCGCCGGGGTCGTAGCGCCTGATCGTGATCGACCGCTCATCGCGATCCTCGAACGTCGTCGGCGGTTCGGGGAACGGCCCCGCCACCTCGTCGGGGAAGGTGCTGTCGTCGGTCATCTGATCAGCGTCACCGAGACGTGGGAGTTCAAGAGGACGAACTCCGCGATACCCCCCAGTTTGATCTTCCCCATCGGACTGGTCTCGCCGCCACCGAGGACGATTCGGTCGAACCCCTCCTGCTCCGCGAGTTCCACCAGCCGGCTCCCTGGATCCCCGTCGAGGTGGCGGACCGGCGCCGTCACGTCCGCGTCGTCGAGGACCGCCCGCACGCGCCGTTCGATCGTCTCCGGATCCGTCTCAGTTGCCGGGTTCCGGAGGACGGCGACCGTCAGCTCGTCGCCCGTCTGGGCGACGCGGGAAACGGCGCGTTCCAGGGCGCGCAACGAGTCGTCGCTCCCACCGATTCCCAGCAGTAGCTTCATGTCCGACGCCTCGGCGCGCCGGGTGAAAAAGGTACGCGACCCGCCGTCGGACGGTCGGCTGACGGCGACGGAACCCTTTTGCGTCGGCGCGCGGAACGCCGGCGCATGAGTGAGGACGCGCCGCAGTCCGGTGACGGCGAGGAGCGACGGTCCTCCGACGGGTCGGCCGGGGACGACGCCGGAACCCCCGCGGACGCAAGTGGGCCGGCGGCGTCCGGGTCGTCGACCGCCGACGGGTCGGTACCCGCCGACGTCCGCAAATACGAGCGGTTCAAAAAGATGGACGGCGCCCAGTACGACCGCGTCAACACCTTTCTTCGCGACCGGACGTACATCACGGCTCGCGAGTGGGCCATCGCCCGCCTCTGTGTCGACTTCCGGACCGAAACCGGCGTCGAGATGACCAAGATCGGCGAGAACCTGCCCCGTCTCGTCCCCTTCATGACCGACACCTACACGCCACAGGCGGTCAATCAGGCCCGCACCGCCTTCGAGGAGAAGGTCCAGAAGGCCGGTGCGACGTTCCTCTACGGCGCGATGTCCGGCTTCTTTACGGCCGAGGAACTCGACGAGATGATGTACGAGGTGACCGAGGTGGCGAAGTTCCTCCTCGAAGTCGAGGGCGTCGACCTCTCGGTCGCCGAGGAACTCGACGCCGAGGACCGCATCTCCGAGGTCATGCGCGAGGTCCGCGAATCGAGCGAGGAACTGCGCGACGACCTGGAGTAGTCGCTCGCGTCGCAACCGCCGAATAGACTGTCGTCGCCCCGAGGGGACGGGGAGCGGCCGCGACTCAGGACGAGTCCCGGCGCACGTTCTCGCCCGCCGTCGTCCCGAAGGTGTCCGTCACGCCGTCGTAGACGCGGTCGCCACGAACCAGCGTCCACTCGGGGAAAACGCCCTCGAACCCCTCGAAGGGCGTCCACCCACATTTCGAGTGGAGCCGGTCGCCACGCACCGTTCGCGACCGCTCCAGATCGTACAGCGCCAGATCGGCGTCCATCCCTGCCTCGATCCGTCCCTTTCGTTCCAGGCCGAACGTCGCCGCCGGCGCCGTGGCGACCAGGTCGCGGACGCGCTCGACGGTCAATGGTCCCGTCCGCGTCTCGGCGAGTAGGAGCGGCACCAATGTCTCGACGCCGGGGACGCCGCTCGGTGCCGACAGCAGCGACGTCTCCTTCTCCTCGCGAGCGTGGGGCGCGTGGTCCGTGGCGATCAGGTCGACCCGGCCGTCGACTACCCGTTCGTAGAGGGCTGTTCGGCGCTCCTCGCTCCGCAGCGGCGGGTTCATCCGGCCGTACGTCCCCAACTCGTCGAGGTCGGCCCGCGAGAGCAGGCAGTGGTGAGGCGTCACCTCACAGGTCACGGTCTCGGGTGCGTCGGCCACGATATCCACGGCTTCGGGCGTGCTGGTGTGAGCGACATGGAGGCGGGCGCCCGCGTCGATACCCATCTCGACGGCGCGCTCCACGGCCACGATCTCGGCCTCGGCGGTTCGATACGCGCTCCAGACGTCGGCTCCGGCGTCCCGACCCACCTCGTCGCCGGCGGCGGCGCGGGCACCCTCGTCGAACAGCGTCGCGTCCTCGGCGTGGACGGTCACGGGCACGCCGGCCTCGGCGGCCCGGTGGAGCGCGTCCTCGAACAGGTCGCCCTCGATGCCCATGTCGCCGGTGGAGTCGGCGAGGAAGACCTCGCCGAGGGCGAACAGGGGGCGGTCGAACAGCGTGTCGGGGCCCCAGTCGGCCGTGACGCCGCCGTTGATGCCGTATTCGACAATCGAGTCACGAGTACACAGCTCCTTCTGGTCGAACGCCGCGCCGGTCGTCGTCGGTGGATCGGTGTTGGGTTGGTCGACGACGGTCGTGACGCCGCCCGCCGCGGCGCTCCGCGACCCGGTCTGCCACGTCTCCTTGTGTGGCGCACCCGGCTCCCGGAAGTGGACGTGCGCGTCGACGGCGCCGGGGAGCAACAGTCGTTCCCGCGCGTCGACGGCGTCACCCGCAGCATCGAGACCGGTGCCGACGGCGGCGATCCGCTCCCCGTCGATCCGGACGTCGCGGACGCGACCGTCGGCCAGTCGTGCGTTTCTGACGAGCATACCACCACCTGTCGCCCGGCCGCCGTAAGTGTCCCGTTCGCTCACACCGCGATCCGGCGTACGGTCGCCGCGTCGCCGACGAGTTCCCGTTCGACCGCCGTCCGGACCCGCTCCGGATCGGCCGGGCCGCCGGCCGCCGCGACGCTCCCGACGCTCGCCGGATCGAAGGGCTGATCGAGGGCGTCGTACACCGCCGCGAGGACCGACGCCAGTTCCTCGCGGTCGGCGACGACGACACACCCCGCCACCAGCGCCGCGTCCGACCGCACCCGCTGGGCGATCCCAACGAGTTTGCCGTCGGCCTGCAGCGAGTGGCTGCCCGGACAGAACGACTCGGGAGGCTCGCCGGACGTCGCGGCGACGCCGAGACGCGACAGCGCCCGCTGGAGCCGGTCGCTCGCCGTTTCGTACCGGTCGTCCAGGCCGGTGCGGGCGTCGTCGACCGGGACTACACGGGCGAACGCCAGCGTCGACCCGGTGTAGGCGGCGGCCCGTCCGCCGACCTCCCGTTCGACGGGATCGAACCCCCGGTCTCGTGCGGCGGCACGGGCACGGTCGTACCCCGACTCGATCGCATCGCGGCGACCGAAGGCGACCTGTCGATGGGGCCGCCACACCCGAACCGCCGGCTCGCCGGTCTCGGCCGTCCGTGCGAGCATCGTGGCGGTCCGCTCCCGGTCGGCGTCGATCGTCGCTGCCCGTCCACTGAGGACACGCATACGGGATATGGGCGACGGACGCACATAACTGCCCCGCGAGTCGACGGCGACGCCGACACCTGCCGTCCGTCGTGTGCGACCCGACGGTATAAGCCTCCCCGTCCGAATCCCCGGTATGGTCACGGTCCCGGCGTCGACGCTGTCGCGCTACCGACGGTTCTCCCTGTTCAACTCCCCCTACGACGCCCACGACCGCGGATGTGCCGTCGATCTCTATCCCGAGACGAACCGCGGGCGCTCGCCTGTCGCGGGCGTCGTCGTCGACACCCGGAGCGTGCGCGCGCCGTCCCGCCCGTACGCGGTCAGCGAGGATCATCTGATCCTGATCGACACCGGTGACCACGTCGCCCGGATCCTGCACGTCGACCCCGAGGTCGCGGCGGGCGACCGAGTCGCCGTGGGCGACGTCCTGGGCGAGATGGTTCGATCCGGGTTCTTCGGCCCGTGGGTCGACAACCACGTCCACCTCGGGTTCCGCGACCCGGACGCGAACCCCTACCGCGCCGCCGGTTCCCTGCCGGTCGAGGTGGACGTGCCGGTACGCCCCCTCGACTGGGACGGCACGGGCGTCGTCCGCGAGGCCGGCGAGACGTACGTCGTCCTCGACCGTCCGCACCACCCCGATCCGGGGTCGTGGGCGGGACTCGCCGCCGCCCCGGGGGTCGTCCTCGACGGCGGCTGCCCACATTACGAGGGCGGCGGCGTCCTCCCCGCGCTCGACGCCCCGACACCCGTCTCGGTGGCGGGCGACCGTGTCGGCGTCGCCGACGGCCGGGCCGTGACCTGGGGTCCCGTCACCGTTCGCGCGAACGGCCGTCCGATCACGGGACTGTCGCTGTTCGTCGCACAGGACGCCGACTTCGGCGCGAAACTCGTCTGTCCGGACCACGACTTCGCGCCCGGCGACCGCGTCCGCGTGTCGGTGGCCCGGGAGTGAGCTCCGACGATGCCGGCACACGCGCACGGGAGACTTTTGAACGTCCTCGCCGAATGGACCGTACGATGAGCGACGATTCCGATGTGCCCGACCGCCCGGCCGACCGGAAGTCGCCGGTCGGCGAACCGGTCGTCCGTGCCGATCCGTCGGTGACGGGCGAGCGGGCGGAGGAGGCCGTCGGGTTCGACCCCGACGACCCCGAGAGCGTCCAACTCGCCGCGGACGTGGTTCGCTCGTTCGCCGAGAACACGGTCGGCTCCGAGGATCACGTCTACATGCTCCGGGGGGCGGCGGCGTGTGCCGCGCTGGTCCGCGGCGTCGGATCGTACAAAGCCGCCGCCGAACGCGCCGGCGGCGACGTCTCGGTCGCCTTCATCCGGAAGTGGGCGCGCGTACACGACCTCCCACAGGCGATCCGTCGTCACGTCGCCCGCGGTACCATCGCCCCGACGGCGGCAAAACACATCGCTCGCGTCTCGGGTGACGACCGCTACGCCCTGGCGTGGGCGACGCTCGAACACGACCTCACCGTCCGCGAGATTCGTCGCCTCGCGAGCGAGGTGAGCGACGGGCAGGACGTCGAGGCGACCCTCGACGACCGCGACGTCACCTTCGGCCGGATGGGCGTGACGCTCCCCCCGGCCCAGTACATCGAACTCCGTCGTCGGGCGTCGATCGAGAACCGACATCCGGACGACCTAGTGGCCGAGGCGCTGGACGAGTTTCTAGAGCTGTGAGCGGTGGGCCGGCCCCGGTGCGTTCGCGCTGAACGGCGGCGGCCGCGGGCTCCGGCGGACGGTCCATCGTAAGTGTTTACACCTCCGCTTACCTCGCTACGCGTAGGGCCGGTAGCTCAGTCAGGCAGAGCGTCTGGCTTTTAACCAGACGGTCGGGGGTTCAACTCCCTCCCGGCCCGCTTCTACGCGACATCACGCGACGCAAGGAGCCGTGTCGCGTGAACGGCGGACGGAGGAGTTGAACCAGAGAGTGAAGCGAACGTAGTGAGCGGAACGACCGTGGTTCGACTCCATCCCGGCCCGCGAGCGACGGCGGCCGCTCACTCCACGTTCTCGCCCTGATAACTCCCGTCGTACGTGCCGTCGTGGTTCGCCTCGGCGAGGACGAGCTGGGCCACCCGGGCGTCGGGTTCGATCTCGATCCCCGCGTGGACGGCCAGCAGCCCCTCGCCGCGACCCTCGTAGCCGGCGTCCCAGACGGCGGTGTGGAGCATGGCGGCGTTGCGCATGAGCGACGACCGGGGATAGACGAAGCCGACGTGGCCCTCCGGGATCCGGACCGTCTCGCCGTAGCGCAGGACGTATCCGCCGGGCGACAGCGTCCACGCCGCGGCGTCGGGGTCGGGATCGATCGCCCGACGGTCCCCGATCCGCTTGCCGTCGCGACCGATCCGGCCACCCTCCGTCTCGAAGACCGCCGCGGCCGTCAGATCGACGCCGTTCGGCTGGACCTGCTCGGGGGTGATCGGCGTCACGTGGTCGGCGACGAACGAACCGGCACGGAACATACGGGCCGATCGAACAGGGACGACAAAACCGTGCCGATCCGGGCGGCGATCACCGCTACGGCGTGAACCCGCCGGGAACGGGGGTGACGGCAGCAGGCTGCGGCGCAGTTATACACCCCGAGACGGTCTAAAACTTGTGGTAGACGCCCCGGTGGACGGATTTAGCGTTCCGAAAGGCGCGGGATTTATATCCGTCGGCGGTCGATGGCCGGACGTTATGGGACAGACGCTCACAGAGAAGATCCTCGACGACCACCTCGTCGAGGGTGATCTCGAACCCGGCGAGGAGATCGGGATCGAGATCGATCAGGTGCTCACACAGGACACGACCGGCACGATGGTCTGGCTGCAGTTCGAGGCGCTCGAACTCGACGAAGTTCAGACCGAACTCGCCGCGCAGTACTGTGACCACCAGACATACCAGTTCGACTTCAAGAACACCGACGACCACCGCTTCCTCCGCTCGGCCGCCGGGACGTACGGCGCGTACTTCTCCCGCCCGGGCAACGGCATCTGCCACAACGTCCACAAGGAGAACTTCGCCGCCCCCGGCAAGACGATGCTCGGCTCCGACTCCCACACGCCGACGCCCGGCGGTCTGGGCGAACTCGCCATCGGCGCCGGCGGCCTCGACGTGGCCGTCGCCATGGGCGGCGGGCCGTACTTCGTCGAGATGCCAGAGGTCGTGAACGTCCGTCTGGAGGGCGAACTCCCCGAGTGGGCGAGTGCGAAGGACCTCATCCTCGAGATGCTGCGCCGCCTCTCGGTCAAGGGCGGCGTCGGCAAGGTGTTCGAGTACACCGGCCCGGGCGTCGAGAGCCTCTCGGTACCCGAGCGAACCACGATCACGAACATGGGGACGGAACTCGGTGCGACGACCTCCATCTTCCCGACCGACGAGCGGACGAAAGACTACCTCGAACGGCAGGGCCGTGGCGACGAGTACGTCGAACTGTCACCCGACGAGGACGCCGAGTACGCCGACGAGATCGTCGTCGACCTCTCGGAACTCGAACCGCTGATCGCCACGCCGTCGATGCCCGACAACATCGTCCCCGTCCGCGAGGTCGCCGGCGAGGACGTCGAACAGGTCATCATCGGCTCCTGTACCAACGGCGGATACGCGGACATCCTCCCGGCGGCGAAGATGGTCGAGGGCCGTGAGATCAAGAAGGACCTGGAGATGATCGTCGCGCCCGGATCGAAGCAGGCCGGCGAACTCCTGGCCCGCGAGGGGTGGACCTCCGAACTGATGGCTGCTGGCGTCAACGTCTCCGAGTCGACGTGCGGGCCCTGCATCGGCATCGGCCACGTCCCCGCTTCCGACTCCGTCTCCCTGCGGACGTTCAACCGCAACTTCGAGGGTCGGTCGGGCATCGAGAACGACTCGGTCTACCTCTGCTCGCCGCAGGTGGCTGCCGCGGCCGCGCTCAAAGGCGAGATCGTCGATCCGCGTGACCTGGCCGACGAACTGGGCGATCTGGAATCGCCGGGCGTCGAACTCCCCGACCGATACGACGGCTCGAAGGCCGACATCATCGAGCCCGACGAAGCGGTCGACGACGACCTGATCAAAGGTCCGAACATCGGCGACGTCCCGCTGAAGGACCCGCTGGGCGCCGACATCGCCGGCGAGACGCTGCTGAAGATGCCCGACAACATCACGACCGACCACATCATCCCGGCCACGTCGGACATCCTGATGTACCGCTCGAACATCGACAAGCTCTCCGAGTTCACGCTCTCCCGCGTCGACGAGACGTTCGCGGAGCGGGCCAAGGCGTCGGATCACGGCGTCCTCGTCGCCGGCGAGAACTACGGGCAGGGATCCTCCCGGGAGCACGCCGCGATGTGCCCGATGTATCTCGGCGTCGAGGCCGTCCTCGCACAGTCTTTCGCCCGTATCCACAAGGCGAACCTGTACAACTTCGGCCTCCTCCCGCTGACCATCGACGAGGAGACCTACGACCGGATCGAGCAGGGCGACCACGTCGAGGTCGTCGACGACGTCGCCGACGCGGTCGCGTCCGGCGTTGAGGAGTTCACCATCCGTGTCAACGACGACTGGGAGGCGACCGCCGGGTTCGACGCCTCCGAGCGCGAGCGCGAGATCCTCGCGGCCGGCGGCAAACTCACCCTGACGAAACAGCAGTACGAAGAGGACGGTAGCGGCGCGGCGCCCGCCGACGACTGAGCCCCGTCGCTGCGCACTTTTTTGCGGCCGAGAACGCGACCGACACCGACAACGGAGGACGAGCGGAATCCCACCCGGGACGACGCCGTGAGTGACGGTGTTGCCGCGCCGAAACGGTCGGGGCGCGACGTGGCCCGAGGGCTTTTGCGCCCGTCGCCCGTATCCCGGCGCGTGGCCGTTCCACCCCAGCCCACCGACGTGACGATCCGCGGAGCCGAGGAGTCGGATCTGGGAGCGGTCGTACGGATCGAGCGGGCGGCGTTCGGCCAGCCGTGGCCCTACACCGCCTTCGAGCGCTTTCTCGGCGAATCCGGCTTTCTGGTCGCCACCCGCGAGGACGCCGTCGTCGGCTACGTCGTCGGCGACGTGACGCCCAACTTCGGCCGCGGCATCGGACACGTGAAGGATCTCGCGGTTGCGGCTCCGGCCCGACAGCGCGGGATCGGACGGTCGCTGCTCGTCCAGTCGCTCGCCGCCCTCGCCGTCGAGGGGGCGTCGCTCGTGAAACTCGAAGTGCGCGAGAGCAACGACCCGGCCCAGGCGCTCTACCGCGACGTGGGCTTCGAGACGGCGCGGCGGGTGTCACGGTACTACCGCGACAGCGAGGACGCCCTCGTGATGGTGCTCGACGTGGCCGACTGGCGGGACGAGTAGGTACCGAGCGTCGAACGTTTCATACGGTTTATCGTAAGTCACTACCGGTGGTTCGCCGAGACGGTCCGCCGAACCACCGGTGAACAGTTACAATAATCCGTATCAGGCGGGAGCGTCTACACGGCCCATGGGACTTGCCTGTCCGGTGTGCGAGACACCCCAGCGCGACGCCGAACATCTCGCCAACCACCTCGCCTTTACCGCCATGCTCCACGGTGACGCCCACGAGCGGTGGCTGGACGAGACGGTCCCGGGGTGGGCCGGGGAGGGTGCCGCGGAACTGGGTCCCGTCGTCGCCGAACACGCCGAGGAAGCCGTCTACGAGGAGGTGTTCGAGGAGTCCGTTCCCGACGATCACGACCACGCACACGACCGTCCCGTTCCCACCGGCGACACACCGACGGTCGTGACGGACGACCTGGACGACGACACGCGACGTACCCTCACGGAGGCCCGCGAGATGACGCGGGCGATGCTCGACGGCGAGACGGATGGCGCTCCCACCGACGGCGGTCCGGACGACGCTGACGGGGACGACCACGACGACGCGGACGGAAAGGCGTAAGCCGGGGCATCCGGAGGGATACGTATGGAGACCGAGGGTGTGTTCGATCCCGAGACACTCGTGGCGGCCCGCGAGGCCTACGAGTCGGTCGGGCCAGCGGCCCAAACCGCGGTCCGCGAGACGGCGACGGCGATGGACTTCGACGGCGAGGAGTACGGAGACCGCGTGACGAGCGACGTGGTGGAGGCGGCTCGGGACGCCATCTTCGCCTCGCTGCTCGTCGTCCGGATCGCCGACCGCGACACGTTCGAGTCCTGGCGTGCCGACACCGACGTCGAGGTGACGGTCCTCGGCAGTCCGGACGTGGAGCGTGTGGTCTGGCACGTCGCCCCCTTCGCGGACGCGGCCGTCGCCGCCACGTTTCAGGACGAGCGCGACGCGGCGGTGGCCACGCTCCGCCGGCAGGCTTTCGGCCGTTGCTACCGCGACCGGCTATAGCCGGGGCGAAATCGCTTTCCCCGCACCGACCCAACGGCCTCCGTGCGACCGATCACGCGCCGCGCGGTACTCGGCTTCGTCGTCGTCGTCCTCGCTCTGCTCGCACTCGGCGCCCTGCCCTCGCTGCTGGGTACCGGCGATCCCTACCATCTGACGGCGACGCCGACGGACGCCGACGGGCCGGCGGTCAACGTCACGGGACTCTCGGAGCGTCGCTACCCCTACCTCACCGAGGCCATCGACTCGGGGCGATCGGATGCCTACCGCCGCGGCCCGGTCGGCCTGAAGGAGACGTTCTCACACTCGCCGTTCGACGAGCGCCAGGGGCTGGTCGCTCGCAACCCCGATGCACGGCGGGACGGTGCCGTCGTCGTCGTCGACGGCGGCGACCGGTATCTGATCGAGGTGGTTCGAGCGTGAGCGACGCCGACGAGTCGGAGCACGACTGGCCGGTGATCGAGTCGGTGACCGAGTACGAAACCGGCTGGTACACCGGCGGCTACGACCTCGTCGAACAGCCGGACGGCTCGACCAAGCGGTACTACTGGGCGGAACTACCACCCGCCACCGTGGTGGTCGCCGTCGCCGACGACGACGTCCTCTTCGTCGAGCAGTTCCGTCCGACGATCCGCGAGACCCACCTCGAACTCCCCGCGGGCATCGTCGAGGACGGCGAGTCGTTCACGACCGCCGCGGCGCGCGAACTCCGCGAGGAGACGGGGGTCGCCCCGGATACGACCGCACTCCTCCAGGAGTTCTGGACGTGTACGGGCGTCCTCCGCCACCGTCGTGGCATCGTCTTCGCGGAGGGGCTGACGCCCGTGCGTCGGGACTTCGACGGCAACGAGTTCCTCCGGCCTCGGTCGATCCCTATCGAAGATGCCCTCGACGTGGCACGCGCCCAACCGACCAACGACGCCACGGTCGAAGGGATACTGCTGGCCCGCGAGGAGGGGATGCTATAGCCGGGCGCGACCGGCGTCGGGACCCGCCGATCTGCAGGGACTCGGCAACGCCATCGCGACCGACGCGGACCGAACGAGATCGGAAACGACCACCGAGTCGCCGGCGGACGAGGAGTGACGATCGGCCGTCGGTAACGAAAATCTCGATTCCAGTCATCCAACAGCATAAGTCCCGATGGCACCGATAGACCGGTGATGGTCTCCCGTTTGGGATTCGATACCGGCCACACCGCCCCATCCGTCGAACGAGCCACCCGCGTGCCGCGGTGGTGGCATGCCTGACCGCTCCGTCGTCGCCGTCCTCGCGCTGATCGTCGCCCTGACGGCGAGTGCCGTCACGCTCGGCGCCGGTGTCGCGACGGCGGACAGTCAGGTCGCGGTCCAGTCCGTCACCGTCTCCCCGTCCGATCCTCGCGTCGGCGAGGACGTGACGATCAACGCGACGATTCGAAACTTCGAGAGCAGCACCGACGCGGCCCGGATCAACCAGGTGTCGCTCCGCGCCGGGAGCCGGCGGGTCGCCTCGGCGTCTGATCTGGGGAAGATCGGTTCCGGCGGATCGATCGACGTCCCGCTGACGACCACGTTCGGATCGCCGGGACGGAAGGATCTCACCCTCCACGTCTACGCCCAGGGCACCGACGGTAGCGTGTTCTCGATAAAGTACCCGGTGTCGGTGTCGGTCGACGAACGCGACAGCGACGTACAGTTGTCACTGGAGACGCCGTCCGACCCCTCCACCGAGGGTCGCGTGAACGTCACCGTGGCCAACGGCGCCCCGAACGACATCTCCAACCTCCAGTTGACGCTCTCGGGGCCGAACGCCACCGTCGAGGATCCGCGACGCGTGAACGCCTCGCTGCCGGCCGGCCGCGAACGGATCGTCGGGTACGACGTCAGCTTCGCCGGCGCCGGCGCCACCCCACTGACCGCGACGCTCGTCTACCGCGACGGCGGCGGCGACCGGCAGACCGTCTCCACCTCCCGGACGTTCGACGTCGATCCGGCCCGGGTCGACGCCGAACTGGACGCGGAGGTGGTCCGAGAGAACGACACGGCACGGATCGACGCGTCGCTCACCAACTTCGGCAACGTGCCGCTGGAGGATGTCAGACTGCGTGCCGAGGCCGGCGGCGAGACGGTCGCCCGGAAACTCGTGGCCGACGTGGTCGCCGAGTCGACCCGCGAGATCACCGTCGGCGAGTCGAGCCTCCCGGCCGGCCCCGTGACCCTGCGAGCCGTCTACGAGGCCGCCGGCGAGCGCCACGAGACGACGACGACCGTCGACTTCGCGCCGACGACCGACGGCAACATCACGCTGACCGGCATCGAGGTGATCCCGACCGGCGGATCGATCAGGCTCGCCGGGAGCGCCTCGAACACGGGCGAGACGGCCGTGACTGGCGCCGTCGTGGGCGTCGTCGACACCGAGCGCGTGACGCCCGTCTCGCCGACGAAAAACTACTTCGTCGGCAACGTCCCCGCGGGCGAGTTCACCTCGTTCGAACTGACGGCGCGACTGGCGGGCAACCGAACCGACACCGTCCCGATCCGCATCAGCTACATCGCCGACGGCGAGCAGTACACCCGGGTGACCGAGGTGGCGATCGGCGACACCGGCGCCGCTGCCGGGCCACCGGAGGGCGCCCCCGACCGTGACGGGCCGCCCGGCGGTGGCGGCGTCCTCGGCCTCGGCCGGATCGACGTGGTCGGCATCCTGCTTCGCCTGGCGGCCGTCGTCGCCGTGGGCGGCGGACTGATCTACTGGTGGCAACGCCGCGGCGACGACGAGGCATGACCGAACACCCCCGCGGCGGCGCGACCGGGCCGGTCGCCACACTCGACGACGTCACCAAGGAGTACCGGAGCGGCGGCGAAACCATCGCCGCCCTCTCACACGTCGATTTCGCCGTCGATCCCGGCGAGATGGTCGCTGTCATCGGCCCCAGCGGCTCCGGAAAGAGCACGCTGCTCAACATCCTCGGCCTCCTCGACGTTCCCACCGCCGGGACGGTCCGTCTCGACGACGACGACGTGACCGACTACGACGACGAGGCACGCACGATGGCCCGACGGCGAACCATCGGCTTCGTCTTCCAGTCCTTCCATCTCGTCCCCATGCTGACGGCCACCGAGAACGTCCTCGTACCGACGATGTTCGTCGAGGGTGATCGGACCCCACGGGCGCGTGACCTCCTCGGCCGGATGGGGCTCGGCGACCGACTCGACCACCGACCCGATCAGCTCTCTGGCGGGCAGCGCCAGCGCGTCGCCATCGCGCGGGCGCTGGTGAACGAACCCCGGCTCCTGCTTGCGGACGAACCGACTGGCAACCTGGACCGGGACACCGGGCGCAACATCCTGGAGGAGTTCGAGCGCATCAGCACTGAAGAGGAGGTGGGTGTGGTGGCGGTCACCCACGACGAACTGGTGACGGAGTTCACCGACCGGACGGTCGAACTCGTCGACGGGGTGATTCAGTGACGCTCGATTCGCTCGAGTTTCCGGCGCTCCGGATGGCGTGGCTCAACCTCTGGCGGAACAAGCTCCGAACCGGGCTGGCGACCCTCGGAATCGTCATCGGGGTCGTCGCCATCGCCGCCATCGGCATCACGGGCACGGCGCTGCAGTACGGTGCTACGCAGGAACTGGGCGGGCTCTCGAACACGGTGACGGTGTTTCCCGGCGAGGAGAACGCCGAGAACGTCATCACCGACGCGCAGGTCGACTCGATAGAGCGGGTGGCGACCGGCGCGGTGGTCGCTCCCCAGCGAACCGAGACGCTGGAGGTGGCCTCCCGCTCCGAGCGCCGGCAGGTGAGCGTCGAGGCGGTCTCCCGCCCCGCCGCGCTCTACGACGCCGCCGAGGGGACCATCCCGTCGCCGATGCGGAGCGGTGCCCTGCTCAACGCCGAACTCGCGGACGAACTCGGCGTGGAACTCGGGCAGACCGTCTCGATCGGTGGTCGCTCGTACCGGATCATCGCCATCCTCGACGAACCCGGCGGCTTCGGCCAGGGCGTCTCCGTGGTCGTCCCACTCGACGACATCGACCGGGATGGCTACGACCAAGTGACCGTCGTCGCGGAGGACGGGGAAGACGCCCAGCGACTCGCGGCGGAGATCCCAGCGGAGGTAAACCAGCGCGAGGAGGTCGTCGACACGTTCACTCCCGCGGACATCCAGGAGAGCGTCAGCGGCTTTTTCGCCACCCTCAACGCCGCGTTGCTGGGCGTCGGTTCCATCTCGCTGGTCGTCGCCGGCGTCAGCATCCTGAACGTGATGCTGATGAGCGTCGTGGAGCGCCGGGCCGAGATCGGGGTGTTCCGGGCGGTCGGCATCCGTCGCCGGGAGGTGATGCGGATGATCGTCGCCGAGGCCGCGCTGGTCGGCGTCGTCGGCGGGGCCGTCGGCGTCGTCCTGTCGGTGCTCGTCGGCTACACCGTCAACGGACAGCTCAACGGGCAGCCGATGCTCGTCTTCCAGCCGCGCAACCTCGAATTCCTCGCGCTCGGGTTCGGCTTCGCGGTCGTCGCGAGCACGCTCAGCGGCGTCTACCCCGCCTGGAAGGCGTCGACGGCCAACCCTGTCGAGGTGCTGCGGGGGTAAGCCGAGCCGCGCCGGCGGTCGTCCGCCGGCCGCCGCGACCCGTAGTTTCAATTGGGCGCCGGACGGTGGCTCGGGTATGACGACCGTTCCGACCCGGACGCTGCCGAGTGGCGACGAACTCCCACGGCTCGGCTTCGGTACGTGGAACCTCGACGACGAGACGATCGATCGGGCGATCCGGACGGCCATCGACGCCGGCTACGCCCACGTCGACACCGCCGAGGGGTACGGTAACGAGGCCGCCGTCGGCGCCGCCCTCGCGGAGTACGACCGCGACGACGTGTTTCTCACCTCGAAGGTCCTCCCCAAGCATCTCCACTACGGGTCGGTAATCGAGTCCTGTGAGGCGTCGCTCGACCGACTGGGCGTCGACTACCTCGATCTCTACCTGATCCACTGGCCGAACCCGGCCGTGTCACTCCGGGAGTCGCTGGACGCGATGGCGACGCTGCACGACCGCGGGCTGGTCCGGAACGTCGGCGTCTCGAATTTCAGCGCCTACCAGCTCGGCTGCGCACAGCGCGTCGCCGACGTGCCGATCGCGGTCAACCAGATCGAGTTCCACCCCTGGTTCCAGCGGCCGGATCTCGTCGAGTACTGCCGCGAGACGGGCGTGGCCGTCGAGGCGGCTGCCCCGCTGGCCAGGACCGAAATCTTCGAGGACGAGGTCGTCCGGGAACTCGCCGAGACGTACGACCGGTCGCCGGCGACGGTCGTGTTGCGGTGGGCGATCCAGCGCGGCATCACCGTCCTGCCGAAGTCGTCCACGCCCGCGCACATCCGCGCGAACGCCGATATCTCCGACTGGGAGCTCGACGAGGCCGATGTGGAGCGACTCGACGACCGGGATCGGAACGCGCCGATCTACGACACCCCGACCCGGGACTGGACCGACGACGTATACGGCATTCCGGAGTGACGGCGCAGCGGCCCGGACGGGGCGACGGCGGCTACGTCAGCAGGTCCTCGTCGCACTCGCCACAGACCCGCATGTCGCTGACGGAGCGCGTCGCCGGGTTCTCGCCACAGAGGTCGCACTGCTCGACCGTGGCCTCGGCCGATGGGGCGTGGACGCCGTCGACCACAGTGTCGCCCTCCGGGATCTCCCGTTCGCCCTCCGCCGTCTCGTGGGGGAGCGAGGGGCCACGGAACCGCGTCACGTAGATCAACAGACCGAGCAGCGCCAGCGACCCGACGAGGAAGCCGAGTTCGAAGGCCATCGGGCGGCCTACGTGCTCGATACTCGTTAGCTTTTTCCACGGTCACGGCCGCGACAGCCCCCACTCGATCCGATCCCACAGGCGTTCGTACGCGTAGTACACGCCCGTCTTGGCGAGGTTGGCGACGAGGCCGACACTCACGGCGTCGCCTATGTCCCCGACGACGAGCAAGGTGACGGCGACGGTGACACCTACCATCAGGACGCGATAGCAGAGCGTCTTCACGAGTGCCCGACGCCGGGCCTGGCGTGGCTATCCAATCGTGCCGTTCGGTGCCATGGCTCACGATACGGCCGGTTGGCGGGTAAATATAACTACAACCAATAACTCGTCTCCCCTATGTGACTTGAAATGGTTATATCTTGGTCGGAACAGCGGGCCGTCCTACTCGAGGTCGGGGCGCGAGAGCTCGGTATACGTCGCGGTGAGGAACTCGAGTAGGACCGGCGTGCCCGCTTCGGTCTTCTGGACGGCGCGTTCGATGGCGTCTGAGACGTTCTCGGGGTCCTCGATGCGTTCGCCGTAGCCGCCCATCGACTCGGCGAAGTCGGCGTAGTGCCCCGAGAACGGCGTGTCGTAGCTCGCCATCTCGAAGTTGTTCAGCACGACGGCGATGATCGGGATATCCTCTCGGACGGCCGTCTCGAAGTCCATGCCGACCATGCCGATGGCGCCGTCCCCCATGACGTGGACGCAGGTCTTCTCGGGGTGGATGAGCTTCGCGCCCATCATCAGGCCCAGCCCGTATCCCAGCTGCGTGGTCTTCCCCCAGCCGAGATAGGAGAGAGGTTCGGTCACCTCGAAGAAGGGCGCCATGAAGTCACGGGTGTTGCCGGCGTCGGCGGTGGCGACGACTTCCTCCTTGTCGAGTGTCCGATCGAGTTCGTGGACGACGCGGTAGGGGTTGATCGGCGTCTCGTCGGACGTCAGGACGTCCGCCCAGTCGTCGCGCCACGCCGCCTCGACCTCCGAGATTTCGGCAGTCACGTCGTCGTACCGGCCAAAGCCCGTGTCGGCGACGCGGTCCTCGATTCCGTCGACGATGGCTTCGAGGACGAGTTTCGCGTCGCCGATGACTGCGAGATCGGATTTGTAGTCCTTGTCCACGTCGCCGGGATCGTTCGTCGAGTGGATGAGAGTGTTGTCCTCGGTCGGCGGCGTGATGCCGTAGGCGGTCTCGGTGAAGCTACAGCCGATACCGAAGAGTACGTCGGCCTCGTTGACGAAGTGGTTGAGTTGGCGGGGCTCGCTTTTCGACCCCGCGCCGAGCGCGAGCGGATGGTCCTCGGGGAAGGCGCTCTTGCCGTTGAGCGTGGTCGCGACCGGCGCCTCCAGCAGGTCGGCCAGTTCCAGCAGCGGTTCCCACGCCTTCGCGTAGTGGACGCCCTGTCCGGCGTTGATGACGGGTAGCTCGGCGTCGAGGAGCGCGTCGACCGCCGCCTCGACGGCGCGTGGATCGGGCGCCGTCCGCGTCGACGACGTGGGCTCGTAGTCGATTTCGCCGACCGCCTCCGAGAAGACGTCCTTCGGTATCTCGACCAGCCCGGGGCGCTGGCGACCGTTGCGCGCCGCCTGGAACGCTCGTCGGATCGTCTCCTCGGTCGCCGCCGGATCGGTCAACTGCTCGGTCGTCTTCGTGACCGCCTGGTAGTTGATCAGCGAACTGAACTTCGGGTCCGTGTTCGTCTTCGCACGGGAGTAGCCGGCCGGCAGCGCGACGATGGGTGCCGACTCCGCGTACGCCTGGGCGATGCCGCCGACGGAGTTCTCCGTTCCGGGGCCGTGCTGGCAGGCGAACGCTTCGACCTGATCGCCCGACGTGATGCGGGCGATGCCGTCAAGAATGTGAGCGCCGGTCCGCTCCTGCCGAACGACGATCGACCGGATGCCGGCATCCTCGGCCGCGTCGTCGTCGAAGAGAGGATTGCTCGGGAATCCGACCAGGTGTTCGACACCTTCTTCGGCCAGGATCCCCGCGACGGCATCCGTTACGATCATATCGTTGAACAGTACCACCGTCTGGGATTGTAAAAGTACGGACAGATGGGTGCTTGCCTTCGGTATCTGTCGAAAAGTAGGACGGACGGCTAACAGTACGTCGACATCTGTCGAAACGTTGATAAGCTAGAGTGCAGATTTCCGACACGTGTCCGAAAGACCGCAGTTCGAACGACTCTGTGTTCACGAGTCGGTTTCGACCAAGATTCCCGCCGAAGGGTTCGTCGGGGCGTTCGACGACCTCGACGTGACGGTCGAGATCGTCGGGGACGGTGAGGCGTTCGACCGCACGGACGCCGTCGCGTCCTTTCGACCGCGCGATGCGTTCCTCGACGCCGGGTGGGTCCACTGCATCCGTGCCGGCTACGACGAGTTCGACACGGACGCCTACGAGGCAGCGGGCGTTCCCCTCACCAACAGCACCGGCATCCACGGTACCACGGTCGGCGAGATGGCCGTCGGCTACATGGTGTCGCTCGCGCGCATGCTCCACGTCTACCGCGACCACCAGAACGAGAACCACTGGTTCGAACCCGAGTACGAACGGCCGTTCACCGTCGAGAACGAACGGCTCTGTGTCGTCGGCCTGGGCACCCTCGGGCAGGGGATCGCCGCCCGTGCCGACGCCCTCGGCATGGAGGTGGTCGGGGTCCGCCGCGCCGACGAGTCCGTCCCCGGCGTCTCCGAACTCTACCAGCCCGACGATCTCCACGAGGCCATCGCGGACGCCCGCTTCGTCGCCATCGCCGTCCCCCACACCCCCGAAACGGAGGATCTGTTCTCCACGCCCGAGTTCGACGGAATGCGCGACGACGCCTACCTGATCAACGTCGCCCGCGGTCCCATCGTCGACGAGGACGCCCTGATCGGCGCCCTCGATTCCGGAACCATCGCGGGCGCCGGCCTCGACGTCTTCGAGACCGAGCCCCTGCCCGAGGACAACCCGCTCTGGGACTTCGAGGAGGTCGTCATCTCCCCGCATCGTGGCTCCGCGACCAACCGCTATCACCTCGACATCGCCGACCTCGTAATGGAGATCTTCGGCCAGTATCAGGCGGGCGAACCGCTCCGAAACCGGGTCGCCTGACAGCCACGTTCGGAGTGGGATGCCCGAACCACGCCCCAGGTTCCGTCGTCAGGGCGGTCGGTCCCGGGACGAGTGGAAACCTCCAAGATGCGGCCGGCGTAACGGCGCTCGATGGCTGGTCCTCGTCTCGACGCGCTCGCCCGTGCCCTCGACCGCGCCGGGATCATCGATCCCCGGCGCTTTCGCGAGACGTTCGATCTGTCCTGGCCCCGGGTCGTCACCGGGTTCGCCATCATGTCCAAGAGCACGGTCGATCTGGCCATGGTCGGCTGGGACGTCGGCACCGCGGCCGTCGCCGGCCTCGCGTTCGCCAACGCCTACTGGCAGGTGGGGAAGTTCCTGGGCATCGGCCTCGCGGGCGGGACGGTCTCCCTCGTCTCCCAGGCCTACGGCGCCGGGGACTCGGCCCGAGCGAGCGCCGCCGTGGGCGTCTCCCTTGCAGTCGCCGCCGTCGTCGCGGCGCCGATCGTCGCCACCTACGCCGCCTTCGCGCCCGAACTCGTCGCCGTCTTGGGATCGGAGCCGGCACCTCTCCGTCACGCCGCCACCTACCTCGCGCTCGTCGCCCCCGCGCTTCTCTTCGAGTTTCCGAACCTGATCGCCAGCCGAACCTACGCTGGCGTCGGCGATACGCTGACGCCCATGGCGATCCGCGCGGGCGGAGCGCTGGCGAACGTCGTCCTTTCGGCGGTCCTGATCTTCGGCTACGGGCGCGGCGTCGCCGGCGCCGCCGCCGGCACCTCGATCGCGACCGGCGCCGTGACTGGCGTCTTCGCGTGGGGGCTCTCCGGGCGGACCTACTTCGGCCGTGGCGCCTGTCCCGTCGCCGTCACGCGGGCGACGCTCCGGTTCGACGGGGGTGTCCCCCTCACCCGCCGCCTCCTCGTCGTCTCCGCGCCGCTGATGGCTCGCCGGACCGCGGAGACCCTCGTCGCCTTCCCGCTCGTGGCCATCGCCGCCACGTTCGGTCCGGCCGTCGTGGCCGCCTACGAGGTGGCGCGACGGGTCCGGACCCTCCTCGGTAGTTTCTCGTGGGGCTTTTCGATCGCCGCGAGCACGCTCGTCGGCCAGCGACTCGGCGCCGGCGACGCGGCCGACGCGGAGGCCTACGCCCGAGCCATCGTTCGGCTCTCGGCGACCGTGTACGTCCTCGTATCGACGGTCGTTCTCGGGCTGTCGGGGCGGATCGCCGTGCTGTTCGTCGACGACGCGGCCGTCGTCGCCGTCGCCGGTCCCTTCGTCGCCGCCGCCGCCATCAGCGCCGTCTTCCTCGGCGTCGACGGCGCCGCGACCGGGACGCTCCGAGGCGCGGGCGACACCCGCTATCCGTTCTTCACCTCGCTGGCCGGGCGCTACGGCTGTGCGCTCCCGCTCGCGGCGCTCGGCCTCGTCACGCCCCTCGGCACGAGCGCGTTGCTGGGGGCGATGGTTGTCGAGACGGCCGTGCCGGCCGCGCTGAACGTCTCCCGCGTTCGGTCGAACCGCTGGAAGGCATTCGGGCGGGCACACGTGACGGCCGGCGCGGGCGACTAACACTGCCCGGCGAACGCGCCGACCCGCTCCGACCGGGGCGGACGGTGCGGGCGAGCGACCGGGCCCCGTTTCCGGTCCGTGGAGTTTTGCCGTTCCGGTCGTAGTGGACGTATGACCGACATCGGCATCGTGGGCGCGGGCGCGGCCGCCGCCGCGGCGACGTACGTCGTCGACGGCGCGGTCCCCGACGCCTCGATCACCGTACTGGAGAAGTCGGGGGGACTCTGCGGTCGGGCTGCGACCCGCCGCCGCGACGACGTGACCTACGACTACGGCGCCAACTACCTCAAGGACGACGACGAGCGGGTGGTCGACCTCGTCTCGACGTTCGACGACGGCCTCGTCGAGGTAGACGGAGAGGTCTACGCCTTCGACCGCTCGGGCGCGGTCCACGAGGGGCGGGACGCCGACGAGCGGAAGTGGACCTACCGGACCGGGTTGACCCGGCTGGCGAAACACCTCTTCGGCGCCACCGACGCGACCGTCCACCGGCGGACGCGGGTCGAGAGCGTGACGAAGGAGGGGGACGCGTGGACCCTGACCGACGACGACGGCGAGCAGTGGGGTTCTTTCGACACGCTCGTCCTCAATCCGCCGGCACCCCAGACGGCGGCGCTCCTAGAGACCGCGGACTGGGAGAGCGAAGCCCGGACCGACCTGCTCGCGGCCACACGGGACGTGGACTATCGGACCGTCTGGACCGCCGTCCTCGGCTACGAGTTCGGACTCGACCGGCCGTACTACGCCGTCGTGAACACCGACAAGGAGCACGAAGTCGGGTGGATCTCCCGCGAGGAGTGCAAGCCCGGCCACGTCCCCGAGGGGCAGTCGGTGCTCGTCGTGCAGGCGAACCACGAGTGGTCGGTCGAGCGATACGACGCCGACCCGGCCGAAAACGTCGCCGACCTAGCCGCCCACGCGGCCACGCTGCTTGCCGACGACCGCCTGGCCGACCCCGCCTGGACCGACCACCAGGGCTGGCGGTACGCCCTCCCCGAGTCGGGGCTCCGTCGCGGGGCGCGGACCGCCGCCGAGGAGGAAGGATGCTACGTCCTCGGTGACTGGGTCGACGGCGAAGCCCGCCTGCACGCCGCCGTCCGGAACGGGTTGGATACCGGCGAACGCCTGGCGTACGCGCTCTAAGGACCACTCCCCGTCGCCTGCCCCGACTCGATCCGCCGGAAGGCGGGAAGCGTCGCCGCCGCGAGTCCGATTTCGAGGCCGCCGATCAGCAGGAATGCAGCCCGATAGCCGTAGGCGTCCGCGACGAGGCCGCCGCCGACGATGCCGACGAGAAAGCCCAGACTCCCGGCGATGTTGAACCCCGCCATGGCGACGCCGCGGTCGCCGGGAGCCGCGAGATCCGTCACCAGAGCCAGCGTCGCCGGTACCATGAGTGCACCGAGGACGCCGACCAACACCATCCCTCCCTGTGCGGCCCGGAGGCTCGACACCGCACCGACGAGGATCACCGCCCCGCCGTACAGCGCCGACCCCGCGACGATGGGACGGGTCCGGCCGATCCGGTCCGATACGACGCCGAAGGGGTACTGCAACAGCGCGAAGGGGGCGAAAAACAGCGCGAGCGTCACCCCCGTGGCTGCCGGACTCAGGTCGAAGACGGTGCGGAAGTAGAGGGTCCCGACGAGGGAGAAAAAGCCAGCGGTGAGGCGATCCGCGAAGCCGAAGACGTAGGGGAGGGCGAGTCGCGGCGTCCGGCGGAGCCCCGCGAACGGCGACGCCCGTTCCCCGGCGGCGGGCGCTCGGTCCACCACGAACGGTACACCGAGGGCGACCAGGAGGAACACTCCGGCGGCCGCGTACAGCGGGACGAACGGGCCCAGTCCGTAGAGAACGCCACCGAGGGGCGCACCCGTGGCCGTCCCGAGGCCGATGGCGATGCCAGTCGCCCCCATGTTGCGGCCGTGTGACCCCTCCAGATCCATGAGCATCGTCATCGCGAGGGAGAAGGCGCCGACGGTCGCCGCACCCTGGAACGCCCGGAGCGCAAGCACGGCGGGAAAGGAGAGGGCGAGGGCGCCGGGCAGGACCGCGAGAAGCAGGTAGCCGAGGGAGCCGAGCAGCGCGCCCGCGACGACGAAAGGGACCCGGCGGCCGGCGGCGTCGCTCGCCAGTCCCCAGGGGACCGCGAAGACGACGAACGCCGCGAACTCCGCGGCCAGAAACCACATGCTCGCGTCGAGATGCGTCGCGGCGCCGAGCGCCTCGACGAGCGTGTCGATCCCGGGATAGAGGAGTACCTGCGCCAGCAGGGTGGCGTACACGACGCCGGCGAGCGCGACGCGACTGCGGGTTCGGGACACGACTCTCCGTCGACGGAACGCGGTGAGCCATCCTCTACTGCCTTTCGGGTCGAGGGCGCGAGTCACGACGAATTCTAGACGGAGTTCGGGCGGATCTTGCAAAATCGCTTACCCGTCCGCCCGCCTTCTGGACGGTATGGATGGAACCGCACGGTTCGACCGGCAGCGAATCGCCCGGGCCCCGGTGACGACGCGATGATCCCGACCGCCTGGCGTCGGCGTCTCCTCGCCGCGGCCACCGCGTTCGCCGGCGGCATCGCGGCCGTCGCCGGCTCCTACGCCGTCGTCGGCGACGCCCCTACCTTCGTCGCGGCGCCGGTCTCGAACCTGACCGTCACGCTCGCGCCCGCCGCTCTCGTCACCTTCGCCATCACCGTCCTCGGCGACTTGGGGAGCGACCTGGCCTACGGCGGCGGCCTCGCCGCCGCGGCGGCCCTCCTCGGTTTCGTGGTCGCGGTCGGCCGGATCGCCGCCGCAAGGGCCGGGCGTCCGCTACTCGCACCCGTCGCCGTCGCCCTCGGCGTCGGCGTCGTGGCCGCCGCGCTCTCCGGCGCGTTCGATTCGACCGTCGGCGCGGTCGTCGGTGCGGCGCTCGTCTCGACCGTCGCCGCCCTCGGTGCCGGCGACGAGTCCACCGGGGACCCCACCGACGGCCCGCGGCGAGCGCTCCTCTCGGCCGCCGCCGCCATCGCCGTCGCCGCACTCGGCGTCGGCGGACGGCGGGCGTTCGCGCCCAGCGACCCCGTCGAGAGGGCGCCGGTCGAGGACGACGTGGCGGCCCTCCTCGCCGAGGCCGAGGAGAAGTCGCTGGACGTCGAGGGACTGGAACCGCTCATCAGCGACGACTTCTACCGCGTCGACGTCGCGAACGTCGACCCCGATCCGGCCCGCGAGGACTGGTCGGTGCGGATCCACGGCGCCGTCGGCGAGGAGACGACGGTCACCTTCGCGGACGTCGAGGCGATGGACCACGAACACCGGTTCGTCTCGCTTCGCTGTGTCGGCGAGTCGCTCAACGGCCGAAAACTCGACAACGCGCTCTGGACGGGCGTACCGATCGCCGATCTGATCGACGACGCCGACCCGGAGGGCGACTACGTGATGCTCCGAGCCGCCGACGGCTTCTACGAGGAGTTCCCGGTCGACGCGCTCGAAACCGGATTCCTCGCCGTGGGCATGAACGGACAGCCGCTGCCCCGCGCCCACGGCGCGCCGGCGCGGGCGCTGATCCCCGGTCACTGGGGCGAAATCAACGTCAAGTGGCTCACCGAAATCGAGATCCTGGACGAACCGGCGACGGGCTACTGGGAGGAGCGGGGGTGGCACGGCACCGGCCCGGTGAACACGGTGGCGAAGCTGTGGGCGACGAACCGCCTCAACGACGGCCGGATCGAGGTGGCGGGCGCGGCCTACGCCGGCACCCGCGGGATCAAGTCCGTCGAGGTGTCGGTCGACGGCGGCGACACCTGGGCGGCGGCCGACCTCTCCGATCCTCTGCCCGGCGAGGACGTGTGGCGCCAGTGGGTCTACCGCTACGATCCACCCGGGCAACACGAGGTGGTCGTCCGCGCCGTCGACGGCACCGGGACGCTCCAGCCCGAAGACGAGAAGCGGGCCTTCCCCAGTGGACCGAGCGGGTGGGTGTCACGATCCGTCGCCCCCGACTCGCTGTGACGCGGGCGAACTGTTTTCCTCACGCCACCGAATTCACACACGGCCGCCGATGGAGAAGGCACTCTGGTATCTGCTCGCCGGGACGCGCGGCGGGAAGAACCGCGCGCGGATCATCCGTCTCCTCGACGAGCGGCCGCGCAACGCCAACCAGCTACACGAGGAACTCGGCCTGGACTACAACTCCGTCCGCCACCACCTCGACATGCTCGAAGACCACGACGTGATCGAGAGCGGCGACCAGGAGTACGGCCGGCTCTACTTCCTCACCGACCGATTCGACCGACACCGCGACCGGTTCGAGGCGATCACGGAACACGTCTAACATGGCACCCATGACCCCCACTCTGACGATCGCGAGCGCCCTCTCGGGGCTGAGCATCGCGCTACTGGCCGCCTTGCTGACCGTCTGGTGGCGCAACTACCGCCAGTTCGGAACGCCGCTCACGCTCGGCCTCGTCGCCTTCGCCCTCGTCCTCGCGGTCGAGAACGTCGTCGCCATCGGCTTCTTTTTCAGCTCCGGGATGCTCTATGCCGCCGATTCGACCGCGCAACTGGCCGTCCTCGCCATGCGCGCCCTGCAGTTCGTCGCGCTCGCCTTCCTGACCTACGTGACCTTGCGGTGAGGCTAAGTGGCCCGCCTCGCATCTCTCCGTATGGTCCGTGATGCCCTCCTCACGACCGACACGAGGATCGTCCTCCTGTTCGTGTGCCTCGGCCTCACCTCGTGGTACCTCGTCCGACAGGTGACGACGAGTAGCGCCGCGAAACTCGCGGCGCTACTTGGCGTTGGCGTCCTCGTTCCGACGCTGATCAACGAGTGGCGCCGGCGGTCGGCAGGCTAGCCCGTATCGAGGGTTTCGTACGCGTCGACGTCCTCACCGGCCCCGAGTGCGACGGGTTCGAGACGCGGCACCCGCTTGACCGTCCGCGCGCCGACGACCCGCGGGGCGACGAACCGCGGCCACCCATCCCCGCCGGCCCGCGCCGGGCCGTCCAGTCGCGATTCCGCGAGGACGCCGCCGACCGCGTCCGCGAGGGCCACGCAGGCGACGTGGTCGGCGGGCCCGTGGATCCGGAGGTGTGTCGCCGCGGAGTCGCTCTGCAGACGGTCGAGGATCCACTCGACCGGGACGCCCCGCCACTCGCCGGTCCATCGCTCCCCGCTCGCACACCGGAAGGAGGCGCTCACCGTCCCGCGGGGTGCGCCGGTCGGATCGACGACGCCGACGCCGTCGACGGCGACCGACCAGTCGGCACCCACCGCCGGCTCACTTCCCGCCATCGGCGGCCACCTCCCCCGGAATCTCGAACGACCACCACTCCGGACCGAGGCACTGGGCTAAGCCCCGGTGTCGGCCGTAGTCGCGTGGCATACGGAAACGGTGACACTGCGGGGTAAAAACTCGGACGCCGGTTGTCAGCCGCTGGGACGGCGCGCGAACGACTTCGTGGAGGACGTTACACGTAGGTCGAGACGGGAGAGAGTCGCCGAGGAAGAGCAATCACAGCGTCGGCTCGACCGTCAGATCGCTCGCGATCCAGCCGTCGGTGTTCCCGGATTCGATGAAGACGGTTCGGCCGGGACAGCTCTCACAGACGGAGACGGTCGGCCGTTCGTGGAGTTCCGGCTCCCCCTCGTCGTCGGCTCCCGACTGCGTGCCAGTGGGCATTGCCAGTCTTTAGGGGTACCTAAAATAAAAAGGGTGCGGTTCCGTGCGCCGGCCCGCGACCGCGACACATTTGTGATCGGGTGAAGATGGACGCGACATGTACCGTGACGTCCTCGGCTGGGTCGGCACCCTCCTCGCGGTTACGATCTTCGCACCGATCTTCCTGTATCTCGTCACCGGCGCGGCGGTCGGATTCCTGGTCTCCTGTGCCGGGGGACCGGCGGGCACGATGGTCGTCGGCGCCTCCGGTGCGGAGAGTCTCGAACTCTCGTGTTCGGCGGTCCGCACGCTCGTGAAAACCGCCGTCGCGGTCGGTGGCGGTGCCGCGGCGACGATGAGCGTCGCCATCGTCGCCGTCGGTGACCTCCTCAGAGGCACCTACCGGTGATCGGCGGGACGCTTTTGAATCAGGATACCGTCACGTACGCGCGGGGTGATGGCAAATGACCCTCGTCCCGCACGTGCCAGCCGACGAACCGAGACGTGACCGCACACCACCGGACCTCGACGAAATCGTCGAGCGAATCGTCTACGGAGCGTCGAAACCGGCGCGTGGCTGACGGCGCGATCGCCGGCGGCATCGCCACGCCCCGTGCGTCGTGACAACCCACCCCGGTGTCGTCCCGTCGCTACGCCGGCGACGACACCGGATGCACTTCCCAGCAGTCCGGGCACTCCGCGTACGTCTCTCGACCGTTCTCGGGATCGACGATCCGCCAGCGTGGGATCTCCGTCCCGCAGTTCGGGCAGCGTGACATAAGGGGGGGGAGCGTGTGACGACGTCCCCACGGGCGGCTCCCGACGCCGACAACTTAGGTAATCGGTCCTTACCGGGCTTCGGGGTGGGTTTGAACCCCGCTGTAGGGGGCGGGCGGGAGCAGACGTGCCGTCACGGCAGGAACGACCGTTTCGTACGGGTTACTGTAAGTCAGTACCGGTGGTTCGCCGGATCGTCTCGGCGAACTACGGGTGAACAGTTACAATAATCCGTATCAGAGCAGGACGCCGCCGATGAGGAGCAACGCGACACCGGCGACGGCAGCCGCCGTGAGAAACGGCGTCGCCGCGCGTGCCGGCTCTCGGATCTTCCGTTCGTCGAGGCCATCGACGAGTCGTCCCGACCCCACCTCGATCAGACCGGTCATGGCGAGCCACAGCAGCACCATCGCGACGACGAGGTACCCGCGGGTCGATCCGAGCAGGCTCTGGGCGGTGTATCGCGTCCCCGCGAGATGGCCACCAGTCAGGAAAAGCACCAGCGACGAGACGCGCGACCCCGTTCGGAATCGCCCGATCAACGACCGGAGCGGCGTCGCGTCGAGGTTCCCGTCGCGGGCCGCGGGCAGAAGCCCCCACGCGACGAAGAGTACGCTTCCAGCCCACAGTCCGGCAAACGACAGGTGGATCGCGTTTATCGCCGTGTCGATGGTCGCCATGCCCGCCGCTGGGAACGCCGGCGACTTGAATCCGCGGGATCGACCGGCGGCGGCGAATCGAAACCGATTAAACGCCCGCCATCCCACCTTGGGGTGAGCCGAGGTAGCCTAGCCCGGCCAAGGCGGTTGCTTCGAGAGCAACTGTCCGTTCAGGACACATGAGTTCAAATCTCATCCTCGGCGCTCTCCTCGAAGGTCCACTCGGTAGCGACGCCCGGCGACTCGACGAGCGTGCGGTACACCACGCAGTACCGCTCGGTCGCGTCGCGGATCGACGCCGCCGTCTCGGGGTCCAGATCGCCAGATAGCGTCACGTCGAGGCGGATGTCCTGGAAGCCGACGGGAACGTCGGCGACGCCCATCGTTCCCCGAAGATCCAGGTCCCCCTCGACCCCCACGGACACCTCGGCGTCGGCACCGAGGTTCTCGATCACCGCCTGCGCGGTCAACTGCGAGCAGGCGGCGAGCGCCCCGAGCAGGAGGTCGCCCGAACACGCCGCGGTGCCGGAGCCGCCGGCGCCCTCGTGGAGCTGAGCCTCGTAGACGGCCTCGCCGACCTCGACGCGACAGCTCGTCGCGTTGGCCCGCTCGTCGCCCGTCGCAGTCAAGGTGATCCGCGCGGCCTCGGGGTCCTCCTCGTAGGTCGCTTTCAGCGGTTTCTGTGTCTCGCGGAGGTCACTATCCGTCATACCCTCACATGCGCGGATGGACCGAAAAAGGGTTCCGGGGGTGACGCGCCGTCAGCCCTCGTGGATCGCCTCCCCCCGGCTGAGCCGTTCGGCGATCCGGAAGGTCTGTTCGCCCTCGCGGCGCGTCGGCGTGTGTGCGGCGAGATAGCGAGCCGTGGCGACGAGGTGGAGCCGTCCCCGATCGGCCCCGACCGCGTCGTACCGGCCGAACGCGGCCTCGACGTTCTGCCGGGGGTGGAAGCCGGCGTCCTCGCGCAACAGCGCCTTTCCAAGCGCCCGCTTCAACCGCGCGGCGTCGCCGCCGCTCGCGAGGTATTCGGCGGCGTGGCGCCCGGCACGATCCACCGTCCCGTCGGCTTCGACCTCAAACGTCTTCAGGAGGTCGTCGAGGGCGGCCCCGGGGTCCCGATCGCCGTCCGGGTCCGGAAGGGGAATCGGCGGCGTGTTGAGGAACCGGTCCAGATAGACGCTCACGGCACCGTCGAAGACGGCACGATAGCGTTCGGGCGCGTCGGTCCGTTCGGTCAGTCCACACACCGCGGTGGCGTAGGTGTAGGTGTGGTGGACCGTGTTCCAATCGCGGAACTCGTTGGCGGTGCCGAACCGTGCGATCCGGCGGGCTGCGGCGTCGGCGACGGCGCTCGCGAGTTGTTCGGCCGTCGCCCCCGCCGCGACGGCGTCGGTCAACTGCCCCACGATCGCGTGGGGGTCGTCGTCGAGGAGCCGATCCACGAACTCTGCGGGTTCGGTCCACGTCTTCCCCGCGCCGCGGGCGAGGAGATCCGGCAGGTCGGCCGCGGCCTCCTCGACCAGCGCCGCCACGTCGATCGGCTGGCGCCACGACGACCGCTCCTCGGCCCGGTTCGCGTCGGCGAGCGCCGGCACGAGGCTGGGGAGGACGGCGTCGGCGTGGGCCCAGCCGACGTGATCGAGCAACTCGAAGGCCTTGTCGACGAAATCGAGGCGGTGCCCGGAGTCGAGATAGCGGTGATCGGTCCCGGCGGCGACGAACAGCCGCGCGAGCGTCGAGCGATCGACGTCGGTGTCGTCGCGCGCCGCCGCCGCGATCGCCGCCCGCAACACCCGTTCGGCGCCGTCGGCGTCGCGCACCTCGATCGTGTCGCGGAACCACGCAGTCAGGCGATCGGCCGAGACGCGGTCGGTCGAAAGCGGGTCCTGGACGAAGAAGGGCGGTTCGCCCGCGCAGTCGTCGGCCACGGCCCCGAGACCGACCGCGAGCGCCCGCCGCCGGTCGGCGGGCCGCAGGTCGGAACGCAGGTTCGCCATCGCACTCAGCGTCGTCAGTCCGCTCCCCCAGCCACGGCGTCGGTACTGAGTCCCGAAGGTGGCGCCGACGGTCAACGGGACCGTCGCGTCCACGCCCGCGTCGCCGAGTCCGATGACGGCCTTGTCGACGACGAGCGCGAGCGACTCTTGCAGGCCGTGTTCGAGTCGGTCAGTCCACCGCTTTTCGGGCGTCGCCTCCCGCTCCGGGTCGACGTCGACGTACACCCCGTCGTCGCGCCGCTCGACGGGGTACGTCCGCGCGTCGTCGGCGAACGGATCGAACGTGTCGCCACAGGAGAGTTCGAAGCGAGCGTGGTGCCACGGACAGGTGAGGATCCCGTCGTCGACGGAGCCGTCCGTGAGTGGAAAGCCCATGTGCGGACAACGGTTGTCGATGGCGTAGAACGACCCCTCGTGGTAAAAGAGGCCGAGCGCCCGGCCGCCGAGCCGGACGACCTGTGGACACGCCTCGCGGGTCTCGTCGACCGCCCCGATGCGCTCGAATCTCGACATGTGTCACCGTACCACGCCCGTCGGCATAAGCCCCCGCTCGGGCCGAGGATATATGCCACGCCCGGACCCAGCGTCGGTATGTCACGCGGAGCCGTGATGCCGCGGGAGGGGGTGGTCGACGCCCGCGAGTTCGCCGCCCGGTGTGAGCGACTGGGGTACGACGCCTGCTGGGCGGGCGAACTCTGGGGCCGGGACGCGTTCGTCGCGCTGACCGCCGCCGCCGGCGCCGTCGACCGGATCGATCTCGGTACCGCCGTCGTCAACGTGTTCTCGCGGTCGGCTGCGACGCTCGCGGCCGCCGCGGCGTCGGTCGCCGACGTCGCGCCGGCGGGCGTCCGCCTCGGCATCGGGCCGAGCACGGCCACGGCCATCGAGAACCTGCACGGCCGCGACTACGACCGTCCGGTGCGTCGCCTCCACGAGACGGCGGAACTCGTCGCCGCCTTCACGGCGGGCGAGGGGCGCGTCGACTACGACGGCGAGACCGTCTCGGTCTCGGAGTTCCCGGCGCTCGACGTCGACGTGCCCGTCTACACCGCGGCGCTCGGTCCCGCCGCCCGGCGGGCGACCGGCCGTGTCGCCGACGGCTGGCTCCCCCACAACGTTCCGTTCCCCGAACTGTCGGAGGCCTTCGAGACGATCGCGGCGACGGCCCGCGAGGCCGGGCGCGATCCGGACGCAATCACCGTCGCTCCCTACGTCCCCGCGGCGGTCGACGACGACCCCGAGGTGGCCCACGCCGCCATCCGCCGGCACCTCGCGTACTACGTCGGCAGCGGCGAGGGGTATCGCCGGGCGGTCGCGTCGGCGTTCCCGGCGGAGAGCGAGCGAATCGCCGAGGCGTGGCGCTCGGGCGACCGCGACGCCGCCCGGGCGGCCGTCACCGCGGAGATGGTCGACGCTCTGGGGGTCGCCGGGACGCCCGCCCGGGCGCGAGAGCGGTTCCGCGAGGTGGCCGAGACGGCCGTCGTCGATCACCCCATGGTGGTCGTGCCCGAGGGGGTCGGCGAGCGGATGCGAACGCGGACGGTCGCGACGCTGGCACCGCCGGACGAGCGGAGGTGACTCATACGGCTTATTGTAACTGTTTACCGGTGGGTCTCCGAGATGGTCCGGCGAACCACCGGTATCGACTTACAATAAGCCGTATCACGCCGGGTTCTTCCGCGAGAGATCGCTCCCGCAGATGGGACAGCGGTCGCGGTGGTCGTCGAACTCGCGCCCACAGCCCTGACACTGGAAGCGCCAGTCGCGCTGTTCGGAGATGCCCTCGCGGGCGATCACTTCGACGGCGACGCCCAGATGTTCGGCCACGTTCTGCATCGCGTAGTCGTCGGTGACGAGCGTACCGTCGAGTTCGAAGGCGGCGGCGATCAGGCGCACGTCGGTCGCCGAGAGTTCCGCGGCGTCGCCCGTCTCCGTCGCCGCACGCTCGATGGTCTCGACGGTGTTGTCCGCCGGGATGTGGATGTGCATCCCCGCGCCCTCCATCGCGTCGTAGCGGTAGGCGCTCTCGTCTTCGAGTTCCTCCTCGACGGCCGGAATCGACGCCATCTGCTCGGAGGTGTGGTACTCGTGAATGAACGCAGAAGAGTCGAGGACGTGCATCTACCGGTCGATGACGATGTAATCTTTCACGGCCTGCACGCGCGAGACCGGGACGTGAAGCCGTCCCTGCTCGTCCTGCTGGAAGCGGGAGTCGCCGACCGGGAACTCGTCGTTCGGGGAGACGAGGAGGTCGTTCAGGGCGCCCGTCTTCAGGTTCATGGTGATGTTGTACAGCATGCCGAGTTCGGTCCCGTCGGAGCCCATCACGGACTTCCCCGAGAGGTTTTCGGCGAGTACGTCGGACATGAGTGGGCTATTCGCGGGGACGACCTTAAACGCCACGGGGTCGTCCCCCGGCGGCCGACGGCCCCGATCGGCGCCAGCATGTTGAAAGACTTAACTTCGGTCCACGGCTCTTCGGGAACAAGGAACGTTCTGCCGGGGGATATTATGTCAGATTCGGACACACGCGACCGACCGGATGCGCTTCGCACCCCCATCGTCGCCGTGCTCGGGCACGTCGACCACGGGAAGACTAGCTTGCTCGATAAGATCCGCGGCTCGGCCGTCAGCGAGGGCGAAGCCGGCGCCATCACCCAGCACATCGGGGCGACCGCCGTCCCACTCGACACCATCTCCGGGATCGCCGGGAGCCTCGTCGACCCCGACGACTTCGACCTGCCCGGCCTCCTGTTCATCGACACGCCCGGCCACCACTCCTTCTCGACGCTCCGCTCTCGTGGCGGGGCGCTGGCCGACATCGCCGTCCTCGTCGTCGACGTGAACGACGGCTTCCAGCCACAGACGGAGGAGGCCATCGACATCCTCAAGCGGACCGGCACGCCCTTCATCGTCGCGGCCAACAAGGTCGACACCACGCCCGGCTGGAACCCACAGGAGGGCGAGCCGATCCAGGCCACCTACGAGGCCCAGAGCGACCGCGCCCGCTCCCGTCTCGACGAGAACCTCTACGAGATCATCGGCCAGCTCTCGGACGCGGGCTTCTCGGCCGACCTCTACTGGCGCGTCCAGGACTTCCAGGGCAACGTCGGCGTCGTTCCCGTCTCCGCCGTCACCGGGGAGGGTGTCCCCGACCTCCTGACCGTCCTGATGGGCCTCTCACAGCGGTATATGAAAGATCAGATGGCCATCGACGTGGAGGGGCCGGGAGCCGGCACGGTGCTGGAGGTCAAAGAGGAGAAGGGGTTCGGCACCACCCTCGACGTGGTGATGTACGACGGAACGATCCGCGAGGGCGACGAGATGGTCGTCGGCGGCATGCAGGCGCCGATCGTCACGGAGGTACGGGCGCTCCTCCAGCCCAAGCCGCTCGCGGAGATTCGAACGGAAAAGCGGTTCGACCGGGTCGAGTCGGTCGCCGCCGCCGCCGGGGTGAAGATCGCCGCCCCCGACCTCGAAGACGCGATGGCCGGTGCGCCCGTCCGCGTGATCCGCGACCGCGACCGCGAGGCGGCGATCGCCGACGTCGAATCCGAACTCGCCGAGATCCAAGTCGACACCGAGGAGGAGGGCGTCGTCGTGAAAGCCGACACCCTCGGGAGCCTGGAGGCGATGGCCAACGCTCTGGTCGACGCCGAGGTGCCCATCCTCCGTGCCGAGGTCGGCGACGTGGCCCCCCGCGACGTGGCCGTCGCCAGCACCGCTGCCGAGGCCGAACATCGGGTCATCCTCGGGTTCAACGTCGACGTCCTCACGAACGCCGAGGACGAACTGGAGGAAAGCGACGTGCGTCTGTTCCGCGACGACGTAATATATCAGCTCGTCGAGGACTACGAGGCGTTCGTCGAGGAGCGTCAGCGCGCCCAACAGGAGACGGTACTGGACAAGATCGTCCGCCCGGCACGCTTCCAACTCCTCCCCGATCACGTCTTCCGACAGAACGACCCGGCCGTCGTCGGCGTCGAGGTGCTCTCGGGCACCCTGAAGAACAACACCCACGTGGGGCGGTTCGACGGCAACGAGTTCGAGCGACTGGGCCAACTCAGCGGCATCCAGAAGAGCGGCGACGACGTCTCCGAGGCCCGGGCCGGCGAACGCGTCAGCGTCGCCATCGACGGCCCGACGGTCGGCCGACAGATCGACGAGGGCGACGAACTCTGGGTCGACCTGCCCGAGAAACACGCGAAGATCTTGGAACAGGAACTCACCGACGAGATCCCCGCCGACGAACTCGAAGCGCTGCAGGGATTTCTCGACAACCATCGACGACGGGACCCGTTCTGGGGCAAGTAGCCGCTCGGGCGTGTGCACGCCACCGGGGGACCGATACCGCTCAACCAGGGTCGCCTCACGGCGACGTCGTGTCGTCGAGAGCGGCTTCCAGCAGATCCAGAAAGTCAGGGTCGTACGCCTCCGCGACGTGGTTCACGTTCCAGAGGCCCGATGCTCGAATCTCTCGGCTCCGGCTGTACGTCCCGAGCCATCCGTCCGAACGGGGATCGATCGTCCGGTCCTCGAAGTTGCTCAGCAGGGCGATGGCGTTTTGCTCGATGTATGCTCGGTCACTGTCTGCACCTGGTTCGTCGTCGACGTCGACCCACAGAAACGGCTGCTCGCGGATGTAGGCGCTCACGCGCCGTTCCAGAATGTATTCCTCGTCGCGAACCTCGGCGCGGTCTCGGTCGATGCTCGACCATCGTTCGTCCCAGTCGGGATAGTCGTCGTGGAGGTCGTGTTTCTCGATGATCGCCTCACCGACCCGCTTCCGATACACCGAACCGCGGTGGTTCCCACCATGGGGGTGATCGCTACTGCCGCTTCCCGTCCCGTAGTGTTGCTTGAGCCTGTCCCAGAGCGAGGTACTGCTCCCTGCCGATACCGCGTGGGTGCCGACGCGGGTAACGCGTGGTCGGCCGGTCGCGCTTCGCGTCTCGCCCGGTTCGAGGAAGACGTAGACGCCGCGGTCGGGCCACTGCATGTATCCGGTGCAGTGTTTCAACTTTCGCGGACCGCCAACTCGCCGTTCGAGGTCGTGAAGGAGATCGTAGAACCTGTCGAGGTCGCGCCGACGAGCCGTGGCAGACATGCGTGACTCCGTGGTGTCGTCCGCGCCCTCGAACATAGTTGCTGTGGGTCCGCCCGGTCACCGAGGACGGAGGGTCCGGTCCCGTTCGCGCCGACCGGTACCGTGCGGCCAGTTCCGGCCGGAACGTCGCGGCCGAACGTCCGCGGTCCCGTCCGCCGGTATCGACGCCACTTCGCGGTCTCATATTATTTTCAGAAGTTTCAAAAATATTCTCGGAGGTTTCGAATGCGTTCTCCGGCAGTTACCTGAGCCTTCGTTCGACGGGTTCGATACACTCGGGAAAACGTTTTAGTGGAGAAACGCGTAACGTTATAGCGAGGTGAGTGCCGATGAGTGTTCGAACGACCCCGAGCGACAGTACCGCCGTGACGACCGCGCCGACACGGTACGACCTGTTGTTGGTACTGCTTCCGTTGCCGTTGCTCCTGGGTGCGTTCGCGTCGGTACTGACGTCCGTGCCGTTGGAACTGGGTGTCGGCGCCGGCAGCCTCCTGTCGGCGATGGTGTTCGGCTACGCGATCACCGTCGCCGCTCCGACGCGACCCGACCTCACCGGGCGGTCGGCGTGATTCCGTCGCCGACGGCGTCCATCACCTGCAGCGCCGCGCTGGCGGCCAACCCGCGCGCGACTTCGTCACGTTCGTCCGCGCCGATCCCCGCTTCGAGGTCGTCGAGGTCGGGTGCGAATCCCGCGCTGACCGGGTGGCCGGCCGGGGGCCGGACGGCCACGGTCGCCGTCGGCCCGCTCGATCCGTAGGACAGTTCCGATCCGACAGTGTAGCTGTCGGGCAGATAGGATCGGGTCTGTGAGACGATTCCAGCCACGGCCCGCTGGAGGGACTGCCGTTGGTCCGTCGTGAGTTCGACGTCCGTCGACAGCTGTCCCGCGTCGACTACTCCGGGTGCGCCTCCGTACGGCGTGTTTCCATTCATCCGAGTCGGTCCAGATACGCGAAGCCCAAATAAAAAGCCGTCGGAGCGTGCGATCGGTTCCCACACGGAGATCCGTGACGCGACCCGTCCGTCACCGCATTCAGTACTGGTAGTCGGTGAAGGCCATCACGGGCCCGGAGTCGTCGGTGTCCTCGATTTTCGCCTTGGCGTCGAGGAAGTCGCTCATCCTGACCTCGGTGCGGTCGTCGCGGATGGCGAACATCCCCGCCTCCGTGGCCAGCGAGGCGATGTCGGCGCCGCTGTAGTCGTCCAGGTCGTCGGCCAGTGCCTCGAAGTCGACGCCGTCGGCGATGTTCATATCGCGGGTGTGGATGCGGAGGATCTGTGCCCGCCCCTCCACGCCCGGTTTCGGCACCTCGATGAGGCGGTCGAACCGCCCCGGCCGGAGAATGGCCTCGTCCAGCATGTCGAAGCGGTTGGTCGCGGCCATGATGCGGATCTCGCCCCGATCGTCGAAGCCGTCCATCTCCGAGAGCAACTGCATCATCGTCCGCTGGACCTCGGCGTCGCCGGAGGTCTTCGAGTCCGTCCGCTTGGCGGCGACGGCGTCGATCTCGTCGATGAAGATGACCGCGGGCTGGCGCTCGGCGGCGAGTTCGAACAGATCGCGGACCAGCCGCGATCCCTCGCCGATGAACTTCCGGACCAGTTCCGAGCCGGCCATCTTGATGAAGGTGGCGTCCGTCTCGTTGGCGACGGCCTTCGCCAGCATCGTCTTCCCGGTGCCCGGCGGCCCGTGGAGCAGGACGCCCGAGGGTGGGTCGACGCCGACCTCCTCGAACAGTTCCGGCGTCAAGAGCGGATCCTCGACGGCCTCGCGGACCTCACGGACCTGATCGTCGATGCCGCCGATGTCGTCGTAGGTGACCGTCGGCGACTCCTCGACTTCCATCGCCTGGGCGCGGGAGTCCGTCTCGTCGTCGAGGACGGTCTGGACGCTGAAGGAGTCGTTGACGGCCACGCGGTCGCCCGCCGAGAGTTCCTTGCGGATGCGCGGCGACGGCTCCGTCAGGACCTCCTGGTTGTTGCCGTGCTGTTTGATGATCGTCCCCTCGTCAGCCACTTCCTCGACGGTGGCGACGTACAGCGACGAGGTCTTCAGCACCTCGTTGCGCCGCTTGAGGTGGTCGACCTCCTCCATGAGTTCCTCGCGACGGTCGTCGGTCTCGTCGAGACGTTCCGAGAGTTCTTCGTTGACGCGGACCATGCGTTCGTAATGCTTGCGGATGGCGTCGAGGCGCTCCGCGTCTGACATTTCCGGATCGAGATCGAGGCGCGGCCGATCCGGAAGCGACGGACTCCGTGACATTGGTTGTGTTCGCTAAGTAGCCGGCGTAAATGTGCCTTTGGGTCGCGGCGTCGTTTCCGTCCCGTCGACGCCGACGTGCTCCGGTCCGGTCCGCTCAGAGCAGCGTCGCCATCTCGTCGAGGTAAGTGCCGTACACGTCGAGGGCGTCCTCGATCGGCGCGGCCGTCCGCATGTCCACGCCCGCCGTCTCCAGTACGTCGAGCGGGTAGGCGCTGCCCCCCAGACGCAGGGCCTCGCGGTAGTCTTCGGCCGCCGACGCCCCCTCCTCGCGGATGCGCTCGACGATGGCCGTCGCCGCGCTGATCCCCGTGCTGTACTGGTAGACGTAGTAGCCGTAGTAGAAGTGAGGGATTCGCATCCACTCGCGGGCGATGCGGTCGTCGACGACCGCCGGCTCGTAGAAGTCCGCCTTCAGCCCGCGGTAGAGTTCGTCGAAGCGGTCGGGCGTGAGCGCCCCGCCGTCCTCGATCACCTCGTGGATGCGGAGTTCGAACTCCGCGAACATGGTCTGGCGATACAGCGTCGACCGGAAGCGTTCGAGATACTCGTCGAGGACGTGCCGTCGCAGATGCTCGTCCTCGACGGTGTCCAGCAGGTGGTGGGTCAGCAGCGTCTCGTTGACCGTACTGGCCACCTCGGCGACGAAGATGTCGTAGCTGCTGTACTGCCAGGGCTGGGTCTCGTTGGTCAACTCCGAATGCATCGAGTGGCCGAGTTCGTGGGCCAGCGTGAACATCGAGGCCACGTCGTCCTGGTAGTTCATCAGGATGAACGGCTGGGTGTCGTAGGTGCCCGCCGAGAACGCGCCGGAGCGCTTGCCCCGGTTCTCGTAGACGTCCACCCACCGGGAATCAAGCCCCTCGGCCATCCGCTCTTGGTACGCTCCACCCAGCGGTTCCACGGCGTCGACGACGTACTCCACCGCCCGGTCGTAGGGGATTGCCGGCGGATCGCCCGCGGCCATCGGGGCGTAGAGATCCCACATCCGTAGCTCCTCGACGTCCAGCGCCTCGGCCTTCAGGTCGGCGTGGCGGTGCAGGTAGTCGAGGTTGTCCCGCACCGTCCCGACCAAGGTGTCGTACACCTCGACGGGGACGTTCGGACCGTCGAGGGCCGCCTCGCGGGCGGTGTCGTAGTGGCGGGCGCGGGCGATTTTCACGTCCTTCGTCACGCTCTTTTTCAGCGCCGTCCCGACGCCGTTACGCACGTCCGCCCAGCGGTCGTAGAAGGCCTCGTGGACCTCGCGCCGGAACGCGCGGTTCGGCCGCTTCTGGAGTTTGGTGAAGTTGCCGAGCGAGATCTCCACCGCCTCGCCCGCCGGATCCTCGACCGTCGGGAACTCCATGTCCGCGTTCGAGAGCATGGAGTACACCTCGCTCGCCGCGTCGGTCACGTCCGAGAGATCCGCGAGCAGTTCCTCCACCTCCGTCGATCGGGTGTGTGGCTTCCCCCGGAGCACGTCGTCGAAGTAGTGGTCGTACTCGGCGAGGGCCGGTTCGGCCTCGACGAACGCCGCGATCTCGGCCTCGTCCAGTTCCTGCAGTTCGGGCTCGAGGAAGCTCGTGGCGCTCCGGGCGTCGGCCGCGAGCGACTCCGCCCGCGCCGACATGGCCTGATACTCGCTCTCGCGGGTGTCCTCGCTGCTCCGCAGATTGGCGTAGGTCGACACTTTCGAGACGTCCCGGAGCAGGTCCTCGCGCAGTTCGAGGAGTTCGGCGAGCGTCTCGGCGCTCTCCGTGACGCGGCCCTCGTAGGCCGCGAGGTCGTCGATCCGGTCGCGGACGTCCGCGAACGCCGCCTCCCAGTCCTCGTCGGTGGCGAAGATGCTCTCCAGATCCCACTTGTCCTCGGGGTCGATCTCGCTGCGTTCGGGAACCGAACTCATCGACGGGCCGTTGGGATGGGGGCGCCGTAAGGGTTCGTACTCGGTGCCGGTCGCCGTCCACAAAGCTACTTACCGTTCCCTCGGGGAGACGGTACGTACGGAGATGGCCGGTCCGACCTCCGACCCCACGTCAGCCACCGACTCTGGCGGCGACGATGGGCACGACGACGTACTCGCCGACCAACTCTCCACCGACGAGGTGTACCAGCGGGTGGTCGCCGACGCCGACCACGAGGTCACCTCCGGACTCCGGGAGTTGTTTTTCAGTGCGCTGGCTGCCGGATTTGCGATCACCGTCACCTTCCTGCTGTACGCCTCGGTGACGGCGACAGCCGAGACCAAGTTCGTCGGCGTCCTGCTGTACCCGCTGGGATTCGTCTACATCATCATCGGTGGCTACCAACTGTACACCGAGAACACGCTGCCGCCGGTGGCGCTCACCCTGGAGCAACTGGTCTCGATCCCCACGCTGTGTCGTCACTGGCTAATCGTACTCGCGGGCAACTTCGTGGGCGGCGGACTGGGGGCGGTGGCGTTGGCCTACGGCGGAGTGTTCGACGCCGCCACCGCGGACGTGGCGCTCGGCTTCGCCGAGAAGGGCATCGCCACCCCCGCCACCGACCTGTTCGTCAAGGCCGCCTTCGCCGGACTGATCGTCGCTGGCGTGGTCTGGATCAACTTCGCCGCCCGGGACACCGTCTCGCGGCTACTCGTCGTCTATCTGGCCTTCCTCGCCATCCCCATGGGCAACCTGTTTCACGTCGTGGTGTCGTTCACCGAGGTGGTCTACCTGGCGCTGGTCACCGGCACCGATCCGCTGCCCGCGCTGACCGGGTTCGTGCTGCCGGTGTTGCTGGGCAACACCCTCGGCGGCGTGGTGCTGGTGACGGTGGTCAACTACTACCAGACCTCCGACCGGCGACTGGAGATCGACCGCTTCCGGAACGTTCGCCGACTCTCGCTCCGGGAGTGGCTGGCGGGGTCGCTGGCCGGCCGCTCGTACGTCCCCGTCCTCGATACCGTCGAGGAGATCGTCCGCGATCCGGAGACCTACCGGATCCTCGTCCCCATCGCCAACCCCCGGACTGAGGCCGGGGTGGTGCGGCTGGCCTGCCAACTGGCCAGCAGCCGCGAGAAGGGGACGGTCCACGTCGTCCACGTCGTCCAGGCGCCCCGACGGTGGTCCACGGACGCCGAGGAGGCCCCGCAGGACCGGATCGGGCGCGAGTCCGAGCGACTCCTCGAGGACGCCCGCCGGATCGGCCGCAACCACGACGTCACCCTCGAAACCTCGACGGTGGTCACGCCGCGCTCGTTCGAGGAGATGTTCACGCTGGCCCGCCGGACCAGTCCCGATCTGGTGGTGATGGACTGGGACCGGGAGGGGCTGTGGAGTTCGGCCCGCGCCGAGCGACCACTGGACGAACTGACCAACCGGCTGCCCTGTGATTTCCTGATCGCCAACGACCGCGGACTCGATCCCTCGCGGATCCTGCTCCCGACCGCGGGCGGCCCCGACTCCGACCTGAACGCGGCGGTCGCCCGGGCGCTCCGGGAGGTCACGAACGCGGAGGTCGAGTTGCTCCACGTCGTCGCCGACGAGACCGACGAGCGCGCCGGCGAGGCGTTCCTCCGGAACTGGGCCGCCGAACACGATCTTGAGGGGGCGGCGATCACCGTCGACTCCGGCGACGTCGAGGCGGCCATCGCCCGCGCGGCCGCCGACAGCACGATGCTCATGATGGGCGCGACCGAACAGGGGCTGCTCTCCCGACTGGTCCAGAACTCGTTGCACCTCGACGTGATCCACGACGTGGACTGCTCGGTGTTGCTGGCCGAGCGCCCCTCCGAGCGGTCGATCCGCGAGCGGTTGTTCGGCGCCCCGTCCCGCGCACGCCACCCCGCACGGGCGTTCCGGAACCGCGTGGAGGCGCCCGCCGACGCCGACACCGGCGACGAGTGACCGCCGAGCGTGGGCGGGGTCCCCACGCGACGTCCCCGAACCCGGACGGGGACCGGTGGGAAGCTTTTCGAGGCTCCCACTCCCACGGGTGGGTATGCCCTCGCTCGACGATCGGACGGTCGCCCGCCTGCGGGCGGTCGTCGTCGTCCTGTTGGTGTCCGGAACCGGCCTCGGCGTCGGCGTCGGCCTCGTACTCGCTCTCTCTCTCCTCTTGGTGGGCCTCGGGGTGGAGCCATCCCCCCTCGTCCTCCTCGTCGCGTCGCTCGTGTCGATACAGGGGATCGCCTTCGGCGGCGTCGCCGTCGGCTACCTCCTCGTCCGTGGCTGGTCACTCCCGGATCTCGGTGTCCGGATCCCCTCGGTTCGCGACCTGCTTTTCGTTGTCGGGGGGTACGTGACGGCGTTACTGGCCGCCATCGCCGGCGCGGTCGTCATCAGCGCGACCAGCGCACCCGCGGGCGAGAACCAGGTCACCGAGTTCGCCAGCGCCGATCCGAGCGTCCTGCTGTGGCTGATCCCGGCCTCCTTCCTCCTCATCGGTCCGGGCGAGGAACTCCTCTTTCGCGGCATCGTACAGGGGCGCCTCCGCGAGACGTTCGAGCCGGTTCCGGGCGTCGCCCTCGCCAGCGCCATCTTCGCGGCCGTCCACTTCGTCGCGCTGACCGGCGGCGCCGGCGGCCGACTCGTCACGGTGACGGTGCTCTTTTTCCCCGCACTGGTCTTCGGCGCCGTCTACGAACTCACCGACAACCTCGTCGTTCCCGCCCTCGTCCACGGCGCGTACAACGCGACGCTGTTCTCGCTGGCGTATCTGGCCTTTCGGCTCTCGGAGTCGGGGTCGTTCCCCGAGGAGCCGGGACCCGGCGAGACGGCGGCGCTCCTCCTCGACGGCGTGGCCGCGCTGCCGGCGTAATCCTCCGCTTCGGAGCGGAACCCTTACCGCGGCGGCCCGAACAGTGGCGGTATGCGCGAGTGCTTCGAGCAGCGCCACGGCGACGCCTTGGGCCGGATCGGGGAGTTGACCGTCCCCCGCGCCGACCGCACCGTCGAGACGCCGGCCCTGCTGCCCGTCATCAACCCGAACATCCGCACGGTGTCGCCCGCCCGCCTCGAAGCCGAGTTCGGCGCCGAGATCCTCATCACCAACGCCTACATCATCCGCGGGGCCGACGACCTCCGCGAGCGTGCCCTCGAGGTCGGTCTCCACGACATGCTCGACTTCTCGGGTGCCATCGTCACCGACTCCGGCTCCTTCCAGCTCGCCGAGTACGGCGACATCGACGTGACGACCCGCGAGATCCTGGAATTTCAACACGCAATCGGCTCGGATGTGGCGACGCCAGTCGACGTGCCGACGCCGCCCGACGCCGCCCGCGAGACGGCCGAGGCGGACCTCGAAACCACCGAGCGGGCGCTCGCCGACGCCGCGGCCGCCGACACCGGGGAGATGCTCGTCAACGCCCCGATACAGGGCTCGACCCACCTCGACCTCCGGGAGGCCGCCGCCCGCCACGCCGACGGCACGGCACTCGACGTGTTCCCCGTCGGGGCGGTCGTGCCGCTGATGAACGCCTACCGGTACGCCGACGTGGTCGACGTGGTCGCGGCCGCAAAGCGCGGCCTCGGCGCCGACCGCCCGGTCCACCTCTTCGGTGCCGGCCACCCGATGATGTTCGCGCTCGCCGTCGCCATGGGCTGTGATCTGTTCGACTCCGCCGCCTACGCCATCTACGCCCGTGACGACCGCTATCTCACCGTTCGCGGGACGAAGCATCTGGAAGACCTCACGTATTTCCCCTGTGAGTGTCCGATCTGTACCTCGCGATCGCCCGAGGACCTCCGGGCCGAATCCGACGACGAGCGCGAGCGCCTACTCGCCGAACACAACCTCCACGTCTCCTTCGGCGAACTGCGGCGCGTCAAGGACGCCGTCCGGGAGGGGGCTCTCCTCGAACTCGTCGAGACGCGTGCCCGCGGGCACCCCGCGATGCTCGACGGCTACCGCGCCCTGCTGGATCACGCCGCCCAACTGGAGCGCCACGACCCCGCCGCCAAGGGAACCTTCTTTTACTGCTCGGCCGAGAGCGCCCGCCGACCGGAGGTGATCCGCCACCACGAGCGGATCGGCCGGCTCGACGCCCCCGAGACGCTGCTCGTGACCGAGGGCTCGGCCCCGTCGGGCGACCGGTTCGACGGCTCGTGGCGACTCCTGCCACCCTTCGGTCCCGTCCCTCGGGCGCTCTCGGAGACGTACCCGTTCACGGCCGAACGCCCCGAGCGTCTCGGCCGGGCCGCCCACGAGGCCGCCGCCCGCGGGGTCGCCCGCCTCGTCGACGCCAACCCCGACACGGACGTGACGGTGGCCCACGACGGCTGGGCGGAGACGGCGCTGTCCCTGCTGCCCGCGTCGGTCACCGTCGAGCGCCTCGGCGCGCGACCCGCTCGCGACGAGGAATGATTTTTTGGAGTGTGTTACCGACACTCACATATGAACCGTCGACGCTTCGTGATAGCTACCGCGACCGCTGGAGTGGTTCCCCTCGCGGCCTGTACCGGCCCGGAGGACGGTGAGGGTGAGGGTGAGGGTGAGGGTGAGGGGGGTGGGCCATACGGAAACGTCGACGGTCCCGCCCGACCGGCGCATCCGTGACCGGCGCGTCCGTGACCGGCACTCCCGTGGGGTCGTGGCCCTCGGAGCGGCTACGCGCGGCCGGGGCGACTGCTACGACGCGACGGACCGGGAGCCACGCCCGAGCAGTCGGCCGGTGCCGACCGCGGAGCGGGTGATGCGCATACGACCCCCACGTGGCTCGACACGCCCCACGCTGGCGATTTCACGGTGATGCGAGGGGGGACGGCGTTAGCCGCTGGAGGGATCCGACGCCACGCTCACGTCGCGCATCCGGTCGCTGAAGTCCCACGAGTAGATGTGCGAGGGGTCGATCCGGATCGCCACCTCGTCGCGGTCCGGATCGAGGAGGCGTTCGGCGAGCGACGAGTCGGTGCCGTCAAGATATCGTTCCAGCAGGCCGCGCAACACCGCCGTCCCGTCGTCGGGACTGATCGTCGCCGACCCGTTGCCCCGGACGCCCCGGTACGGTGGGTGGTTGGTCGACACTTCGATGGCGACCCCATCGTCGGCACGCAGGTACTCGACCACGTCCGCCCCGGCGGCGGTCGCACAGACGAACTCCGCCGCGTCGGGGTCGAAGTCGTACCACAGCGAGAGCATCCAGAGGCTGCCGCCGGGCGTCCGACACGCCACCCGGATGGGAACCCGCACGTCGGCCAGAAACGCCGCGACCGCCGCCCGGTCCCACTCGCCGGTGTACTCGGTCATGCCCCGCGTTGGGACGCGGTCGGCTAAAGGGCGTGGGTGGTCGCGATGCGTTGTCCGAGGAACACTTTTGTCGCCAGTCGTTCGATTCGCGACCATGCCGGTCCCCGCACTGCAGTTCAGCGTCCCCGGTGGCATCGAGATCCTGATCCTCCTGTCCGTGATGGCGTTCTCCGTCGTCGTTCCGCTCGCCGTCTCCTATCTGGTCTATCGAGACGCGACGGGTCGGAACAGTCGGCACGCGCTCGCCTGGGCCCTCGGCGCGTTCTTCGGCAGCCTCGTCGTCTGGATCCTCTACTACGTCGTCCGCGACGAAGTCGGATCGGGGCGGCGGGAGTCCGGGAACGAAACGTAGTTCCGCGCCCCCCTCCACGACACCTCATGACCGAGTACTTCGAGGTCCACGCCCGGGACGGGGGCGCCCGCCTGGGCGAACTCCGCCTTCGCGACCCCGTGACGACCCCGGCGGTCGCCGACGACGTCGTCGTCGACGCCGGGAGCCTCTGGGGGAGCGACCGGGACCACCCCGACGGGAGCGAGGCCGACCTCACGGTGCTCCCCCACCGTTCGTTTCCGGCAGGGACCGACCCGACCGTACAGGAGTCCTTCGCGGTCGACTACCCCGACGTGGACTTCCCGAGCGCCGGCGTCGTCACCGCCGAGACGGCCGCCGACTACGGCTGTGACGCCTACGTCCTCTCGAACGCGCCGGGGGTCGTCGGCCACGGCGCCACCTTCCGCGACGAACTGATCGCCGTCCGCGAGGCCGTCCCCGCCGACACCGCACTCTACCTCGCCGGCGTCGCCACGCCGCGCAACGTCGCCTCCCTCGTCGCCGCAGGCGCCGACCTCGTGGACGCCAAACTCGCCCGCGTGAAGGGCCGACAGGGCGTGTATCTCACGACCGAGGGCGCGTACCACCTCGACGAACTGGACGAACTTCCCGGGGCCTTCCCCTCGGATCCGCCCCTCGCTGAGTTCACCCGCGAGGACTGTGTCGCCCACAACGTCGCGGCCCTGGAGGCCGAACTCCGAACCGTCCGCACCCGGATCCGCCGTGGGCGTCTTCGTGACTACCTCGAAGGGCAGGCCCGCCACGAGAACTGGCTGACGGCCGCGTTCCGCGGGTTCGACCACGAGTACCGCTACCTGGAGGAGCGCACGCCGGTGATCCGCGATACGGAACTCAGTGCGGCGAGCGAGGACACCCTGAACCGGGTGGAGATCCAGCGCTTCGCCGACCGAGTGACGACCCGCTACCGCAACCGCTTCGGGAACCCGCTGGTCCTCCTGCCCTGTTCGGCGCGAAAGCCCTACAGCGACTCCCAGAGCCACGCCCAGTTCCACCGCGCCATCGACTACCGCGGGCACGTCGTCTCGATGACCTCGCCCATCGGCGTGGTGCCCCAGGAACTGGAGTGTACGTACCCCGCCCAGCATTACGACGCGGTGGTCACCGGCGACTGGACCGAGGGCGAGAAGGACTTCGTCGCCCGCGTACTGGAGCGGTACCTCGACCGGAACGACTACCCGCGGGTGGTCGCCCACGTCCCCGGCGAGGGCTACCGCGACATCTGTGAGCGGGTGGCCGACCGCGTCGACGTCCCCTTCGAGTTCACCGTCGAAGACCACCCCACCACGTCGGCGTCGCTGTCGAACCTCTCGGACGCGCTGGCGGGCGAACTCAGATACTCGAAGCGGGAGCGCCAGCACAACACGGTCCGGGCCATCGCCGACTACCAGTTCGGGTCGGACGCGGGCGACGACCTCTTTCCGGATCTGCGGACGACGAGCCGCCACCCCAAACTGCAGGTGCGCGACGGCGACGACACGCAACTCGCGGCGCAGGTGCCCCAGTACGGCGTCCTCGCCTTTACCCTCGCCGGCGCCCGCCACTGGGCCGAGAGCGCGGCGCCGACCAAGCGGGTCGAAATCGACGGCTTCGTGCCACACGGGAGCGTCCTCGCGCCGGGCGTCGTCGACGCCGACGACGCGGTCCGCGTCGGCGACGAAGTGGTGGTCGAGGGGCCGGCGGCCTTCGGCGTCGGCCGCGCGGCGATGCACGGCGCCGAGATGCGCGAGAGCACGCGCGGCGTCGCCGTCGAGATGCGTCACGTCGAGGGCGAGGACAACCCTTAACACCGCCTCCCGACTACGTGAGCCGATGTCACCGCCAGTCCGGCGCGACGTGTTGCGGGTCGACCTCTCCGCCGGGACCGTCTCCCGCGAGCGCGTCCCGGAGGACTGGCGGCGGGAGGTGCTGGGCGGCAAGGGCCTCGGCGCCCGCTACCTCTACGACGAACTCGACGCGGGCACCGACCCGCTGGGGCCGGACAACCGCCTCTGTTTCCTGCTCGGCCCGCTCTCGGGCTACCTCCCCGGCGAATCGCGATACGCGGCGGTCACCAAGTCGCCGCTGACCGGCGCCTTCCTCGACTCCTACAGCGGCGGCCGGTTCGCCGACGCCCTCGCCGGCGCGCTCCCCGAGGCGTTCGGCCTGCTGATCCAGGGCGTCGCCGACGCCCCGACGACGCTCGTCGTCGCGGACGGCGAGGTCCGGATCGAGAACGCGAGCGACCTCTGGGGGGCCGACATCGCGGCAACCGACGCGGCCCTCGACGGCGCCGTGGCCTGCGTCGGGCCGGCGGGCGAAAAGCGGGTCGCCTACGCCACGATCGCCTGCGACGGCGGCGACCACCACGCCGGTCGGGGCGGGGCCGGGGCCGTCATGGGGGCAAAGCGCCTGAAGGCCGTGGCGGTGCGCGGCGACCCGCCGGCCCCCCCCGCGGCGCTCGCCGACCTCCGGGAGCGGTACGGCACCGCCTACCGCGACGACGACACCGGCCGCTGGCAGGCCGCCGGCGAGACGGTCGAGAGCGTCGACTTCGCCAACGAGGTGGGCGTCCTCTCGACTCGCGGCTGGCAGGGCGGCCGCTTCGAGGACGCCGGCGACATCGGCGTCGAGGCAGTCCGCGAGGCGGCGACCGGTCGCGAGAACGAGGACGACGCGGTGCCGGGCGGCTTCCGCGTCGACGCCGGGGACGGCGAGTCGGTCCCCCGGGGGGGCGCGCTCATGTCCCTCGGGGCGGGACTCGGCATCGACGACTTCGGGGACGTGGCCCGTCTCGTCGCCGCCTGTGACCACCTCGGCATGGACGCCATCAGCGCGGGCAACGCCGTCGCCTGGGCCACCCGCGCCGCGGCCGAGGGCGCGATCGATCCCGGGCCGGATCTCGCCTTCGGCGACGCCGACGCGGCCGAGGGGTTGCTCGCGGCGATCGCGGCGCGGTCGACCGCCCTCGGCGACACGCTCGCCGACGGGGTGGCGGCCGCCCGCGAGCACTACGGCGCCGGCGCGGTGCCGACGGTGAAGTCGATGGAACTGCCGGCGTACGACCCGCGCGGCGCGGCGGGGATGGCACTCGCCTACGCCACCAGCGACCGCGGCGGCTGTCACCGCCGGGCCCGCCCCGTCGAGCGGGAGGCCTTCGCCCGCGACGCGTGGACGACCGCCGACCGCGTCGCCACCGTGATCGGCGCACAGAACGTCCGGTCGACGCTTTGGAGCCTCGTCGTCGACGACTTCGCCGGCGAAACCATGTGGGAGGACCTCGGCGCGGAGTGGCTGTCGGCCGTCGGCCTCGACTACGACCGCGAGTCGCTGGCGACGGTCGGCGAGCGGATCTGGACGCTCGTCCGCCTGTTCAACGTCCGCGAGGGGTTCGGCCGCGACGACGACTCCCTGCCGGCGCTGTTCGAGGAGCCGCTCCCCGACGGGCCGGCCGCCGGCCGCACCGTCGACCGCGAGGCGTTCGAGACCATGCTCGACGCCTACTACGCGGCCCGTGGGTGGTCGGCGGACGGCGTCCCGACCGCCGAGACGGTCGAGCGACTGGGCCTCGGGTCCGTCGTCGACGCCGGGACGCCCCTCGGGGACGCGCCGACCACCCGTCCACGGACCGCCGACGGAGAGCGACACGACGGCCCCCGCCGCGGGTGGAACCACGGCCACGGACGGTGACCGGGTCGAACCCCTCCCGCCCCCACGACTGTCATCGCTGTGGTGGGACGATCGAACCGGGACACGTCTACGGGGCACTCGACCTCCTCGACGCCGACGGCGAGCTTCGAGTGTTGCTCTGTCGGTCCTGCGCGGCCGACCTGCGTGACTTTCTGGACTGACTGTCGGGAGCCTTTTACACCTCGCGAGCCACCCGACGGTATGGACGAATTCGACCTCGGCGTTCCCCGACAGATCCTCGACTCGCTCCCCGACGACGACGACGCGGCCCGGCAGGACATGCAGCGGGCGGTCGCCGGCCTCGAAGCCCGACTCAACGAGGCCGTCGACGCCGCGGCGGACGAACGCGAGGCCGCACAGGGCGTCGTCGACGCCCTCGAACGACTGGAGGATCAACTCGACCAGTACGACGAGTTCGTCCCCGAACTCCGTGCGTGGGGGCAGTCGCCCATCTACGCCATCGCGTGGCGGAACCTGCAGGCGGACCTCATCATGCAGATTCAGGAGGTCGGCTGGGTCGCCGAGCGCCTCGATCGGGAGCGCAACTACCGAACCGTCGAGGACGGCATCCGCCTGAGCGACCGTTAGGGTAGCGACGACACACCGCGTCGCGTGACTTTTTACGACCGCGCCCCCAACGGCTGACATGGACTTGGAACTGCGGTTTTTCGCGACGTTCCGCGAGGCTGTCGGCCAGAAGACCCTCGAACGCGAGTTCGAGGACGGCGCGACCGTCGGCGAGGTTCTCCTGACGCTCGAATCGGCGTACGACGGCCTCGAAGGCAAACTGATCGACGACCAGGGCGACCTGCAGCCGAATCTCAACATCCTGAAAAACGGGCGGGAGGTGCTCCACATGGAGGGAACCGAGACGGTACTGGAAGACGGCGACACGTTGTCGGTGTTCCCGCCGGTGGCGGGCGGCACATGACCGACGACTGGGTACGCCGGGAGCGCTCCTTCCGTGGAATTTCCAAGCGCCTGGCGATCCAGTACCTCGAGACCCTCGGCGCCGAGCAGGTGGCGGACGACCGCGTCGAGGGCGACGACTGGGCGGCCGACCTCTCGGCGCAGACCGTCGGCGTCGGACCGTCGGTGTCGCTCACCCAGATCGACTTCGTGTTCGAGGGTGATCCCGACACCCTCGATCCGCTCATCGAACGCTTCGCACAGAAGGCGATGCGTGCGGGTGGGTGACGTGTCCCGCGTGTCGAACTCCCCCATCGACGGGCAGGTGTTCATGCTCACCGCCGCGAAGGCGAGCGTCGGCCCCGGCCGACTCTCTGATCTCCTTGCCAGCGTCCAAGTCGACCTCGGCGACGGCCTCGGCACTTACCGCCGCGAGTTCGAACGGGTCGCCGACGGTGACGACGACGGCCGCGAGGTGTTTCTCGTCCCGACGGACCACTGGGAGACGGTGGGCGACCGCCTCGGCTTCGACCGTCGAGAGACCGAGGCGGTGGCACGCGCCCACGCCGAACAGCTTCGGCGGATCGGCTCCGAGACGGACCGTCGCGACGAGTTCGAGACGGCTCTCGAAATCCGCGACGCCGTCGTCATCGGTCGGTGACGCCGGCCCGGAACCGAAAGGTCGTTGCCGGTCCCCCGTCCACCGTCCGATATGCCTCCGGTTCCCGACGACCTCCGCACCGGCGTCCGGGCGGGGCTCCCGCTCCTCCTCGGCGTCGTTCCGTTCGGCCTCGTCGCCGGCGTCGCCTCGGTTGACGCCGGGCTCTCACCCGTCCAGGCCGTGGGTCTGTCGGTGGTCGTGTTCGCCGGCGCCTCCCAACTCGCCGCCGTCGACCTCCTCGCCACCGACACGCCCCTCGCCGTGGTCGTCCTCACGGCCGTCGTCATCAACCTGCGGATGAGCATGTACTCGGCCTCGATCGCCCCGTACTTCGAATCGTTCCGGCGCCGGTGGGAGGCGGCGTGTGCGTATCTCCTGACCGATATGTCCTACGCGCTCGCCGTCGCCGAGTTCCGGTCCGACGGGCCGACCGACCGGCGGTGGTACTACCTCGGCGTCGCGGTTCCCATGTGGCTCGTCTGGCAGGTCGCCACCGCCGCCGGCGCCGTCCTCGGGGCGCGTATCCCCGATCGCTGGGGAGTCTCCTTCGCGGTGCCGCTGGTCTTTCTCGCCTTGCTGCTTCCCGAACTGTCGGATCGCCCGCGTGCCGTCGCGGCGCTCGTCGGGGGGAGCATCGCCGTCGTCGGTGCGGGGTGGCCGCTGAACCTCGGGTTGCTCGGCGGGGCACTCGCCGGCGTCGCCGCGGGCGTCGTCGCCGAGGGGAGGACGGCCTCGTGACGACCACCTACGGACCGCTCGCGATCTGGGCGGTCGTCCTCGTCGTCGGCGTCCTCACCTTCGGCATCCGGTACTCGTTTATCTACCTCCTCGGCCACGTCGACGGGATGCCGCCGCGGATCGAGCGAGCGCTCCGGTATGTCCCCGCGGCGGTGTTGGCTGCGCTCGTGGCGCCGTCCGTCCTCGATCCCGGCCCGACGGTGGCCGCGACACTCTTCGACGGCCGCCTGTTCGCCGGCGTCGTCGCCGCGGGCGTCGCGTGGGCGACGGAGAACATGTTCGCGACGCTCGCAGCCGGGATGGTGACGCTCTGGGGTGTCACGTTCCTGCTCTGAAAGGGGCGAGACGCCGTGGGTCAGTCGTCGTCGGTCGTCGGCGTCTCGGGCGTCCCTCCACGGTCCTCGTCGCTGGTGATGGGGTCGTTCGTCTCCTCGCTGAACCCCGCGGACTCCGCCATGCGGCGGCGGGCCTCGGGATCGAACGCGGCTTCGACCTCCTGGTACCTGTCGACGAAGGAGAGTTCGTGGTGGCTCTCCGTGGGGTGACCCAGATAGCGGTCTTCGAGGTCGAACTGTGCAGTCTCGTCGTCCTCGGCGAGTCGCTCGAAGTCCTCGTAGACGGCGTGGGCGCCCGAGTGTAACCCGAAGAGGGTGATGAAAATGTACTTGTAGCCGAGGTCCCCGAGTTCCGCGAAGGTCAGCGGATCCTCCTCCTCGGACCACGCAAAGGAGGAAGAGTAGTTGAACGCCAGATCGAGGTCGGGGTGGGTCTCGTGGATAGTCTCGGCGTACTCGACCGCGTCCGTACGGGAGGGATCGGGCATCTCCGGCCACACGAGGTCGACCCCGGCGTCGGCGTAGATGCGCCCGCGTTCGAGGTGTTCCTCCCAGTCGCCGTTGGCGGAGCCGTAGGCGTCGGTCCGGGCGATGACGACGGTGTCGTCACACTGCTTGGCGTCGACGGCCGCCCGAAAACGGGCCTCGGCGTCCTCGCGGGAGACGACCTGCTTGCCCGCGATGTGGCCACAGCGCTTCGGCGTCGTCTGGTCCTCGATGTGGACCGCGGCGACGCCCGCTTTCTCGTACTCGCGGACCGCACGGCGGACGTTGTGGATACCACCATAGCCCGTATCGCAGTCGGCGATCACCGGCAGCGTCGTGGCCTCCGCGATCCGCTTTGCGTTCTCGACCATCTCGGTCATCGTCACCATCTCCAGGTCCGGGAAGCCGAACTGACCGAGGACCGTCGAGTAGCCACTCATGTAGACGGCGTCGTGACCCGTCATCTCGGCGAGTCGGGCGTCGAGGGCGTGATAGAGCCCCGGCGCGAAGACGAACTGCTGGTTCGCGAGTCGGTCGCGGAACCGTTCGGCCGCCGGGTTGTCGATGTCGCGAGTGACCGTGTCGGTGTCGAGTTCGTCGGGAGTCATCAGTTGGGTGCCTCCGCGTCGGCGGGGGAAGCACGCTCCGGACGGCCGAGATCCGGCACGAGCGGCGCCGCCTGGGCCAGTTCGTCGTCGTTCGTCCGCCGAGTAGCCGCGTCAGTCACGGACACGCGGCGCGTCGGCGGACGGTCTCCATCGCGTCGACTGAGGTCCGGCACGAGGGGTGCTTGCTGGGCTAGTTCGTCGTCGGGTCGCTGAGTCGTGGGATCCATGTAGGTGGTGTGTCTGTCGTGGGTCGTCCGGCGGTTCGGCCTGCCTCGGTGTGGTGGTCGCGTACGTACATCGCACCCGATGGGACGACTGACTGGTGTATAAACTTAATGATTGATCATGATAATATTCGTTAATGTGTTTTAACCCCTTATGTGTTCCGTGCTACCGCAAGACACGGAGAGTTCACGGGGCTTAATTCCGTTCGGCGCGGAGTCGTCTCCAGATGGTAGCCGCCATAGCGACCGACGACCTTCGGAAGCGATACGACGACGTGACGGCGCTCGACGGCGTCTCACTGTCGGTTCCCGAGGGGAGTTTCTTCGGGCTCCTCGGGCCGAACGGGGCGGGGAAGACGACGTTCATCAACGTCCTCGTCGGCCTCGTCCGGAAGACCGGCGGCGAGGCGCAGGTGTTCGGGCACGACGTCACGACGGAGTACCGCGAGGCGCGCGACCGCATCGGCCTCGCGCCCCAAGAGTTCAACGTCGACCGCTTTTTTCCCATCCGTGAAGTCCTCGAACACAAGGCCGGCTATCACGGGATTCCGGCGGCGGAGGCCCGTGAGCGCGCCGACGAGGCCCTGAAGCAGGTCGGTATCTACGGGAAACGCGACACGCGGTTCGACTGGCTCTCCGGCGGCATGAAGCGGCGCTTTCTCATCGCGCGGGCGCTGGTCACCGATCCCGACCTCCTGATTCTCGACGAGCCGACCGCGGGCGTCGACGTCCAACTTCGCCACGACCTCTGGGATCTCATCACCGACCTCAACGAGGGGGGGACGACCATCCTCCTCACGACCCACTACATCGAGGAGGCCGAACGGCTCTGTGACGAGGTGGCGATCCTCGACGGCGGCCGGGTCGTGACGGTGAGCTCCCCCGACGACCTCATGGATCGCGGTACCGACCGCATCACCGTCACGTTCCGCGAGCCAATCGACACCGCGCCGACCGTCACCGCCGTCGGCGACGGCCAGATCGAAGCGGTCGACGTGGCGGACGGTCGCCTCGTCGTCTCGGCGTCGCGAGGCGGGCTCGTCGCCCCCGACCTCGTGCGCGAACTCGACGCCGCGGGCTACGAAATCGTCGACCTCGACGTCTCGCGGACGTCGCTGGAGGAGGTGTTCGTGGAGATGACACGACAGGACTCGACGGTCACGGACGGAGCGCAGCCGTGAGCCGACGCACCGTCCAACTGAAGACGCTCGTTCGACGAGAGATCCTCCGTTTCGTCAGACGGCCGTACAACACCTTCCTGCCGCCGATCATCACGAACACGCTGTATTTCGCCGTCTTCGGCGTCATCCTCGGCAGTCGCATCGGCCCCATCGCGGGCGTGAGCTACGTCCAGTTCGTCCTCCCCGGTCTGGTGGTCCTCGGTGCGATCTCCGACGCCTTCGAGAACGCCTCCTTCTCCATCTTCCACGGACGCTGGAACGACTACATCGACGCCGTGATCGTGACGCCCATGTCGAATCTCAACATGGTCGTCTCCTACGTGATCGCGAGCGCGACCAGAGGGATCCTCACCGCGATCCTGATCGTCGGCGTGGGGTCGGTGTTCACCGCCGTCCCGCTCTCCCACCCGCTGTACCTGGTCGCGTTTACCCTTGTCATCACGACGCTGTTCGGCGGACTCGGCATCATCGGCGGACTGTGGGCCGACGATTTCGACTATCTGACCGTGATGAATCAGTTCATCCTCCGCCCGCTGGTGTTTTTCGGGGCCGTGTTCTACTCGCTCGACGTGCTCCCGCCGCTCTGGCGGGACGTGTCGCTACTGAATCCGATGGTCTACATGGTCAACGGCGTCCGCTACGGGATGATCGGCGTGACAGAGATCGACCCGAACACGTCACTCCTCGTGCTCTCCGGCGTGACCGTAGCCGTGCTGTCCGTCGATTTCGTCCTGTTCAAGCGTGGCTACGGTCTGACCGAGTGACACCATCACAAGGTGCAATCGCCGTTTTCGTTTAGCCAGCTTATTACCCGACGTAGTGAGGACGGGCGGATGCACTATGTCGAACAGTCCAGATGGCAGTTCGCTGACGAGGTTCCAGTCCTATGCCCTCGTCGTGGCCGCTGCCGTCCTGTTGAGCGCGGTCCTCGCCCCGGTCGCGTACGACCGGGCGACCGAACCCGACGGCAGCGTCGCCGTCATCACCGTCGAAGGGTTCATCTCCTCCAACTCGGTGTCCGAGGTGCAGGAGGACCTCCGCGAGGCCCGCGAGAACGAATCGGTCGAGGCGGTCGTCCTCAACGTCGACAGTCCCGGCGGCGGGGCGGCCGCGAGCGAACAACTCTACCTGTCGGTCCAGCGAACGGCCGAAGTGATGCCCGTGGTCGCGAGCGTCAAATCGACCGGGGCCTCCGGCGCCTACTACGCGATGCTCCCGACCCGCGACATCTACGTCACGCCGGCCTCCGTCGTCGGTAGCGTCGGCGTCCGCGGTGCGGCGCCCGGCCCCTCGCTCCCCGGAGAGATCAAGAGCGGCCCCGACAAGGCCAGCGCCACCGCCGAGCAGCGACGCGCCCAGATCGAAACCCTCCAGCGCGCGTTCGTCGGGAGCGTCATGAAACACCGCAGCGACGACCTCGAACTCACCCGCACCGAGGTCGCCCACGCGAAGGTGTACACCGGCGCCCGGGCCGTCGAGAACGGAATGGCCGACGACATCGGCTCGACGCAGGACGCCATCCGACAGGCCGCCAACGCGGCCGGCCTCGACGACTACGAGGTCTATCGCAAAGAACCGCCACGGACCGGCGGGCTCTTCCTCCTCAGTACGCAAGACGGCGGCACGGTCGTCGTCGAGAAGAGCCCGGTCGGCTACGACGCCGTCGAGTCCCCCACCTACCTGATGGTGTACGGGGACGTGCGAACCCAAGACGAGGTGATCGGTAATGTCAGCGCCTAAGTCCAGACTCGCCGCCCTGTTCGTCGTCATCGTGGTCGTGCTCGTCGGCGGTGCGGCCGTCGCCCCCTACGCACTCGGCTCGGGCGACGACCCCGGGAGCGACGCCACGACCGTCGAGAACCAGCAGTTCCAGCCCGGCACGGTCCTCCCCGACGAGACGCCCGAGCAAGGCGAGATCAGCATGGAGAGTTCGACGAGCGGGAAGACCGTCCTCGTCGACGTGGGCCATCGGAACAGCGTCTCGAAGACCCAACTCGAACCCATGCTCTCGGCGCTCGTCGAGAACGGCCACCGGGTGCGGTTCTACCGCGGCCAGCGCCGCAGCCTCAACGAGTCGCTCCGCTCGGCCGACGCGTTCGTCGTCGCCAGCCCCCAGGAGCGGTACACGAGCGACGAACTCGCGGGCGTCGAAGCCTTCACCGACGCCGGCGGTCGCGTCCTCGTGATGGGCGGGCCACCCTCCGTCCAGGCCTCCGGCGGCCTGCTGTTCGGCCTCGGGAGCTTCGAACCCACCGCACCCCGGACGACGGGGCTGGCCTCGACGTACGGCCTCGCCTACGGTTCGGGCTACCTCTACAACATGCAGGAGAACGACAACAACTACAAGAGCATCTACGCGCGGCCGGCGTCGAGCGCCGGCCTCGCGGACGGCATCGAGCGCGTCGTGGTTCGCGACGCCGTGCCGATCCGGACGGGCAGCGGCACGCGCGTCCTCGTCGGCACCGAGGGGACGACCCTGTCGACGACCCGCGACGCCGGTCGGTACGCCGTCCTCGCGCGGAGCGAGGGCGGGAACGTGACCGCCGTCGGTGACACCTCCTTCCTCTCGCGCGAGAACGCCTACGACGCCGACAACGAGGTCCTCATCGGCAATCTCGCCGACTTCCTCGTGACCGGCGAGAAGACGCCCGGCGCCCCACAGGAACCGGACGCCGACACGCCGGCCAGCGGGCCGGGTGGCGGCGGCCCCGAACGCCCGCCGCGGGCACCGACGCCCGCGCCGGCCTGATCGGACGACCGTCGTCCGACCGTAGCCTATTTCGGCGTCGGCCGCCGGACGTACAGTATGCCACCGGCCACCACATCACGCCGCCGACTGCTTCGCTGGGTCGGGGCGACGGCTGCCGCCGGTGTCGCCGGCTGTACGGGTGACTCGGGCGGATCGAACGGCGCCGAACTCGTCGCGACGCTCGCCGCCGACGTGAAAAATTACGATCCGGCGCGGGCGAACGACACCACCTCGCGAAAGGCCTTCGGCCTCGTTTACGAACCGCTCCTCGCGATCGACTTCGAGGGGCAGGCGCGCCCGGCCCTCGCCACCGCGGTCGAGCGGCAGGACGAACTCACCTGGCGACTCTCCCTCCGCGAGGGCGTCACCTTCCACGACGGGAGCGAGTTCTCCGCGAGCGACGTGGTCGCCACCTTCGAGCGCTACGAGGGGACGCCCCGCGAATCCGACGTCTACCTCTGGTACGACGACGCGACGATCGTCGACGACCACACGCTCGACGTGACCCTCACCGACCGGTACGCGCCCTTCCGGGTTTCACTTGGGGGCGTGCCGATCGTCCCCGAGGCGGCCGCCGCCGGCGATCTCGACCTCTCGACGACCCCCGTCGGGACCGGCCCCTACGCTTTCGACACCCACGAACCCGACCAGCTCTTCCGGCTCACCCGCGCTGACGATCACTGGTACGACGGCGCCGGCGAGGTGCCCGACGAGCCACCCATCGAGACGCTCACCTTCCGCATCATCGTCGAGGGGCCCTCGCAGGTGGCCGCGCTCCGAGCCGGCGACGTCGACCTCGCGAACAACCCACCGGCCGACGCGATCGCCGACCTCCGCGATGACGACGCCATCACCGTCACCGACCGCCTCGCCGGCGGGTTCGAGATGGTCGTCTTCCCCCTCGCCTCCGCCCCGTTCTCGAACCGGGAGGTGCGAAAGGGGATCGCTCGACTGATCCCCCGGGAGGAGATCATCTCCTCGGTGTACGGCGGGATCGGCCGCCCGGCGTACGCCCCCATCTCCCCCCTGCTCGACGACTACTCCTCCGAGTCGTTCCAGGCCGAGATGCGCGACGAACACCAGGGGTACGACCCCGAGCGCGCACGCGAACTGCTGGCGTCCGGCTTCGAGACGCTCGACGTCTCGCCCCCCTACGAGACGACCATCGTCACCAACGAGACGCCGGAACGGGTGCGGTGGGCACAACTCGTCCGCGACGAACTCGACCGCACCGACTTCTTCGACGTCTCGCTCGACCAGTTCGAGTGGAACACCTACGTCTCGCGGGTGCTGGCCGGCGACTCCAACCAGTCGGACTCGATGATGGCGCTCGGGTGGACCGGCGGCTGGGACCCCGACACCTACCTCCGGAACCTCTTTCACGGCGATCAGGCCACCCCCTCGTGCTGTAACGCCGCCCACTACGCGAACGACGAGGTGGACCGCCTGCTCGACGAGGCGCTGGCGACGTACGACACCGCCGAGCGCCGCGCGCTCTACGAGGACGCCCAGCGCCGGATCGTCGCCGACGTGCCCGCCGCCTTCATCCGCTTCAACAGACGCCTCGAAGCCGTCCGATCGGCCGCAGTCGAGGGCTTTCGCACCTATCCAATCGACGCCGGCGAGTTCACCGCCATCTACGCCCCCTGGGCCGACACCTACACCGCGACCGGGGGCGGGTGAGCCACGAGCCGATGTCACTACGACGGTACGTCCTGCGGCGGGTCCTGTTGACGGTCCCGATCCTCATCGGCGTCTCCGTGCTCACTTTCGGCCTCGTGAAACTCCTCCCGGGGACGCCCGTCGACTACGTCCTCCAGTTCCAGGAGTCGACCCCCGACCTCCGCGCGTCGCTCCGCGCCCAGTACCACCTCGACGAACCCCTCCCCACGCAGTACGCGCTCTGGCTGTGGGACGTCCTCCACCTCGACTTCGGCGAGCGGGTCGTCTCCGACCGGAGCGTCCGCGCCGCCGTCGCGGCACGACTGCCCGCGACGCTGGCACTCGGCACCGCCGCGCTGGTCGTCGCGCTCCTCGTTGGCGTGCCCGCCGGCGTCCTCGCAGCGGTGAACCGTGGCGGTCCCGCCGACGAGATCAGCCGCGTCGTCGCGCTCGCCGGCATCGCCACACCGAACTTCTGGCTCGGGCTCCTACTCATCCTCGTGTTCGGCGTCCACCTGAACCTCGTGCCCGTCATCCCGCCGGTCGCGCCGCTTCTTGCCCCCGAATCGCTCGCCTTCCTCGCGCTGCCGGCGCTCACCCTCGGCACCGCCTCGGCCGCCCTCTTCACGCGGCTCACCCGCTCGGCCGTCGGCGAGGAACTCCGGCGGGACTACGTGCGCACCGCCCGCGCGAAAGGGCTCCCAGAGCGGACGGTGCTGGTCAAACACGTCCTGCGGAACTCGCTGATCTCGGTCGTCACCGTCGCCGCGCTCCAGGTGGCCGTCCTCCTCGATGGCGCCGTCGTCATCGAGCGGGTCTTCTCGTGGCCCGGCCTCGGCCGCCTGCTCGTCCGCGCCATCCTCCAGCGCGACTTCCCCGTCGTGCAGGCCGTGGTGTTGCTCGTGGCGGTCGCCGTCGTCGTCGCCAACCTCCTCGCGGACGTACTGTACGCCTACCTCGATCCACGGATTCGCTACCGATCATGATCCGGCACCCACTTCCAGTTCGATCGGACGCGCTCACCCGCGACGGCGACGACGCGGCGGTCGCCGTCGTCGTCGCCAACCTCCTCGCGGACGTACTGTACGCCTACCTCGATCCACGGATTCGCTACCGATCATGACCGGACCGGATCCGCTCGCCGACCGCGGCCGACTGCGCGTGCGCGGCTTCGAGGGAGTGGACGCCGACGACGGAACGACGGACGCGGCGCCAGACGCGACCGCCTCGGTCGACCGCCGGCGACGGGCCTGGCGGCGGTTCCGCCGCGACCGCACCGCCGTCGTCGGCCTCGGCGTCATCGGCGTCATGGCGCTGCTTGCCCTCTTCGCTCGCCCCATCGAGGTCGGCGGCGTGGTCGTCCAGCCGATCGCGTTGGCGCCGTACGATCCCGCGGCCTCCGGCGTCGCCGAGCCGTATCTCTCCCCCTCGCTCGCCCACCCCTTCGGCACCGACTGGGCCGGCCGCGACGTGTTCTCCCGCGTGCTCTACGGGGGACGGTACAGCCTCTCCATCGGCGCCATCGCCGTCGGCCTCGCCGTCACCGTCGGCGTCCCGCTGGGGGCGCTGGCGGGCTACGTCGGCGGATGGGTCGACGAGACGATCATGCGACTCGTCGACGTGCTCTATGCCTTTCCGTTTCTCGTCCTCGCCATCGCGTTCGTCGCCACCTTCGGCCAGGGATTCTGGAAACTCGTCGCCGCACTCGTCGCCGTCGGCTGGATCAGCTACGCCCGCCTGCTTCGGGGCGAGGTGTTGAGCGTCGTCGAGCGCGACTACGTGCTCGCGGCACGGGCACTCGGCGTGCGCGACCGGCACGTCCTCGCCCGGCACGTCGTCCCCAACGCCGTCGCCCCCGTCGTCGTCCAGGCGACGCTCAACGTCGGCACCGTCGTCCTCTCGGCCGCAGCGCTCGGCTTCCTCGGCCTCGGCCTCCCGCCGGGCACCGCCGAGTGGGGGAGCATGCTCTCGGCCGGCCGCGACACCCTCGTCGGCGGCGAGTGGTGGGTCACCGTCTTCCCGGGGCTCGCCATCTTCCTGTTCGTCCTCGCGATCAACCTCGTCGGCGACGGCGTTCGAGATGCCCTCGATCCGGACGCCGAGGGCGACGCCTACCGCCGGGAGGCGCGCTGATGGCGCTGCTCGAAGTCGAGGACCTCGACGTGCGGTTCTACACCGAGGAGGGCGTCGTGCGTGCGGTCGACGGGCTCTCCTATGCCGTCGACCGCGGCGAGCGACTGGGCGTCGTCGGCGAGAGCGGCGCGGGCAAGACCGCCGCCGCGCTCGCCGTCCTCGACCTGCTCGAGGCCTCCGGGCGGATCGAGGGAGGAACGGTCCGTTTCGCCGGAGAGGATCTTCGGACCGCAACCGACGACCGCCTGCGATCGGTCCGAGGCGGCGAGATCGGGATGGTGTTTCAGGACCCCGAGACGGCGCTCAACCCCGTCTACACTGTCGGCGAGCAGGTCGCCGAGGCGGTGCGTGCAAACACCGATCTGGCGGGCGAGGCCGCCCACGACCGCGCCGTCTCGCTGCTGGAGCGAGTCGGGATCCCCGACCCGGCGACGCGCGCCAGCCAGTACCCCCACGAGTTCTCCGGCGGCATGGCCCAGCGCGTACTCGTGGCGATGGCGCTCGCGGGCGACCCCGCCCTGCTGATCGCCGACGAACCGACGACCGGACTCGACGTGACCGTCCAGGCGCAGTTGCTGGAACTGCTCGACGACCTCGCGGCCGACGACCTCGCCGTCCAACTCGTCTCCCACGACCTCGGCGTCGTCGCGGAGTTCTGCGACCGCGTGCTGGTGATGTATGCGGGGCAGGCCGTCGAACGGGCCGACGTCGAGGAACTGTTCTACGACCCCAAACACCCCTACACCGCAGGGCTGTTGAGCGCGGTGCCCCGACTCGGCGACGACCGCGACCGCCTCGCAACGCTCCCGGGGTCGATGCCGGACCTCTCGGCGCCGCCGCCCGGCTGTCGGTTCCACCCGCGGTGTCCCTACGCCGAGGACGCCTGCACGAAACGCGACCCGCCGCTCGCCGCGGTCGACGACGACGCCGAGGGGACGACCCACCGGGCGGCCTGTCTCGCCTACACCGGCGACCTCGACGGCGAGTTGACGTTCGCCGTCGAGGTCGACGACACCGACCGTCCCGACGGCGCCCCCGATCGGGGTGAGGATCGGTGACCGCCCCGCTGCTCCGCGCCGAGGGGCTGGTCAAGGAGTACCCCACCTCGGATCGCTTTCTCGATCGGCTGCTCGGGCGGCGTCGGTGGGTGCAGGCCGTTCAGGGCGTCGACCTGACCGTACGCGCCGGCGAGACGCTGGCGGTGGTCGGCGAGTCCGGGTGTGGCAAGAGTACGCTCGGGCGCACTCTCCTCCACCTCGACGAGCCGACCGACGGCTCGGTCTACCACCGCGGCGACGACCTCGGCACGCTGTCGCCGGACGCACTCCGGGAGCGGCGCCGCGACCTCCAGTACGTCTTCCAGAACCCCACCGCCAGTCTCGACCCGCGCCTCACCGTCGGCGACGCGATCGTCGAGGGGATCGACGCCCACGACCTCGCCGCCGACCGCGACCGGCGGGTCGCCGACCTGCTGGAGACGGTCGGCCTCCGCCCGAGTCACGCCGCGCGCTACCCGCGGGAACTCTCCGGCGGCCAGCGCCAGCGCGTCGGCATCGCCCGCGCGCTCGCGGTCGATCCCGAATTCGTCGTCTGTGACGAGCCAGTCAGCGCCCTCGACGTCTCGGTGCAGGCGGGCATCCTCGATCTGCTGGCCGACCTGCAGGCGGAGCGTGACCTCGCGTACCTCCTCGTCGCTCACGACCTCTCGGTCGTCGAACATCTCGCCGACCGAGTGGCGGTGATGTATCTCGGACACGTCGTCGAGCGCGGCAGCGTCGGGGAGGTGTTCTCGCCCCCCTATCATCCCTACACCTACGCGCTGCTCTCGGCGATCCCGGAACCCGACCCCCGATGGGACGGCGACCGCGTCGTCCTCGACGGGACCGTCCCCTCGGCGACCGATCCGCCCGACGGCTGTGCCTTCCACACCCGCTGTCCGATCGCACAGGACGACTGCGGTGAGTGGGATGCCCACCCGGACCTGGAGCACGTCGACGAAGCCGGCGATCACGCGATCGCCTGTCCGTACCACGACCTGCTGGAGGGCGGTCCGTGACCGCGCCGCCCCGTCGGGAGAACTCGCCGTCCTCGACGTCGACGCCCGGGACGACGCGCTCGCTCGACGCCGCAAAGGCGAGTCACGCCCTCCTCCCCCAGTGGGTCCGCCGGCGCGCCCTCGTCGTCGACTGCGCGACCGACCGCGAGCGATACGCGCCCGACGAACCCGTCCGGCTCCGGGTCACCGTCCGCAACCGCCTGCCGATCCCGCTCCGCCTGCGAACGACCGCACCCGTCCCGTGGACGTGGGCCGTCGACGGCGTCGACCGCGCGTCGACCGTCGACACCCTCCCCGCGGAGTCGGGGACGTTCGACGTCGCCCGCCGCGGACGCACGACCTTCCACACCCGCTGGTTCCAGCGGTTTCGGGTCGCCGCCGACGAGTGGATCGCCGCGGATCCCGGCGAACACACCCTGACCGCTCGCCTCCTCGTCGACGACTCCCGTCTCGCCGCGTCGACGACGATCCGGATCGGGAACGAGTAGAACCAAGGCCGCCGGCCGCCCACGTCCGCCATGCGCCAGTTCGTCGTCGTCGGTCACGAGGCGCCCACCGCCCCGGAGTTCACGCTCGACGACCTCGCGGGCGGGGCCGGCCGCCTCGACGTACTCTGTCGGTGTGTCACGTCGGCCTTCTTCCTTTCCCATGCCATCCGCGAGGACGTCCGCGTCCACCTCGTCCTCGGGGACGCGTTCACGATCACCTTCGAGGGGAGCGACCTCCGCCGGCTCAATCCCGACGAGCGGAGCACGGCCGCGCTGATCCGGGGGGCACTGGAGCGCCGCGAGGACGCCATCGGCCACCAGCCGGTCGAGTCGAGCCCCGGCGTCTCGATCCGTCGCCGCGGGTTCGAGGCGACCCTCGACGCCCTGGACGGCACGCTCGTCCAACTCCACGAGGCGGGCACGCCGGTCGTCGACCGCGACCCGCCGTCCGACCCCGTCTTCGCCCTCTCCGACCACCGCGACTTCGCCGACCGCGAGGCCGACTGCCTGTCCGAGCGGGCGGACCGCCGCGTCCGCCTCGGCCCGCGCGCGCTCCACGCCGACCACGCCATCACCGTCGCCCACAACTACCTCGACACCGAGGGGTTCCGGTCGTACTGAGTGGGCCGAATCACAACTGTTAAACTCGCCGCTGGCGTTCGTCCGACCGCGGGCCGGTGGGGTAGCTTGGTATCCTTCGGCCTTCGGGTGGCCGTAACCGCGATTCGAATTCGCGCCGGCCCACTTCCCGCATTCTCACGTCGACCAGCACCCATCTTCGGGTGGCCGTACCCGCGTTCCCGCGAGCAGTGCGGGACCGAAGGTCCCGCTGGAAGCCGGCCGCAGGCCGGCGACGAAGCGAGCACGTCTGGGCGTGATTCGACAGTCCCGCCGGCCCCACTTCTCGCGCAGTTCGACTCTATTGTAGTCTCCATCGGATGGCCGTCACCCCGGCACTCACGACGGGAGCTCCCGCCACGAGTCCGCGGCGGCGCCACCCCGGTCCAAGGAGATTTATCCGTCCGAACCCCTACCCGCTGACGTGGACGCATTCGACGTTCTGGAGGTCGATCCGGACGCCGACGAGGCGGAGATCGATCGGGCGTACCGCCGGCGGGTGATGGAGACCCACCCGGATCAGGGTGGCTCGGTTCGCGCGTTCCAGCGAGTCAAGGCGGCGTACGAGGCGATCGTCGACGGACAGGTCGACGGGGACGGGAGCGACGAGTCAGCCGAGGAGGATCGGGACGGGGCGACCCGTCCGGATGGCTCCCGCGTCGAGTACCTCAACTACGCGGTGATCGACGACCGGAACTGGAGCCTCGACGACGACGACCTGTTCGAGAAGGCGGCTGCGGCCGACCTCGATCCCGCGGACTACGGCGAGTTCCTGGCCGAACCGAGCGAGACGCTCCTGCAAGCGGCCGAGAACCGCGGGTTCGCGTGGCCGTACGCCTGCCGTGGCGGCGCGTGTGCGAACTGTGCGGTCGCCGTCGTCGACGGCGAGATGACGATGCCGATCGATCACGTCCTCTCGTCCGAGATGCTCGATCGCGGCATCCAGTTGTCCTGTATCGGCGCCCCGACGACGGCCGAACTGCGGATCGTCTACAACGTCAAACTGATGCCGGACCTCGACGACCTCATCCTCCCGCCGTACCGGTTCGAGCGTGCGCGATCGGTCGACTGACTTCGCGCGACCCGCGCCGGCGGTGATCGGATCAACGCCACCGAGCGACCCCTGCAGCGGCGAGCACCCCGAGAAGGGCCACGAGGACGCCGAATCCTGGACCGTCGGTGGACGTGGTAGGCATCGGCGTCGCGGTAGCTGCCGGTGTCGCGGTGCCCGTCGCCGTCACGGTGGCGGTCGGCGTGGCCGTCGATGTGGTGGTGACGGTCGGCGTGGCCGTCGGGGTCGCAGTGACGGTCGGCGTGGCCGTCGCGGTGGCCGTCGGCGTCGCGCCCCTGACGCGAACGGTCACCGTCCGTGAGGCCGCGTCGACGTTGCTTCCCGTCGCCGTGACGGTGTAGACGCCGGAAGTGGGCTCGCCGAGGTCGACCCGGATCCGGTCGCCGCTTTGGGTTATCCGTCCGGTCGCCACGGCCTCGCCCGACGGGTCGGTCACCGTTACGTCGAGGCGGTCGACCTCGTCGAAGTTGTACCGGGCTCTGATCGAGAGCCTGTTCAGTTCCTCCGGGTCGTCGCTGCCGTTGGTGACCGTCGACTGGTCCTCGTTCCGCAGTTCGACCGAATCGATGTCCGGGGTGACCACGGAGATCTCCGCCCGGACGTCGCTGTCGGTGGCGACGTAGTACGATCCGGGTTCGATCCCGTCGAAGTCGGCGGCGGTCGGATCCGTGACGGTGAACGACGGGCCGCCACCGACGGCCTCGAACGTCGTCTCATCGGTTCCGATGGACTCGCCGTTCCCGGTCAGTTCGATCCCGGAGATGTCGAGCGTCTCGCTGACGTAGATTCGGACCGGGGGTTCCGTATCGGCCGGTTCCTCCCGCGGTTCGTCCACGGCGACCGCCGGGAGCGCGACCGTCCCGATCACGAGGACGAGCGCGAGGAGGGTCGCCGACCGACGTGTCGTGTGTTCGTTCACTGTCTGGCCTGTTACATCAGCAGTCGTATGAATGTGGACCCTGCCGGGGGGAAGGCTAAATACGTGGGGCGGAAATCCGGAGGTATGGACTGTCCGCAGTGTGAGGGCACGCTCGCCACGTACGCCCTGGGCGGCCGCGAGGCGTCCGTCTGTGAGGACTGCGGCTACGTCGGTATCGCCGCCGAACACCGCGGCGACCCTCACCGGATCGAGTCGTGGGACGAGGCGCTCCGACGGTTCTACCGCGCACACGGCGCCGATGCGGAACCGGGAGTCCAGGTTCGCCCGCCACTCTCCCGTCCCTCCGAGGACGACGCCGGCGAGTCGTGGGACGAGGCGCTCCGTCGATTCTACGATCGACGGACCGGCGGATCGCCGGACGACGGCGAGCCGGAAGGCGAGAACGCTGCGGACGAGTCACCCGAGGATGGGTCGGCCGACGCCGACGACACACGGGCGACCGAGACGTCGGCTGGGGGGACCGAGGAGGCGGACGCGTCGGAGGCAGAGACCGAGACGACCCGGACGTCTCAGTCTTCCGCGGGCGACTCCTGAGCCTGCCGGCTACCGCTCCCGTCTTCCTCCTGTTCCTCGTCGGATCGGGCGGCCACCAGCGCACCGCGGGCGACGCTGTAGAGCGGTTCGTCGACGCTCTGGACGTCGCTGATCGAGAAGGGAATCGACGCGTCGCGCAGGTGATCCTCGAACAGTTTCTCGAAGCCGCGGGGACTGGAGGTCCCGCCGGTGACGACGACGGGCACGTCGAGGTCCTCCTCGACGTCCTCCTCGTCGACCTCGCGGGCGATGTTTTCGATCACGTAGTCGAGCAGGTTCTCGTAGTAGATGGCCAGGGCACCCTCGACGCCGCCCACGTCGGTGCGGAAGTCGAGTTCGAAGTCGTCTTCCTTGATCGAGGTGACCTTGTCGACCGGGGTCCCGGTGGCCTGGGCGGCCTGCTCGTCGATCCAGTCGCCCCCGCGGGCGATGGAGAACTTCATGACCGGGACGGCGTAGTAGGACAGACAGACGTTGGTCATGCCGGCGCCGAAGGAGACGCCGAGGCCGGTGAAGTTGCGGTTGGCGAGTTCGGAGTAGACGACCGCCATCCCCTCGTTGATGGGTTCGGTCTCGTAGCCCATGTCGCCGAGCATGGATTCGAGGGTCTTCTCGTGATACAGCGTCGAGAGGTCTGAGTCGATGGGGTCGGCGGGCGAGGAGAAGTAGAGTCGTTCGCCGGGGTGGTTGGGCTGGCCCACCACCTGTTCGGTGATGAGCTTGATCATCGGGATGGCGGAGGACTCCTCGGAGGAGAGGATGCCGTGTTGCATCGGGCGGCGCGTCTCCTCGTTGAAGATGTTCGCGAAGTTGAGGGCGTCGTCGCCGACGACGTACACCTTGTCGTCCTTCCGGATGTGGAGGACGTCGCTCCGCGAGAGCATCTGCTCTGCCATGTCGGAGTACTCGATTTCGACGAAGGAGTTGCGCTGCTGGACGAAAACCGTCTCAGCGCCCTCCTGCTGTGCCGAGATGAGATTCATGGTGCCGACGTCTAGGCCTTTAGCCATACGCGTGTGATACCTCGTCGTCATCATAAACGTTCGCACAAGTGTCCGACCGCTTACCTAGGTCTGACGGGCGTCAGACGGTCGAAATCGCCGCGTATGGAAATCGTCGTCGCCTCGAAACGCCGGACAGCAGCGCCGGGGGCGACGGCTACCGCGAGAACAGATCCCTCGCACGGTCGACGATACTCTCGTCGTCCTCCGTGGCGACCTCCTCGACCTGCTGTTGCTGGCGGAGTTCCGTCAGCGCGGCCGTCTGGTCGTCGACGCCCGTCGACGCGTCGGTCTGCTGTTCGCGCCCTTGGAGTTTCCGCAGGTTCGAGAGCGCGTCGTCGACACCGTCTCCCGAGGATCGTACGGTCGTCGCCTCCGCGTTCTCGAACGCCTCGCGGTCGACCTCCACGTCCGCGTCCGTATCGAGTTCGAGTCGCGTGGTGTTCTTCCGGCTGACGCCGCCCCACGACAGGTCGGCGTCGGCCATCGCCTCGTCGATGTCGCGGCGGACCTGTTCGTCGGAGACCGTCTTCCCCGCGTCGCCGTCCGCTCCACCCGCTCCCGTCGCGCCCGTCCCGCTTCCGGCGGCCACCTCGGCGGCACGCTCGCCCGGCGTGGCGCGTTCGACCTGATGGCCGACCAGTGCTGCCCCGGTCGCGCCGACGACGGCCACCAGCCCGACGGCGTAGATGGCGACGCCCTGGGCGCTGTAGTCCGGCGTCCGCGCCACGTTCCAGTGCATCGGATACGTGGCGACGAACAGCCCGACCGCGACCAGACACACCGCCAGGCCGCCGAGCGAGACGTACGTCATCCGCCGGTCGCCCGGGAGGAGGACGACCATCCCGAGCAGGATGACGGGGAAGCCGACCGACGCGGCGACCATCGCCACCTCGCGGATCGCCCACGCCGGCGTGCCACCGCCGCTCATCGCTGCCGACAGCAGGAACACGAGGATGCCGACGGCGCCCAGGGCGATGCCGCCGAAAAAGAGCGCGAACCCCAGGTAGACGTCCGTCTCCGTCTCGGGGTCGCCGATGTATCGCTCGTACCACTCGAAGAGTACGTTGTCGGGGGTGCCGTCCGTGGTCATTAGTGGGCGTTACAGGCTCAACCCATTTGACTGTTGGCGCCCCGTCTGACGCGGGGCTGACGCCGTATCCGAAGGCTTATGCGCGAACTCCCCCGACCCGGACACTGATGTCCTCTCGGTTCGGCCTCGGCAACGCGCTCGTCGCGGTGGGCTGTCTCTGTCTGCTCGCAACGGTCGCCTTCGGTGCCGCACTCGCGCCCGCCGGCACGACGGGCGCCGCGTCCGGGTCCGGATCCGGTGGCGGTGGCGATGTCGCGCCCGACGACGAGCGACTGACCCTCGTCGGCGTCCAGGGCGTTGGTAGCTACGTCGAGGGAGGATCCGTTCGGCTGCTCTCCGGAACCGAGGAGCGATGGCGGGAATCCTCTGCCGACGTCTACTTCGACGTGACGCAACTGGACGACGGCTCGGTACTCGCCGGCTACATGGCCGGCGGCTACGAGGACTGTGGTCCCTACGACCCGCCATGTCATCGCACGGGCTACCGGATCATCGACCCCGATCCCACCCCCACCGTCGTCGAGGAGTGGTCGTTCCCGGTTCGCAATCGGGTCGCCAGCGAGGTTCACGACGTGGAGCCCTTGCCCGGCGGTGGCTTCGTCGTCGCCGACATGGAACACGAACGAGTCCTGATCGTCGAGGACGGCGAGGTGGTCTGGGAGTGGAAGGCGAGTTCCCGCTACGAGGCGCCCCCCGACCCGACGAAGACCGACTGGCTCCACATCAACGACGTCGACCGCATCGGCGACGGCCGCTTTCTGGTCTCCGTGCGCAACGCGAATCAACTGGTCGTCCTCCAGCGTGGCGAGGGCGTCGTCGAGGTGATCAACCGCGATCACGACGACGAGACCGACGACGACGGACTCGTCGGCGATCCGTCGGTACTCTACCACCAGCACAACCCCCAGTGGCTCGGCGACGGCGCCGTGCTGGTCGCGGACAGCGAAAACCACCGTGTGGTCGAACTCCACCGGACGGAGAGCGGCAGGTGGGAGCCCGCCTGGGTGCTCGAGGGCGCCGGCGGGCAGAAGTTCGACTGGCCGCGGGACGCCGACCGGCTCCCCAACGGCAACACCCTGATCACCGACACGCGCAACGGCCGCATCGTCGAGGTCAACGAGTCCGGAAGCCTCGTCTGGGAACGGCAACTCGACTACCGAGCCCTCCCCTACGAGGCCGACCGCCTACCGGCTGGGGAGACCATCGGTGGGCCGACCTACGGCGACGCGGACACGGCCGCCGCGGCCGGCTCGACGGTCCCCGTGCTCACGCCCCTGCTCCGGCTTCTCAGTGCTGCCGTCCGCCTCCCGCGGTGGGTTAGCGAACTCCACCTCCTCGGGGCGCTCGTCTCCGTCGGCCTCGTCGGCGCCGGCCTGATCCTCCGGTGGCGCGACGGGTAGGTGACGGGCGGGGCCGGGGCGCTTTTGCGGGGCCCGCCCCCACGACACCCCATGGGCGACGATCTGACCTGGGAGACGACCGACTCGGCGGTCGACTACACCTGTCCCGGCTTCGACGTGCGCCGCGACGAGGTGCGACTGCCCGACGGCACCGAGACCGACTACCACTACGTCGACGAACCCGCGGCGGTCGTCGTCCTCCCCTTTACTCCGGACGGCGACGTCGTGGTCATCGACGAGTGGCGCCAGGCGGTCGGTCGGGTGAACCGGGGGTTACCCGCGGGATCCGTCGAGGGCACCGACGCCGACCTCCCGGCGGCCGCCCGGCGCGAACTCCGCGAGGAGACGGGTTACGAGGCCGGTCCCGTCTCGCACCTGTTCGCCGCCGAACCGACCAACGGCATCGCCAACTCCGTCCATCACTACTTCGTCGCCCGTGACTGCGTGTCGACGGGCGATCGGGACCTCGATTTCAACGAGAGCATCCGCGTCTCGACGACTGGCTACGACGATCTGCTCGCGGCCGTCCTCGACGGGGACGTTCGCGACGGGCGGACCGTCGCCGCCGTCACGGGGTACGAACTCCGGAACGGCGTCGGGAGAGCGCCGTAGCTACGGGGTCGGTGAAAAAATCGAGGGATCGGGAGCCGATCAGTCGTCGGCCGGCGCCTGCCCGCCGGATCCGGAGACGCCCGTGCCCGGACCGACGTCGATGTCGAGGCGTTCGAGCGTGTCGTCGGTGACGACGCCGTCCGCCCAGCCGCGGTGGCTGTAGTACTCCTCTTTCATCGTGGCGAGGTCGCAGAGTTCGCCCTCGGAGCCACCCTGACCGGGGATGGCCTCGTCGTCGCCCTCGACGAACCGCCCGGGTAGCGAGTCGTCCGCGCCGTCGAAGCCGACGAGGTTGTTGAAGTAGCGTTCGAGGTTGTACACGCGCTCGCCGGCCGTCATGAGTTCCTCCTCGGAGAGGTCGCGGCCGGTCATGCCGTTGTACTGCTTGACGTACTCCTCGATGCCCTCCGCGAAGGCGTTGAACTTGCAGATGTCGAAGGAGTCGGAGATGGCGTGGAGGTCCTGGAAGGTGGCACACAGTTCGCCTTTGCCTTCCTCCTCGTAGGGGTCGACCTTCTCCGGGATGCCGAGAATCTCGGCGGCCGGCGTGTAGCCGCGCAGGTGGCAGGCGCCACGGTTCGAGGTGGCGTAGCCGATGCCCATGCCCTTCATGCAGCGCGGGTCGTAGGCGGCGATAGTCTGGCCCTTGACGTCGAGACGGGTGTCGTGAGCGTCCACCTCGTCGGCGGCACGCTCCGGCCCCTTCGCCAGCAGGTCGGCGAGGTCACCGTCGCGGTGACCGACCTCCTCGATGAGGTCGATCATGTGCTCCTCGTCGCCCCAGTCGATCCGGTCGTCGAGGTCGTCGAGGTAGCCCTTCTCGCTCATCTCCATCGCCATGGCGAACATGTTCCCCATGTCGATGGTGTCGACGCCCATGTCGTTACAGCGATCGATCATGATCGCGATGGCGTCACGGTCGTCGTTGGCGGAGTTGGTGCCGAGGGCCCACGCACTCTCGTACTCGTAGGACTCCATCTGGACGTTCATGTCCTGGCCCTTGTGCTTGTAGTTGACTTCGACCTCCTTCTTGCAAGCGACCGGGCAGGAGTGACAGGTGGGCTCGTCCACGAGGATGTTCTCGCGGACGTTCTCGCCGCTGATGCGCTCGGCGACGAGGTCGGAGTCTTCCGCCTCGTTCATCGCGAACCCGGAGGTGTACTGGCCGTTCTTCGTCGGGTGGCCGTCCATCTCCTCCGTGATGTTCATCAGCACGTTCGTGCCGTACATCGAGAGCGCGCCCTCGTTGGGCGCGGTGACGTCGGACTCCTGGATGACCTGCATCGCCTGTCGGGCACCCTCGCCGAACGTATCGGAGTCGGCCGGCTTCGGCATCTTCGTCCCCGACTTCACGACGACGGCCTTCAGGCCCTTGTTGCCCATCACACAGCCGGTGCCGCCACGGCCCGAGGCGCGGTCGTCCTCGTTGACGATGCAGGCGTACCGCACCTCGTTCTCGCCGCCCGGACCGATGGCCATGATCGAGAGGTTCTTGCCGTAGGACCCCTCGATCTCCTCTTCGATCGTCTCGCGGGTCTCGTGAACGCCCTTGCCCCACAGGTGGGAGGCGTCACGGAGTTCGACCTCGCCGTCCTCGACGACGGCGTAGACCGGATCCTCACTCTGCCCGTCGAAGAGCAGTCCGTCGAAGCCCGACCACTTGAGTCGCGCCCCGGACCAGCCACCGTGGTGGGAGTCCGTGACGGTGCCCGTGAGCGGGGACTTCGTACAGATCGCGATCCGGCCGCTCATGACCGCCTGGGACCCCGTCAGGGGGCCGGTCATGAACGCGAGTCGGTTGTCGGGACCCAGCGGATCCACGTCGGGACCGGCGTCGAAGACGTACTTCACGCCGAGTCCGCGCCCGCCGATGTATTTTTTCGCGTCCTCGTCGTCGATGCCCTGATACGAGACATCGCCCGCGCCGAGGTCCACGTGCGCTACGTGATCTCTGAATCCACCTAAGTCTGTCATGGTAACGTACGTTAGTTTATTACATCTCCATGCTGTTAGTCGTTGCTTCGATGATGTAACCGGAACGGGTTACGAGCCTTCTTTATGTGGGCGTCATGTGCCGAAAATGTGTCACGAACACGACGAACGTTCATCAGCGTTACCGCCGCGGTGGGGCTCCTCGTGGCGTCGAGTCTGGATCCCCGGTGGCTGGGTGCGGCCGGCGCCGCGGCGACCGGGGGTACGGCGTGGCTCCACCTGATCGGCTACGCGGTCCTCGGCGCGGCCGTCGCCGCCGTCGTCGGCCCGGATCGGCGTGGAGCGGCCGTCGCCGTCGGCGTCGCCACCGGCTACGGCGCCGGGGTGGAACTCCTGCAACTCGGCCTCGCGACCCGGACCGGCAGCCTCGCCGACGCGGCGGTCAACGGCGTCGGGGCGTGTCTCGGTGTCGGGGGGTGGTGGCTCTCCCGCCGGCACCGGGCGTCGTCGCCCGACGAGTGATCGCCGACCGACGACCGGCGTCCACACCCCGAAGCCGCTTTACGCGTCGGCCGGCTACCCGACGGCAATGAGCCAGCCGAGCCCCGAGGTCTACGAACGGGGGAAGGGGATGGACGCCCACAACCAGGTGATGCGGGAGATCCGCTCCCGCAAGGACGAGACGTACGACCCCCACGAGCCGACCCGCGTGTGGATCGACGAGGACAACACGCCCGGCGGCGTCTACCAGTCGCTGACGATCATCCTCAACACCGGCGGGTGTCGGTGGGCGCGCGCCGGCGGGTGCACCATGTGTGGCTACGTCGCCGAATCCGTCGAGGGCGGGTCGGTCCCCCACGACGCGCTGATGGACCAGATCGACGCCTGTCTCGACCACGAACGCGAGAACGCCGACGAGACGTCCGGCCTGATCAAAATCTACACCTCCGGCTCCTTCCTCGACGAACGCGAGGTCGGCGCGGAGACCCGGAAGGCCATCGCCGAGACGTTCGCCGACCGCGAACGGATCGTCGTCGAATCGCTCCCCGACTTCGTCGACCGCGAGAAACTCGCCGATTTCACCGACTGCGGCCTCGACACCGACGTGGCGGTTGGGCTGGAGACCGCCACCGACCGCGTCCGCCACGACTGCGTGAACAAGTACTTCGACTTCGCGGACTTCGTCGCCGCGACCGAGGAGGCCGCCGCCGCCGGCGCGGGCGTGAAGGCGTACCTCCTCATGAAACCGCCCTTCCTCTCCGAGCGCGAGGCCGTCGAGGACATGGTCGAGTCGGTGCGCCGGTGTGCGGAGTACTGTCACACCGTCTCGATGAACCCCTGTAACGTCCAGCGGTACACCATGGTCGACGACCTGCACTTCGAGGGCGGCTACCGACCGCCGTGGCTCTGGTCGGTCGCGGACGTCCTCGAACGGACCGCCGACGCCGACGCCATCGTCGTCTCCGATCCCGTCGGCGCGGGGAGCGACCGCGGCCCGCACAACTGCGGCGAGTGTGACGACCGGGTCCAGCGGGCGATCAAGGACTTCGACCTCCGGCAGGACCCTACGGTGTTCGAGCAGGTATCCTGTGACTGTGAGGCGACGTGGGAGGCGATCCTCGACGAGGAGACGAGTTTCGCGATGCCGCTCGCGCGCTGACGACCCCGCCACAACACCTTTCGCTCGCCGGCCGCAGGTGGATCCATGTCCCGAGCAGTCCCATCCCCGGTCACCCCCCGGGGCGCTCCCCCCGTCCGACCGACGCTCCCGACACCCCGTCCGATCCGGCCGGGTGAGTCGAATGATCGACGCTGACCCCTCGCCCGGCCTCCGTCGCCGGTCGCTCCTCGCCGCCCTCGCGGGCGCCGGCACCGCGTCGCTGGCCGGCTGTCCGGCGTCGAACGACAGTGGGGAGACTCCCGGCGACGGCGACGGCGACGGCGCGGACCCGACCCCGACGACGACGGCCGACCCCGAGATGGCACGCCAACTGGCCGAGCGGTTCGCGCCGACGTTCGCGTTCGACGACGCCGAGCAGTGGCTCCCGACCGATCCCCGGCCGTACACGAGCGAGCGAGACGGCCGGACGGTCGTCGACGGCTTCGACGCTTTCGACGGCTACACCCGGCGGTACGACGAGGCCGGCGATCCGCCGGAGCCGGCGGTGTTCTACCACGTCGTCGAGTACGGCGACTCGCCCCTCGCGGTCGTCCAGTTCTGGTACTACTCCGCGTTCGACCAGTTCACCACCAACTTCCACTGGCACGACTGGGAGGTGTTGCACGTCTTCGTCGATACCGACACCGGCGACCCACAGCTGTTCGTCGCGAGTTCGCACTCGGGTCGGGTACCGAACAACGAACACCTCGATCCGGACCCCGACCGCGTGCCTCGGATCCTCTCTGAACTGGGCTCGCACTCTAGCGCACTGTCGCTGAACGACCGTCGGAACAGCTTCCAGCGTCTGCCCCTCGACGACCTCCCGGCCGACATCACGAACCGCGCACTCGACGCCGTCGAACAGTTGGCCGAACTCCCGGCCGCCTACGGACTCCCCCGCGACGAGGGGCTCCGCCTGCCGTACGTCGTCCCCGAACTCGACGGGGCACCGATCTACGAACACCCCGACCTGCCGTCGGTCGACCGGGACGCACTCGTCCCCGACTCGCTGACGGTCCGGTCGTTCGACGCCCTCTCCTCGCCGCCGACCGACCTCTCGGCCCGGGAGACGGGGGTCGTCTTCGCCCCCGCCGACCGCGAGACGGACGACGGCGCCGACGTGACCTACGACCTCGTCCCGACGCACGAACTCGAGGACATCGACGAGTTCACCGGCCCGCAGTTGAGTTTCGAGTTCGCGATTCCGGGGGTCGCCGAGGACGCCGTCGCGAGCCACATCACGACTGCGGGGACGCCCTGGAACCAGGAGCGATACGACGACCCGGCCGCGGATATCACCGAACCCGCCCACCGGGCGGCGCTGTCCGATCGCTACGACGCCGTCGCGCCGCCCGGCCCGCTCAACGACCTCGTCGCGACGATATCCGAGACGATCCAGTCGCCCGACGCGCCGGAAGACGAGGGCGTCGAGACGACCGAGCCATCCGTCGAGACGATCACGCTCCTCCGGAGTGATCCCGTCGCCGCGCCGACGTTCCGCGGCGTGGCGATGCTCCGAGGCGTCGAGGCCGGCGACCATCAGTTGACCGTCAACGGAGCCGGCGTCGCCCCCCACACCGAACCGGTGACGGTCGGAGACGAGGGTGCGAGTGGGGGGACGCCGACCACCGACACCGACACGGCCACCGCTACTGGCGCCGACACGACTACCGCCACCCCGTCCGACGGACTCACTGCCGTCACCCTCGCGGGCGTCGGTGGCGAGATTCCCCTCGTCCCCGCCGGCGAGGCGATAAAGGTCGAGGTCGACGCCGAGGGCGTCGACGTCGACCTGTCGACGTTCGCCGTCGACGACGACTTCGGCGGCCGACTGTACGAGGCGGCGGTCGGCGGCCCAGACACCGTCTACGTCCATCGGGGTGGGGCGTACACGGCGGAGGTCCGCGACGTCGACGGCGCCGTCGGTGCCTTCCGGGTCAATCCCTCGGGGACCGAGCCGATCCGGATCGACCGCCCACGGACGGGGACAGCGTCGCTGGCGTCGTTCGTCGAGACGCTGGTCGGCGAGACGACGGACCGCCTCGCCGCGGTGGGCGACGACGGCGGCGACGAGGACGAGGGTGGCGACGACGACGACGAACCCGGTGCCTCGGGGTCGACTCGGACCCTCGGCGGTCTGCTCCGGGCGCTGGAGGCGGTCAGCGGCGCCGCGGGTCGCGCGGCCGAGCGGGCCGAGTCGGGTGACCGGAGCGGGTCTGACCGGGCGCTTTCGGCGCTCGCGTCGAACCTCGAACGCGCGATCGAGCGGTTCGAGGGACTCCGCGACACGCTGCCGGCCGAACGGGCGGCCGCGACCGACCGGCAGTTGCGGGAGGCCCGGCGCCGGACGAACCAGGCGGCCGCCGCCGAAACGCTCTAAACGGTCGCCGGCGTGGCCTCGAACCCACGGAGCACACCCGCGCCGTCCGTTCCGCCGAGGTCGGGGAGCGTCGCGCGTTCGGGGTGGGGCATCATCACTGCCACCGTCTCCCGGTCACCGAGGATGCCCGCGACCGACCCCCGCGAGCCGTTGGGGTTCGCGTCGTCGGTCACGTCGCCGTCGGCGTCGCAGTACCGCAGCAGGATCCGGTCCTCGTCGACCAGTCGCTCGTAGGTGTCGTCGGCCGCCTCGAACCGGCCCTCGCCGTGGGCGATAGGGAGTTCCAGCACCGCCCCTTCGTCGTACGCTCGCGTCCAGGGCGTGTCGGCGTTCTCGACGCGGACGTGGACGCGCTCACACTGGAAACGTGCGCTCCGGTTGACGGTGAACGCACCGGGAGTGAGTCCGGACTCACACCCGATCTGGGCGCCGTTGCAGACGCCGAGGACGGGGAGCCCCTCGCGTGCGGCCTCGCGGATCGACTCGACGATCGGCGTCCGCGCGGCCATGGCGCCCGCCCGGAGGTAGTCGCCGTAGGAGAATCCGCCGGGGAGCATGACGCCCGTCGCCTCCGCGGGCAGGCCGTCCTCGTACCAGACGCGCTCGGCGTCGATCCCGAGGTGAGAGAGCGCACGCACCGAGTCGCGGTCGCAGTTGCTCCCGCCGAACTGGATCACCGCGACCGTCATCGGTCCTCGACCGCGACCTCGTAGTCGTGGATGGTCGGGTTCGCGAGTAGGCGCTCGGCCATCTCGTCGGCGCGGTCGGCGGCTTCCTCTGCCGACGCCGCGTCGAGGTCGATCTCGAATCGGTCGGCCGATCGGAGGTCGTCGAGGTCGAACCCGAGTCGTTCGAGCGCGCGCTGGGTCGTCTCGGCCTCGGGGTCGAGGACGCCCCGCTTGAGTCGCACCGTGACCGTCGCGGTGTAAGCCGTCATCGGTCGCTCCTGCGCGGCCGCGGGGGAAAGCCGTTTTGGAGTGCCCGCGTCCAGCCGAACCCTATAGGTCGTTCGGCCTGTTAGCGCCCCCATGTCCGTCCAGTCCCTCGACCGGATCCACCACCTCCTTTTGTTCCTGCTGTCGCTGCTCGTCGCGGCGGCGCTCTACCGGTTCGCGACGACGCTGTTGAGCGACCTGCCGTGGCCCTCCGCCCTCCCGTAGTTACAGGTCGTGGACGGCGTCGACGGCGTCGTCGATCGGCGGCGCGTCAAACCACGACTCGTCGGTGTAGGCGTTGGCGCCCGCGGCGTACAGGTCGGCGACGGCGGAGATCACCGACCCCGGGAGCGGGTCCGGATCGACGTCACAGAGCGGCCGCCAGTCGGCGACGCCCCGTTCGTCGGCAGCGGCCTTCGCCTCGCTCACCGCCTCGACCCACTCGGGATGGCTGCGCTTGTAGTACTGGCGTACCACCTCCTTGGAGACCTCTTGGCCGTCGTAGGCGAAGCGGTTCTCGTCGAAGGTGCCGACCACGTCCGCCACCGCCACCGTGCCGTCGACGTAGCAACACTCGATCTTGCCGTCCTCGTGGACGAACCCGGCCTCGTTCGCGCGGTCGGTGACGACCCGGTTCACCTCGTGGGCCAGGGCTTCGAGGGCGTCGAGGTTGGCGGCGCCCGCGATCCGTTCGGCCTCGGAACGGTCGAGATAGCGGTCCTGTTCCTCGTACTTCGTCGAGAACTCGACGATCGGCTCCGGCAGGTCGACCGGTTCGTCCGGCCACGACTCGCGGTCCAGCCCGTAGTCGGCCGGCTCGCTACGCGTCCGGAGGCTCGACCCCACCGGGACGGTGTTGCGAAAGACGATCTCCAGCGGCACCAGGTAGTTCCCGCCCGCCGCCGCGTGGTAGGCGTCGTAGTCGTACGCCCCGTCCGCGAAGGGCAGGTCCGGCACCTGCACGAGTTCGATCGCGAGTTCCCGCGGCGCGTCGTCCACCTCGGCCAGCGGGACGGCGTCGGGGCCGACGCCGCGGTAGTGGGTGGTGACGCCCGCCCCCTCCAGCAACTCGAAGTTGAACGCCCCCATGGTACAGAGGCTCCGGCCCTTCTCCGGAATCGTATCGGGCATCGGCCCCCAGTCGAAGACGGAGTAGTCGTCGGTGAAGGCGAAGCGTCCGCGCCCGGTCGCCGTCGCCGTGGGTTCGCGCTCGACGCGGAACTCCTTGACGCTGGTCATGGTGAGGGTCGCGCGCGCCGCCGCCAAGAACCTTTCCGGTCCACCGTCGCGCGGCCGGCGCCGCGCCGTCGGCGACGGGACCGTCGACGCGTCAGTCCGCCCGCTCGCCCCGGGCCCGTTCGAACATCGCGAGCGCCGCCTCCCGTCGCTCGCTGTGATCGACGATCGGTGCCGGATACTCGGGGGCCGTCCGGCGGCGCTCCGCGTCCGAGAGTTCGTGCCAGTCGTGGATCCGGTCGGGAGCGACCCCTCGAAGTTCGGGGACGTACTCGCGGATGTACTCGGCGTCCGTGTCGTGGCGCTCCCCCTGGGTCATCGGGTTGAAGATGCGGAAGTAAGGCTGGGCGTCCGTCCCCGTCGAGGCGGCCCACTGCCAGCCGCCGTTGTCGTTCGCGGGGTTGTGGTCGACGAGTTTCCGCCGGAACCAGTCGTACCCCTCGCGCCAGTCGATCAGGAGGTCCTTCGTCAGGAAGGAGGCGACGATCATCCGCACCCGGTTGTGCATGTACGCCTCCTCGCGCAACTGGCGCATGCCGGCGTCGACGATGGGATAGCCCGTCTCGCCGTCCCTCCAAGCCCGGAGGGCCTCCTCGTCGCTTCGCCACTCGATGTCGTTCTCGTAGTCTCGGTAGTTCTCCGTCACGACTGCCGGGTTGAAATGGAGGACGTGGTGGTAGAACTCCCGCCACGCGAGTTCGCCACGGAACGTCTCGACGGCCTCGCGGGCCGCCTCGTCGGGGGCGTCCTCTCGGGCGCTCACGACCCGGTCGTGGACCGTCCGGACGCCGACGGTGCCGTGGGTCAGGTGTGGCGAGAGGCGGGAGGTGGCGTCCGCGGCCGGTCGGTCGCGTCCCGTCTCGTAGTCGTAGATCGGCCCCGAGCAGAAGTCGTTGAGACGGTGACGCGCCGTCTCGTACCCGCCGGGCGGGATCGTCGCCTCCGGTTCGTCGAAGCCGAGATCAGCGAGCGTCGGGATCGGGGTGTGAGTGCCGGGATCGACGAGGCGGTCCGCGCCCGGGGCCGCCACCGAGGACTCCTTCTCCCGGTCGCGCCACTTCTTCCAGAAGTAGCTGTAGACTTGGTAGGGATCGCCGTCGTTGGTGGTGATCGAGCCAGGTTCGTGGTGCAGGTGGTCGTGAACGGTTCGGGACTCGACGCCCATCTCGGCGAGGCGGTCGGCGACGCGGTCGTCGCGACGCCGGCCCAGCCCGGAGTAGGCCCGCGCCCACGACACCGTCTCGGCGTCGTACTCGTCGGCCAGGCGGGCGAGTTCGGCCGGCGCCTCGCCGCGGACGACCAGCAGATCGCTCTCGCGGGCACGGTACCACGACCGGAGGGTCGCAAGGCTGTCGCGGACGAAGGCCACTCGCGGCGGGGCGGCGTGAGCGAGTACCTTCGGGTCGAAGACGTACACCGGCAGGATCGGGTCGTCACCCCTCACCAGGGGAAGGTTGTCTGACGGACGGAGGTCCGTCCGGTGCCAGTGGAGTCGCATACGGGAACGTAGGAACGGGGGAGTATAAACGCTCGATGCGGGCGGGCGGCGACGGATCGGGAGATTCATTATGGTCCAGCCACGTATTCGAGAGAGATCGGTCAGTGCCATCCCAGTCCCAGCCCCTCACGGACCGACGCACGCTCGCGACGTACGACCGCGAATCCGACGAGGCGCTCGAACTAGCGCTGGCCAGAGCTTTCGACCGGGTCGGCATCGACGTGATGGAACGGGACACCCCGTTCCACGAGACTGTCGACGTCGACGCGCTTCGGAACCTCTTTCGGAAGTCGCGAACTGCGCCGATCCGAACGACACTCGAACTTTACGGCCACCCGGTGACGATCACCACCGACGCGATGCGGATCTACGCGCCGGAGCCCGACGCGGAGTGACGCCGACCCCGTTTCCGGGGGTCGTGGATCCGCACCGGGTGGGCGCCCGGCAGGATCGACTGTCACTGCGTGTCGTTGATCGACACGTCGCCGTGGATTACGGTGACGGTAGAAGTGGTCGGCCCCCAACCGCCATCGACCGCGTCTTCCGAAGGAAATCGTGGTCGAGCGTCCGGAGAGCACCACCGAACTCTCTCCGTACGATCCGTTCAGTGAGCGGAAAACACGTTCAACCGTTACTCGGTGGGGTCGATCGCCCGGACTTTTTATACTGAGCGCAAGTGTTAGGTGAAGGTAATGAATCAAACGGAGGATGACGTTCGAAGGTGGCTCAGTGGTGTTTTCGGGGATACACAGATCGCCGACAGGGTCGTCACCTTCCACGAGTCGTTCATGTCGGTCTACGGGAACCGGTATCGGACGCTCGTCGAGGAAATCAAGGAGGGACTCGAAGAGATCCCCGCTCACAACCGATATTTCAACGATCACGGGTCGCGACACACCGAGCGGATCTTCGGAAACATAACATTATTGATGATAGAATACGACATCGAATTGAACGAAACCGAAAAGTTCCTGCTGGCGGCTGCTTCGTGGCTTCACGACATCGGGATGAGCATCAACGAAAAGATATCCACCAGCCAGATCTCTATCGGGGAGGATACCAGAACGGAGTGGTTCCACGAGATCGGAACGACCGAAGAGGAAGATCGGACGATCGACGATGACGACCTCATCCGCAAGTGGCACCACATCCTCTCTTGGAACTTCGTTCGAAACAACGCCGATCGACTTGGCCTCGACGACTACTATTTGTCGAAGTATATCGCGGAGCTATGCCGCGCCCATCGACGCCGGGCTGATACCACCCGGGTGGAAGAATCGGTCGTCGTAGACGAATCGTCGGTTCGCCATGAGGTCGCGCTCCGCGACCTCGCGGCTCTCCTCCAGTTTGCCGATGCTCTGGATATCGGCAAGGAGCGAGCACCGGAGATCAGTAGTTACCTCCAGTCGCTTCCGGAAGAGAGTCAGAAACACTGGAAGGTCTGTCAACTTATCACAGGTATCGAATTGGATGGAGTTGACCGTCAGCTGACCATCAAAGCTCATCACAGCTCGGAGCGGGAACGACATCTGCTGGAGATGAAGGCCGAACATCTGTACGACGAGTATAAGGATATCGAGGAGATCATCGCCGGAGAGCCGTTCAAATTTCATCTCACCGACATCGTAGTCGAAAGTGATCACCGGACAGCCGTCGACCACAGTATCAGGATCAGTGGTCGTGAACAGCACCTAGAACGACTGAGTCAGGAAAGCGAGTCCATCCGTGAGAGACAAATATCGAACTTCCACGATATACGCAACAAGTGGAGCATCCAAGTTCGGAACCGGCAGGGCGACGCTACCGTGTCCAGAGAGACGACGATGAAACTGCTGGAGGAGGATTACGACCGGACGCATTTCGTCCGTAGCTTCGATAATCCGATGGAGTGGGACTGGGAAAGCGATCTACGGGTATACGACGCAAGTGATCGGACGCTACAGGTAGAGGAGTTGATCGACCGGCCGAACAACAAGCGGTTCAAGATCAAGTTTCCCAAGACCCTGGAGGCAAACGAAGAATACACGTATACGTACGAATACGACTGGGAGAAACTGTTCCCACAGGAGGAGGAGGTGTATATCGTGACCGGAAACGCAGGTGAAGTAGAATTCGAGATCCGTTATCCCGAACCGTTGGAAATCGAGAACGTACGATGTCGAGAGGAGAGACAGAACGGAGGACTGGTGAGGGAGATTGCCGGTGAATTTAAGTCAGAAGGCATGGTAGTCAGTGGCATGGTAGAGAAGAAGGATCCGATGCACCAAGTGCACATTTGTTGGGAGGTGGTTTGATGCCTGGCGGATCCGGTGGCTAGATGGTAGAGTCGACCACGGGATGAGGGGGAAGTGCGTTCGAAACGATGAACCGGCCGTTAGTCCCTGCGTGATACGGTTCCGTACTCCGTCGATAAATTGCCCTCTTCGAGCGACGATGCTCGAAGACGAGGACGACCGTCCGGACCCCGAGGTCGCACGCGGCCGGTGTTGACACGACGGGAGGCGGTGAGGTCGCGACTCTCCGAACGATCCCTCGTCGGGCGTCACCCTTAGGTCGCCGCGCCCCCCGTGGTATTGTATGACATGCGACACCGTGACCGTCGGCGGCGTCGACGTGCCCGCGGTCGGTCTCGGCACGTGGCGTCTGCGTGGCGAGGACTGCCGCCGGGCCGTCGAGACGGCGCTCGAACTCGGCTATCGGCACGTCGACACCGCCCAGGCCTACGACAACGAGCGGCAGGTCGGCGCCGCGCTCGAGCGGAGTTCGGTCGACCGCGAAGCGGTCTTCCTGACGACGAAACTCGACGGCGACTCCCGGAGCCGTGAGGCGGTCCGTCGGTCGGTCGACCGGAGCCTCCGTCGGCTCGACACCGACTACCTCGACCTCCTTTTGATCCACTGGCCGAACGCCAAACCCCCGTTCTCCCCCGTGTCTCTGCCCGGCGCCACCCCGCTCTCGGAGACGCTAACGGCGATGGCCGACCTGGTCGCGGACGGTCGGGTGCGCCACGTCGGCGTCTCGAACTTCGACGTTCGATTGCTCGACGAGGCGCGGTCACTCGTGGATGTGCCGATCCTCACGAATCAAGTGCAGTTCAACCCCTACTGGGACCAGCGCAACCTCCTGTCGTACTGTCGACGTCACGGGATCCTGCTGACGGCGTACAGTCCGCTCGGCCACGGGGGCGTCCTCCGAGATGACGTGCTCACGGCGATTGGTCGACGGTACGACAAGACGGCGGCGCAGGTGGCGATCCGGTGGGCCATCCAACACGACGGCGTCTGTACCGTGCCGAAGGCGACGAGCCGCGATCACCTCCGGGCCAACCTCGACGTGTTCGATTTCGAACTGACCGACGCGGAGATGGAACGAATCCGGCAGCCGTCGAAACTGCGGGCACTCACCGGGTTCGCCCGCTCGCGGCTGGCAGACTGGGCGGACGGCTGACGGCGATCGAAGCGTCGCGACGGGAGGATCGTGACCCTAACAGACCGGTTTCGGGTCGACGCCCATCTCCGTCAGGTGCTCCTCGTACTCGGCGTAGGCGATGGCGACGGTTCGGTCGGCGGCCTCGGCCGCCCGATCCCAGTCGTCGTCTTCGTCACAACAGGTATCGAGGAGGGCCGTGCCGTCGTCGACGAGATCGCGGGTCTCCGACCGCAGGCCGCGGACGACGTCGGCGGCGGCCTCGTCGGCCTCGTTGACGAAGAAGTTCACCACCTGGAGGAGCGAGCGGTCGCTCACCAGCGGCCGGGCGACCAGTCCCGCAGCGACTCGTTCGGGCGTCCCATCGAGTCCCCGGAGGTGATCGTGTAGGGCGTCCGGATCGGGGTCGGCGGTCGGGGGCTCCCCCTCGAACAGGCCGGCCACTCGGTCGGCGTGGTCGCGTTCCCGCGCCGCGACGCGGTCGAACGTCTCACGTGCCGCGTCGTGGGGTTCGTCCGCCGCCCACGCCGCGAACGTCTCCGCGGCGCGGTGTTCGGCGTCGTGGGTGGCGGCGAGCACTGTCGTCCGGTCGAGTCGGGCGGCCGTCGTCGCCACCAGCGCCTTCTCGGAGCCAAGTCGGTCGAGTTCGGTCGCCCGGTTCTCGGTCAGGGTCTCGACCAGCGTGTCACCGTCCATGCGGGGCCGTAGGGCGGCGAGGGTCATTACCCTGGCCCCACGTCACCCTACGCTTAACGCTGTCCGGCGCGTAGAGTCGCCGATGACAGCCCACACCGCAGGGGAACTCGCGCCGTCGACGCTCCGCGAGCGACTCGCCGCGGGCGAGCCGATGACGCTCCTCGACGTGCGGAACCGCGAGGAGGTGGAACGCTGGCGGATCGAGTCGCCGTCTGTCACCCGTGTCCACGTACCGTACATGAAGTTCGTCGCCGCGGGCGTCTCCGGCGACGTGAGCGACCTCGTGCCGGCCGACGTCGAGGAACCGGTCGTCGTCGTCTGCCCGCACGGCGAGGCGAGCGCCGAGGTGGCCGACCAACTGGTCGCGGCGGGCATCGACGCCGAGAACTTGGCCGGCGGGATGGACGCGTGGGCACGGCTGTACGACCGAACCGTCGTCGCCGAACGGGAGGGTCGGACGGTCTACCAGTACCGCCGGCCCGCGAGCGGATGTCTCGGCTACGCCGTCGTCGGGGACGGCGAGATGGCGGTGGTCGATCCGCTGCGCGCGTTCGTCGACCGCTACCGGAGCGACGCGGCCGAACTGGGGGTCGACCTGACCTACGCCGTCGACACGCACGTCCACGCCGACCACGTGAGCGGCGTGCGGGCGCTCGCGGCGGCGACCGGCGCGGTGGCCGTCCTCCCGCAGGGTTCGATCGACCGCGGTGTCGTCGACGCCGAGCGATTCGAGGCCGTGGCCGACGGCGATACCCTCGACGTGGGTGGGACGGCGATGACGGCGGCGGCGCTTCCCGGTCACACGACGGGCATGACCGGCTTCGACGTCGACGGCTGTCTCCTGACCGGCGACAGCCTCTTTCTCGACGGCGTTGCGCGGCCCGACCTGCAGGAAGGCGCCGACCCCAGAGGACGGGCCAGAGAGCTGTACGCGACGCTCACCGACCGGCTCGAACGGGTTTCGGGGGAGACACTGATCGCACCCGGCCACGCCGAGGCGGGTCCCGAGGGGACGAGTCCGGCCGTCGCCCGCCTCGACGACCTGCGGGAGCGACTCGCCGTCTTCGGAATGGACGAGGCGGCGTTCGTCGATCACGCGACTCGCGTCGGCGCGGAACCGGCCAACGCCGAGCGCATCGTCGCCGTCAACCTCGGGCGGGAGGTCCCCGACGACGACGAGGCGTTCGAACTCGAACTCGGCCCGAACAACTGTGCAGCGGGCTGAGGGCACGCCTCCCGGTCCTTTATGCTCGCACCCCGACACCCACGCCCATGTCCTACGACATCGCGGTCGTTCCCGGCGACGGTATCGGGAACGAGGTGGTCGAGGCGGTCGTGCCGCTGCGGGTCGACGTCGCGGCGGCGGACGGCGTCGGGGTGGAACCGACGTGGTTCGACTGGGGGAGCGAGCGCTACCTCGACGAGGGGGCGCTCATGCCCGACGACGGGCTAGACCGACTGGCGGCTTTCGACGCCATCCTGCTCGGCGCCGTCGCCACCCAGTTGGCCGACCCGTCGGCGTACCGACCCCGACGCGACGGGTCCGTCGGCACGTACCGGCGGTCACGACCGGCCGCTCCCGAGGTACGCGAGGGCGAGACTCCCCGCGAAGATCAGTCCGCCGAAGGCGAGGTCCGGAAGCCGGACGATACGGTCGCCGCCGAGGCCGAACAGCACGAGCGCCAGCGCGGCGGCGGCCGGGAGCGGGCGCGAGCGCAGTTCCCGCACGAACGCCCGGAGGGACCAGTAGCCCGCCCCGGCGGCCGAGGCGACGACGGCAGCGGGCGACCGGTTCCCGTCGGGGTTCGCGGCCGGTTCGAATCCGTCGAACGCGTCGCGGTCGACGGTGACCGTCTCGCCGGTGACGACGCGCCGGCCGTCGGCAGTGCCGACCCGGAGCAGTGTCACGGTCCGGTCGGTCGTCCCGACGACGCGATAGGTTCCGTCGGGGAGGTCGGCGGTCGCCGGCGACACGTGGTCGTACACGTCGGGGGCGGGCATCGTCGGTCCGATAGCCGATCCAGTCCCGTTAATCCCGACGGTCGGCCGACGAGCGACGCGGTGGGTATCGGCCAGCGATCGCTACTCCCGGATCGACGACAGCCCCGGAACCCGGGACCGGCGGCGGGACGACGCAGGGTCGGCCGCGGGGAGCGTGACGCTGACGACGGCGCCGCCCGTGGGGTGGTTGCTGACGGACACCTCGCCGTCGAGGGAGTCGACGATCCACCGAACCAGCCAGAGGCCGATCCCGTCGCTGTGCTGGAGCGGCGTCTCGGTCGCCTCGGCGTGGACCGCGAGTTCGGCGGCGGAAAACCCCGGCCCGTCGTCCCGGACCTGTAGTTCGACCGCGCTCGTCCGCGGCCCGCCGGGGCGGACGCTCACGGCCAGCCACGGATCGTCGTCGTTGTGTTCGACCGCGTTCCGAAGCAGGTTGTCGACGACCGACGCCAGTAGATCGTTCGCCCACACGTACGTCTCGGGCCGGATCTCCGTTTCGACCGTCACGGCGTCGTTCGTCCGTCGGAGGTCGGCGATACGGTCCTCGACGAGCCGTCCGAGATCGATCGGTTCCGTCTCCGTCGTCGATTCGAGGTCTTCGAGACGGTTCGCGGCGTCGCTCAGCCGTTCGATGTGATCGATCTGCTCGTGGATCACGTCGACGGGCGCCGCCGAATCGCCGTCGAGCATGTCGACGTGCCCGCGGACGATGTTGATGCTGGTCCGGATGTCGTGGCGGAACAGACGCAGGAAGACGGTGTTGCGCTGGTTCAGCGTTCGGGCTCGTTCGTGTTCCGCGCGTAACTCGAAGAGCGCGCCCGCGAGGACGCCGACGACGCCCCCGGCCGCGATGTTGACCGTGACGACGTTCTGCCAGCCGGCCACTCGGAGCGACGACGGTGCCAAGAGGAGGAACACGACGGCGAGCAGCGTCGGGACGCCCAAGCCGACCGTCGACCAGGTGGCTACGCGCCACACCCGGTGGTCGTCGATGCGGCTGTTCGCCAACCCGACGCCGGTCATCGTGAAGCCACCGACGACCATCACGCCCATCGTGAGGCCAAGCAGGGACGTCGAGGGGGCGAGCAACTCTCCGAGCGGGACCACGATGCCGGTGCTCAGCGTGCCGAAAAGCACGACGCCGACACAGATGAGGTAGCTCACCCCCAGGTCCCCCTTCGAAACCATTCTATCCGAGGCATCGAGAACTCGTTACATAAACGACTGGATCCGATTATCACCCCTGATTTCATCCGCCGAAAGCGAGCGTCGGTCCTCCTCGACGCCCCGCACAGCCAGTATCGGGTCGATCGCGGGACGTAAGTCGCTCCCGGATCGGTGGTGATCTCGCACCCACCACAGTAGCCACCGAACATTTGTCGATCGAGTCCGAACGTATAGCGAGACACCGCTCCGTTCCGACGGTCGGTACGTCGGTGCGAACGGAGATGGCACGGTCATGAACCCGAACGACGTCGGCACGTCCTCGGCCCGAAGCATCACCGAGGTGGAGTTCGCACTCCACGATCCCGCGTATCCGCTGGTCTACACATCCCGGGAACTCGGCTGTCGGGTGGACGTTCTCGAGACGATCCCCTCGGCGGGGGAACACGAACACACGCTGGAATATTTTGGGGTCGAAGGGGGGTCCGACCGCGTCGCCGACGCCGTCGAGGCCTGCGATCGCACACGGCGTGCCGTCCTGCTGGATCGACGGGACGGGGAGGCGCTCCTCGAGGTCGCCGTCGACGACGCCGCCGTGCGATCGGTGACCGACGCCGGGGCGATCCTCTCGGACGCTCACGCCGACGACGACGGATCCCGACTGACGGCACACCTGCCGCCCACCCGGTCGACGGAGACGGTCGTCGAGACGGTCCGGACGGCCCACCCCTCGATGCAGGTCGTCGCCGTCACCGACCGGCCCGTCGCGCCGCCGTTTCTGACGCGGCGTCGTTTCCGGGCGACCCTGCAAGCGCGCCTCACCGATCGACAGTGGCAGGCGCTGCGTCTCGCCCACGACGAAGGCTATTTCGAACGGCCGCGCGACGTCACCCAGTCGGCGCTGGCCGAAACGATGGACATCAGTCAGGAGACCGTCAGCCAACACCTGCGTTCGGCCCACCGACATCTGCTGTCGGTCGTCTTCGAGAACGACCTCGGAAACGGCGCCGATCGGTGGGATCGGTAAGCGCCTCGAACGACAACTCCCGTGAAACGTTGGACAAATCAACTTGTTCTAATGAATCTATATCTTCCTTTTTCGGCTATCTCGCCAATTACACCCGTACTATCACAAAGATACTTGGGGAGTGCAGCCGGAGTGATGGCGATGGCAGGGACTGGCGACGATTCGGGCGTCCTGCGGAGCAAGCGCTCGGCGACCCGGTATCAGATCCTCGTGGGTATCGCGGAGCGACAGCCAGCAGTCAGTCAACGGGAGATCGCCGACGACATCGGGATCACGGCCCAAGCGGTGAGCGACTACCTGCAGGGACTCACCGAGGAGGGATACGTGCGGAGTCCCGGCCGTGGCCGCTACGAGGTGACCAAGGAGGGTGTCGACTGGCTCATCACCCAGACCGACGAACTCCGCGATTTCGTCACGCACGTTGCCGAGGACGTAATCGGGCAGGTGGAGATCGAGACCGCCCTGGCCACGGCGTCCATCGCGGAAGGGGAAGCAGTCTCGCTGTCGATGCGGGACGGCGTCCTGCGCGCGACGCCCGGCGCCGCGGGGAGTACAACTGCAGTTTCGGTCACGACCGCCGAGGCGGGACGGGACGTGGGCGTCACCGACTTCGAGGGCGTCCTCGACTACGAGTTGGGTCGCGTGACCGCCGTCTCGATACCCCGGGTGCAGGATGGCGGGAGCGCCGACGTCACCACCGAAACGATCGTCGACCAAGCCGCCGGGGCGGACCTGCTCGCGACGGCAGGAACCGAGGCGCTCGCGGCCGCACAGGCGGCGGATCTCGACCCCGACATCCGGTTCGGAACCCCGGAGGCGGTGGGGGAGGCCGCCGCCAGGGGACTCGACGTCCTCTTGCTCGCCGTGGCCGACGAACTCTCGACGCATCTGGACCGCCTCCGCGATAGCAACATCAACTACGAGGTCGTCGACACCGCGGAGTGATCCGGCTCAGGCGGTGATCTCGTCGCCGGTCGTCGGGGCCGACGCGTCGAACCCCTCGCTGGCGAGGTCGGCGGCGAACGACTCACAGCGGTCGCCGTGGTTCACGAGTACCGTGGCGTCCCGATAGGAGTCGAGGAACGCAAACAGCCCGTCCCGGTCGGTGTGGGCGGAGAAATCGTACCGTTCGACCTGGGCACTCACGGGCATCACGCGTCCGTCGATTTCGGCGCGACCCGACTCAATGAGGTCCCTCCCAGGAGTTCCTTCGACCTGATAGCCGGTCATCGTGACCTTGTTCACCGGGTTAGAGCGAATCTCGGGAATGTACGTCATCGCGGGCCCACCGGACAGCATTCCGCTGGTGGTGATGATCGCTGCCTGCTGTTCGGCGATGCGCTTGCGCTGTCCGTCGCGGCCGGTGACGAATCGCGCATGCGACTTCGCACGCCGAAGCGCATCGGCATCCCGGATGAACTCGGGGTACTGCCGTAGCATCTCGGTGACGCGCGTCCCCATCCCGTCGACGTAACAGGGGATGTCGTACGTGTCACAGATGAGCATCATCTCCTGTGTGCGTCCGATCGCGAACGCCGGAACGACGACCGTTCCGCCCTCCCAGAGCGTCGTCTCGACGCTCCGGACGAACCGCTCCTCGACGTCGGCCCGATCCTCGTGGTCGACGTCGGCGTACGTGCTCTCACAGATGACGACGTCCGCGTCGGGTCGTGCGGTCGTCCCCGACACGAGGCGCTGGTCGTCGGTGTGGAAATCGCCCGTATAGAAGAGCCGAGTGCCGCCGTCGTCGACGAGAACGTGGGCGCTTCCGGGAACGTGGCCGGCGTTGTAGAACGTCACCTCGTGGCCGGCCGCCTCGAACGTCTCTCGGTATCCGTGTGTCCGCGAAACCTCGGTGACGCGTTTGACGTCGTTCTCCGTGAACGGGCACCGGTACGACCCGCCGTGGAGTTTCAGCGTGTCGCGGGCGAGCGTGAGCGCCAACTCCCGGGTCGGCGGCGTCCAGTGGATTGGCGGCCGCCGATCGCCCGAGAGGAGCGACGGGACGGCGCCGACGTGGTCCAGATGTCCGTGGCCGACCACGACCGCGTCCGGATCGGGGGATTCGACCGGAAACCGCGGCGGGTTCCCGGTCAGCAGCCCGTAGTCGAGGAGGAGGCGGTCGTTCACGAGGATGGCACTCCGGCCGACCTCGCCGGCACCGCCGAGAAAGCGAACGTCCATTTGCCGATCCGTGGCGGTGTGGGCGTTTGAGTTCGTCGCTTTCGGACGGGTGAGACGACGGGAACCGTCGGGACGACACCGGGGACGTCGCCGAACACCGTCACCTCGCGGCGGGCCGCTCGGCGACGACGACGACGTGCCGGAGGTGGGGGAGCGCCGCGTGGGCGCGGTGGATCTGCTCGGTGACGGCCGCGGGATCGAGGCCGACGCGCCGGAGGCAGGCGGCGAGCGGGCGGCCGCCGAACGCCGACGCCAGCCGCAGGTAGAGCGCGGTCCACCGTCGGAAGCGCCCGACGCTGTGGGCGGTGAGATCCTCGACGGTACGGACGGCCAGTCCCGCGCCGTCGACGGCGCGTTCGTACGCGTCGACGGTCGCGAGCGACGGCATGTCCCAGGCGTCGGCGAACGCGTCGACCGTCCGGCGCTCCGCGTCGTCGAGGGTCGGCGCCGCCACCAGATCCGAACAGACGAGGACGCCGCCGGGTTCGAGGACGCGCGCCAATTCCCCGAAGGCGGCCGCCCGGTCGGGGACGTAGACGAGTGCGTCGATCGCCGTACAGGCGGGGAACGTTCCGGCGACGAACGGGAGGCGGGTGGCGTCGCCGACGACGAACGACGCGTCGGCGGGGCGCCGGGCGGCCCGGCGGACGTTGTACGGCACCAGGTCGACGCCGACGGCGTCGACCCCGTACCGGTCGGCGAGGTGGTCGGTCGGGCCGCCGCGTCCACAGCCGACGTCGAGGAGGCGGACGCCGTCGGTCGTCGGGAGCGCCGCCGCGAGACGGGTCCCCACCTCGTCGGCGAGGCGCGACTGACTCGATCCGACGACGTGTGGCAGATACCACGGGGAGTAGCCGAGGTTGAGGAACGCGTCGGTGTCGAGTACCAGATCGAATCCCCGCCAGATGTCGGCCCGCTGGCCGCGATAGGAGAACTGGTCGGCGATCCGCGATCGGAGGTCGTCCCGATCCATCTACCGGCGGTCCGAGACCTCCGAGTAGCAGTACGCCGAGTCGTCGCAGTAGGCGAGGTCGCCACAGCCGCGGGGACGCTGGTAGTCGATGTCCCTGTGTCGCCGGAGGAAGGTCACGTAGCCGTCGTCGACGCGGTCGAGCACGTCGTGACAGAGCCACTTCTCGCCGAACCAGGTCGCGCCGAGGTTCCGATAAGGACACAGGAAGATGGTCCGTTCGGCGTCGTCGACGCGCGGAGTCTCGACGATGTCGACGCCGACGAGGCGGTACGCCACCCGGAGGCGACCGACCACGGCCGCCGGCGTCTCGGCGCCGAGAAAGAGGACGTGCGCGATGACGTAGCCGAGTGCGTGAAGCGCCTTCCTGAGCATGACTGGGGGTACGTCACACGCCCCGAAATACGTGACCCCGCGAGCGTCGTCCCCTACGGAGTATCATCACTGTGTATCGGTGATTCGGCGGACCGTCTCGGCGAACCTCCGGTACTGACGGACGATGACCCGTCTCAGGGCTCCAGCACGTACTCGATCCGCTCGACGTCGGCCCCCTTCGAGACACGGTTCGTGATCCGGACGCGCCCGACCTCGCCGAGCCGGTCGACGTGGGTCCCGCCGCAGGGACACAGGTCGAAGTCGTCGATGGCGACGACGCGGAGCGGGTCGACGTGTTCGGGGATCAGGTCGAGTTGCGTTCGGCCCTCGGGCACCGCGTCCTCGACGGCTGGACGGGGCCGTTCGGCCTTCTCGACGGGCAGGTCGCGATCGAGGACTCGGTTGGTCAGGCGCTCGATGGTCGCCAGGTCGTCGTCGTCGAAGTCGGCGGGTTCGAAGTCGATGCGGGCGCCGTCGACCGAGACCTGGTTCCCGACCGTCGCCGCGCCGTACTCGTCGAGGACGACCCGGGAGACGACGTGCTGGGCGGTGTGGGTCCGGCGGAGGCGGTCGCGACGCTCGGCATCGATCCGTCCCGTGACGGTCGTACCGGACCGAGGAAGGCTCCCCTCGACGTCGGCGACGTGGTGGCGCACGTCGCCGTGGTTCTTCTCGGCGTCGACGACGGTCGCCCGGCCGCGGTCCCACTCGATGGCACCGGTGTCTGGGGGTTGGCCGCCGCCGCCGGGGTAGAAGTACGTCCCGTCGAGGACGACGTAGTCGTCGGTCACCTCGGTCACGGTGGCCTCGAACTCGGTGACGCCGTCGGCGTCGGGGAGGTAACGGAGGTCGGTCACGATCGACGGATGGTGCCGGAGGGGCAAAAGGCTGCAGATCGGGACGGATTCGCCCGACTGGACGGTTCCCGGACGCCGGGAACGCGACGGGGGGTACTTTACACGCAGTCGGCCAGTTCGACGGGAGGTGTGTTAGCCATGCGAAATCCGTCCGATTGGTCCCGGCGCGAGTTCGTGGCCGCTTCCCTCCTCGGCACCGGCGCGATTGCCGGCTGCACGGCACGAGGGCAACCCAACGACGCGGACGCCAGCGACACGTCGAGTGGCTGTCTCGACGACTGGCTGGCCGACGCGAACGGCTACGAGGGCGCCATCGAGCGGTACGGGCCCGACGACGACCCCTCGGTGACGGTCGGCGACGGGGTCGGCGCGGGCCACGGCCACGACGCCTTCGGTCCCGCCGCGGTCCGCGTCACACCCGGCACGACGGTTACCTGGGAGTGGAGCGGGCACGGCGACCCCGCGAACGTCGTCGCCCTCGACGACGCCTTCGACAGCGGCGACCCCGTGTCGGTCCACGGCCACACGTTCAGCCACACGTTCGAGAAACGGGGTACCTACCGCTACGTCTCGGAACCGAGCCGTGCGGCGGGCATGCTCGGCGCCGCCGTCGTCGCCGACCCGCCGTCGAGCGACTACCCGGCCGTCGACGACTGGCTCGCGGACGTGAACATCTACGACGGGACAGTCGCCGACTGGCGGGACTACCCGTCGCCGCTCGTCACGGTCGGCTCCGCGGAAGGGGAAAGCGAGTTCACGTTCTCGCCGCCGGCGGCCCGGATCTCGACCGGAACGACCGTCCGGTGGGTGTGGACCGGCGGCCCTCACCAGATCTCGTTCGAGGACGCCGACATCGGGAGCGAGGTGGAGACCGAGCCGGGTGTCCGGTTCGAACACACGTTCGATGAGGCGGGAGTCTACCGTTACGCCTGCGCCCCGCACCACTCGCTCGGGGCGAAAGGTGCCATCGTCGTCGAGACGGGGGACCCCTCGGAGTGAGTCACTCCGACGGTGCCAGCGGTCCGAACTCGTCGACCGGCATCACCGAGTAGTCGACGCTGAGGGTGTCCTGGGTCGCCCGAATCTTGCCCACGAACGAGGAGATGGCCTCCAGGCGCCCTTCGAGGGCGAACAGTTCCATGCAGTAGTGCGAGCCCACGTGGCTGTGGAAGTTGGCGACGACCAGACCCTCGTAGTCGTGGCGGAGCCCCATCATCCGCTCCTCGACGCTCGTCGTCTCGTAGTCGAAGATGACCGTGACGACGGCCATGAGATCGCGATTCTCCAGCCGCTTGTCCTCGAACTCGCCGAGCAGGCTGCGTGAGGCGTCGCGGACGACCTCGCTCCGCCCGGTGTACCCGTGTTCCGCCGCGAAGGCATCGATTCGCTCCACCAGTTCCTCCGGCATCGAGACGCTGACGACCGTCATATATTAACTCAAAGCCGTTTGGATAATAACCATTACTATCGCGGCGGTCAGCGGGCGGGGAGATACTCGACGGCGTCGACGGTCGTCGTCTCGCCGAACAGCCAGTCGGCGTGGTCGACGGCGTACTCGTGGTCGGCCTCGTCGAGATAGCCGATGGCGTCGGTGACGAGGACGGGTCGGTAGTCCCGGAGGCCGGCGCTGCCCGCGGTGTGGAGGACACAGACGTTGGCGAGGGTGCCACAGACGAGGAGGTCGTCGATCCCGCGGGCCGAGAGCCAGCCGTCGAGTTCCGTCTCGTGGAACGCGTCGTAGGTGTGCTTCTCGACGACGTGATCCGCGCGCCCGTCGAGGTCGTCGACGATTCGGGCCTCCCACGAACCCTCGACGACGTGCTCGCCCCACCGGTCGAACTCGTCGTAGTAGTGGGCGTCGTCGAACTGCTCGGGCGGGTGGACGTCGCGCGTGTAGACGACGCGTGCGCCCGCCTCGCGGGCAGCCTCGACGAGCGACGCCACCTCGTCGACGACCGCCTCGCTCGCCGGCGCGTAGAGGCTACCGTCCGGGTGACAGAACCCGTTCTGCATGTCGACGACGATCACCGCCGTGCTGTCGGGATCGTAGGGCATAGCCGTCGGTAAGAGTGCGGGAAGCCTAAAAGCACGTTCGACGCACGTCGGGGTGGCGCTAGCTGTCGGTCGGACTTCGATCCTCACCGACGACCGGGGAGTCCCACCGGGTGCGCGAACGGGTGGCATCCCGGTCGTCGGTCCGACAGTCGTGCCCGACCGTCGATCACCTCCTCGCGCATTTCCCTCCATACGGGCTCACACACCGCCACAGCGCTACCCGAACGGTTTTGTCACATCTATCCCATTATCGCACATGAAGCATGGACCTGATGGAGCCGGATCCAGGGCGGTTCAGTCTCTTGGATCGTCGTGTGGTCGTCGAGTGGGCGGACACACGGGCAGGTCGATAGAACGGCAGTCGGCCGACTGGACGGGAGTGCACGAACACGTCACGGGAGAGTCGTGATGTCGAGAGCGCCGAAACTGCGTGCACTGACGCTGTCGGTGCTGCTGGTCACGTCGACGTTCGCCGGCGTCGTCGCGTTCTCGGGGACGGCCACGGCCGCGACGACATCCCAACTCGATTTCACGGGGATCTACAACGCCGACGTCGTGCGCGGGACGACCGACAGTACGGACGGTGATTTCGACAATGGCGGCTACACACTCGTCTCGTCCTCGGAGGCCCAGAACAACGGTAATCCAGCCGATGACGGCGTTCCAGACGACGGCGTGTTCCCCGCAAAGACGGACGTTCACCCCAAGTTCGACCTCGCCGACTTCGACTCCGCGGACAGCAACGCGTGGCAGACTACCGGGACGGGGAGCGTGAAGGCGTCAGTCAGCCCCGACCAGTACAAGACCGTCCACGTCGTCGCGTCGGCCGGCGGTGCCGGGCCGAGCACGCCGGCGAAGTTCGAGATCAAACTCCACTACGGCGACGGATCGACCAAGACGTCACAGGTGTTCACCGTCCCCGACTGGTTCGGGGCACCACCCAGCGACCCTGGCTACGCGATTCGGGACGGCATGGATCGATACAGAACCGGTTACGAGGACGCCAACGAACCCGGGATCTGGGGCTACGCCGTGGCAGCGAATTCGAGCAAGACGCTCCAGCAGGTTACCATCAACGTGACCGAGAACGATGCCGGTTCGTTCAACTTCTTCGGCGGCGCGGCGACCACCCAGGAGAGCAACGTGGTGAACAGCGCGCCCACGGCCAGCGACGATTCCGCGACGACCGACGAGGACACCAGCGTCACCGTCGACGTCGTCGCCAACGACAGCGATCCCGACGGCGACGCGCTTAACGTGAGCGCCATCACGAACGGCCCGAGTCACGGCACGGCCCAGATCACCGCGAGCAACGACGCGGTTCAGTTCGATCCCGGCGCCGACGCGACCAGCGACGTCTCCATCACCTACGAGGTGAGCGACGGCAACGGTGGCACCGACACGGCGACGCTGAACGTCACCGTCACCCCGGTCAACGACGCGCCAACTGCGAACGACGACACCGCCACCACCGACGAGGACACCAGCGTCACCGTCGACGTCGTCGCCAACGACACCGACCCCGACGGCGACGCCCTCGACGTGAGTGCCATCACGAACGGCCCGAGTCACGGCACGGCCCGGATCACCGGCGCGAGCAACGACGCGGTTCAGTTCGACCCCGGCGCCGACGCGACCAGCGACGTCTCCATCACCTACGAAGTGAGCGACGGCAACGGCGGTACCGACACGGCGACGCTGAACGTCACCGTCACCCCGGTCAACGACGCGCCAACTGCGAACGACGACACCGCCACCACCGACGAGAACACCCTACTCTCGGTCGACGACGGGGACAGTGCCGATCTGCTGGAACGGTCCACCGACGTCGAGGGAGACTCGCTCTCACTCAGCGCGGTCGACGGGGAGAGTTTCTCCTCGGGACGCACTGTCACCCTCGATAGCGGGGCGACGGTCACCGTCGACGGTGATGGTAGTTGGGTCTACGATCCCAACGGCCAGTTCGGGAGCCTCGGCGACGGCCAGACGGACACGGACAGTTTCACCTACAGTGTGGCTGACGGAAACGGTGGCACCGACCGGGGCACGATCACCGTCACCATCACAGGCGTCGGCGAGCGGAACGCTCGCAACAACGTCGGCCGGTCGACTCTCGTTGGAGAGGACTCGGTGTCTCAGACTATCCACACCGGTCCAGTCGAGGAAGTCGAGGCGACGTTCGGGTCGACGACGACGGGGTCGGTCACCGTCGACCCGGTCGGGTCGTTCCCGAGCGAGGCCCCGGTACCGGACGGACGAGTGCTCGGCGCCGTCGACATCACGCCACCGAGCGACGTGACGTCCGACGCCGGGTCACTCAGGATCACCGTGGCCCGATCGGCGGTCGACGCCATGGGCGGGACGCCGGAGCGCCTCCAGATCGTCCGTTACGATGGTGTCGGACTCCAGCCTTTGGAGACGTCCGTCGCGCGGGCCGACAGTCGAGAGGTCGTCCTGACGGCCGAGACGCCGGGATTCTCGGTGTTCGGCGTGGTTGTGCGTGACCAGCCGACAACGACACCAACCGCGACACCCGCCCCAGCTCCGACCTCGACACCCACGCACACGTCAACCGCGCCACTCACGCCGACCCCGACCACGACGGCCACGCCGACGGCGGACACCGGAACGCGGACGCCGACCGCGGGGAGCAGCCCCGGATTCGGGGGCGTCGGCACGCTGGTCGCGTTGCTGGCGGTGAGCCTGCTGGCCCGCCGGCGTGATTGATCTCGCCAGCCGGTCCGGCGCACGATCCGTACCGACGGCTTTTCCCACCTCGGCGCCGTCATACCGATAACGAATGATCTCGAAGGGCTGTGAACAGTGCGCCAAGGGCGGAAAGATGGTACTGTTCGTCTACGGCTACTGCGATCAGCGCGACTGCTTTTACTGTCCCCTGGGCGAGAACCGCAAGAACGTCGATACGGTCTACGCCAACGAACGCGAGGTCGAATCCGACGAGGACGTCCTGACGGAGGCCCGCCGGATGGACGCGCTCGGGACGTCGATCACCGGCGGCGAGCCCCAGGAGTCCCTCGACCGCACCTGTCACTACCTCTCCCTCCTGAAAGACGAGTTCGGCGAGGACCACCACACCCACCTCTACACCGGCATCACGGGGGGACGCGAGAACATGCGCCGTCTCTCGGAGGCAGGACTGGACGAGATTCGCTTCCACCCGCCGCTGGATCTATGGGGCGACCTCCACGGCACCGAGTGGGAGGAAATCCTCCACATCGCCCGCGAGGAGGGGCTGACCCCGGCATTCGAGATTCCCGGTATCCGCGCCGAACCCGAGTTCCTCGACTTTCTCGACGAGGGCGCCGCCGAGTTCTGTAACATCAACGAGTTCGAGATGTCCGACGGCAACTACCGCCGGATGCAGGAGGCAGGCTACGACCTGCGCGAGGGTCACATGAGCGCGGTCGACTCCCCCAAAGAGGAGATCCTCGACGTGATGGGCGATCACGACCGCGTCTACTTCTGTACGTCGGTGTTCAAGGACGCCGCACAACACCGCCGGCGGCTGAAGCGGATGGCCCGGAAGATCCGCCGCGAGTTCGACGAGGTGACCGACGACGGCACCCTCGTCTACGGCAAGACGTGGGTGACCGAGGAGCGCCTGCGCGACCTGGGCGTCCCCGAGGAGTTCTACACGGTCAAATCCGACCACGTCGAACTCGCGTGGTGGTTGCTGGAGGAGATGGTTGACGAGGGCGACGTGGGCGAAGGCGAGATCGTCGAGCAGTATCCGACGGTCGACGGTACAGTGGTCGAGCGGACGCCGTTGGCGTGAGTTTTGGTCCAGCTTTTGCGAGGAGTGAGCGCAGCGAACTCCGAGTAAAAGGTGGGACTGGGACGGTCGTCGAGCGGACGCCGCTGGCGTGAGTTTTGGTCCAGCTTTTGCGAGGGGTGAGCGCAGCGAGCCCCGAGTAAAAGGTGGGACTGGGACGGTCGTCGAGCGGACGCCGCTGGCGTAGCGGTCGTCGACGGGGGTGTCGCTACTCGGCGAGTCGACGACGCACCGCGGCCAACTTCGGCCGGAACTTGTCGGTACTCATGAGGTACGCGAAGTAGAACGCCATCACACCCATGAATCCGATCCACGCACCGAGTTTGACGTGACCGCTCTCGACGGTCGCGAGCGCGAACCGCTCGATGTAGAGACCGGCGACCGACAGTCCGACGCTGCCGAGGCCGAAAACGAGCAGTTCGAGGAGTTCGGGGAGTAGTTCGAGCAGAGTCGTGGTCATACGCACTCAAACGCTACATCCGTTGTGGATCTTTCGGTCGCCCCCCACATGGACCCGGCGTCCGGGCGGCGCTACGGCCGCCGGGGGCACCGTTTTGTCCCGGTAGGACCAACCGGGGACATGGTGGAATACTCCGAGGATTACCACGCAGTCGCGAGCGCGACCGACGACGCGGACCACTGGACGACGGATTCGCGGGGCGAGTTCGACGTCGGGATCCCGCCCGAGTTCGGCGGTGACTTCGACGGGCCGGCGCCGGAGAACTACTACGCGATCGCGCTCACCAACTGCTACGTGGCGACGTTCAAAGTGATCGCGGGGAACTCGACACTCGAGTTCGAGGAACTCGCCGCCGAGGGAACCCTGAAACTCCGTCCCCACGACGGGGAAACGGTCGTCGACTCGTTCGCCCTCGACGTGACGCTGCGGGCCGACGCGTCTTCGAAGAAGGCGGACGTGATACTCGAACGGACACAGGAACACTGCTTCATCCTCGATTCCGTCGACTTCGACGTCTCCGTGACGACCGAACTCGTGACCACGTAGGCAGGTCGGTCGCGTCGGCACCCGAACCCGAAGCTTCTTGATCGGGAGGGAACGACCGGAGGATATGACCGGACGGTACGGCGATCTCGATTATCCGACGTGGGCAAAGCGGGGGACACTGCTCGGGGTCGGCCTGTTCGTGGTCGGCGCGCTCGGCGAACTAACGGCCAGCGCAGTGGGCCTGCAGCTTCCGGCGTGGGAAGCAGCGCTACTGTTCGACGCCGAGGTGATCGGTGTCCTCCTCTTTCTGTTGTCACCGCTCGTGTTCGGCCTCCTGCTCCCGCTGACGGAGTAGTGCGACGGGGCGGCCGGGTCCGAAAGCGACCGCGAGCGGCGTCGGCGTTCCGCAAACACCTTATATCCGATACTGCAACGTCCCAACGATCAGTAGCATGCCGAGACCAGAGGTTCTCGAACGGATCAAGACGGCCGAGGCCGAGGCCGAAGAGATCGTCGAGGAGGCCGAGGCGGACCGGGAGGAACGGATCGCCGAGGCGCGGGAGCAGGCCGACGAGATCCGCGCCGAGGCCGAATCTGAGGCCGAGGAGATGGCCGAGCGCCGTCTCGACGAAGCCGAATCGGAGATCGAAGCGCGGGCCGCGGAGATCCGGGAAGAGGGGGAGGCGGCCCAAGAGGAACTCATCGCCCAGGCGGAGGCACAGATGGACGAGGCGATCGAGTACGCCATCACACAGTTCGAGGAGGCGGTGCATGCTCAGACCTGAACGGATGAGCAAAGTGTCGGTGACGGGCTCGAAGACGGTCATGGACGACGTCGTCGAGGCGGTCCACGACTGCAACCTGCTGCACGTCACCGAGTACGACGGGACCTGGGAGGGGTTCGAACCGGGGAACCCGATCGACGGTGCCGAGGAGGCCTCCGAGAAACTGGTGACCGTCCGCTCCATCGAGAGCATCCTCGACGTGGAGGACGCCGACGCGGGACCGACGCGGATCGTCACCGACGACGCGCTCGAGGACGAACTCGAGGAGATCCGCGAACGGGTCAACGACCTGGAGGACCGTCGCGACGAGATTCGGAGCGAACTCGGTCAAGTCGAGGAGCGGATCGGGGCAGTCGAGCCGTTCGCGAAGCTCGGCATCGACCTCGATCTGCTCTCGGGATACGACACGCTGAACGTGGTCGTCGGCGAGGGGAGCGCCGACGCCGTCGAGCGAGCGATGGTCGACGCGGACGGCGTCGACGACGTCGAGCTGTTCGCGGAGGACGGCGTCGTCGCCGTCTTCGCCAAGCCAACCCAGGGTGCCGAGGAGGACGTGATCACGGACGCTCTCGTCGGCGTCGACTTTACCGCCCTCGAGGTGCCCGATGCCGAGGGCTCCCCCGAGGAGTACGTCGCGGAGCTCGAACACCGACAACAGCAACTCGAATCGAAGCGCCGTACCGTCGAGGACGAACTCGAGGAGGTGAAACTCGACGCGGCGGGGTTCCTGCTGGCCGCCGAGGAGAAACTCTCCATCGACGTCCAGAAGCGGGAGGCGCCGCTCTCCTTCGCGACGACGGACAACGCCTTCGTCGCCGAGGGCTGGATCCCGACCGACGAGTACACCGACTTCGCCGCGGCGATCACCGAGGCCGTCGGCGACCACGTCGAGGTCGAGGAACTCCAGCGGGCGACGTTCGACTCCCACGGCGAGGAGGCGGTCCGCGAGAACGTCGGCGGCGGCGTCGAGGGCGGCGCCGCGGCCGCCGACGGGGGTGACGAAGAGGTCCGGGCCGACGGCGGCGGCGTCGTGATGAACGACGACTCCCCGCCGGTCATCCAGAACAACCCCGGACTGGTCAAACCGTTCGAGGTGCTCACCGGCGCAGTGAGTCGGCCGAAATACGACGAGTTCGACCCGACGGTCGTGCTCTTCCTGACCTTCCCGGCCTTCTTCGGGTTCATGATCGGCGACCTCGGCTACGGGGCACTGTACACCCTGATCGGCTACTACCTCTACACCAACTTCGACAGCCAGGCGTTCAAGAGCATGGGCGGCGTGACGATCTTCGCCGGCGTGTTCACGATGCTCTTCGGCGTCCTGTACGGCGAGATCTTCGGGACGCACTTCGTGACGACGCTCTTCTGGGAGGGGCTGTTCCACGTACACGCCCCCCTGCACAAGGGGCTCCAGCCGGCCTACCTCGCGTGGGCGCAGGCGTGGCTCGTGATCAGCGTCCTCGCCGGCATCCTGCATCTCAACGTCGGCTGGCTGTTCGACTTCGTCGAGAACCTCCAGCTGCACGACGCCAAACACGCGGTTCTCGAGAGCGGATCGTGGCTCCTGATGCTCAACGGGCTCTGGGTGTGGGTGTTCTCCACCCACGCTCGGGGCGTCAAGCCCGAACTGCTCTTCACCGTCTTCGAGGAGGCGTTCCAGCTCCCCTTCGCGGGGTTCAGCCCGCTCGTGGGACAGGTGGCCATCGCCATCTTCGGGCTCGGGTTGGTGATGCTGGTCGTCGGCGAACCCGTCGAAGCCATCGAGTTCCTCAACGTGTTCGTGAACGCGCTGTCGTACACGCGGATCGCCGCCGTGCTGCTCGCGAAGGCGGGGATGGCCTTCACGGTCAACCTCCTCTTTTTCGGGGCGTACATCGGCGGCGAGGGCGCGTATCACTTCATGTACAGCGGCGAGGCACACGGCACGGTGCTGTTCGCGGGGCTGAAGAACATGGGTCCGGGAATGCTGATCCTCGGGCTCTTCGTGCTTCTGCTCGGACACCTGCTCGTGCTCGCTCTGGGAGTCACCAGCGCCGGCCTGCAGGCGGTGCGTCTCGAGTACGTCGAGTTCTTCGGCAAGTTCTACGAGGGCGGCGGTCGTGAGTACCAGCCGTTCGGCTACGAACGGCAGTACACGACCGACGACTGAACGGTCTCGGTCTCGTCGCCTTCCCCGTTCGCGTTCCCGCTCCGATCCCGTGGAGCGCCGCCAGCGACGATCCCCGACCGCCGCGGACCGGCGTGTGTCGGGTGATGCTGTCAACGCCTCTCATGGATTCGCCCGAAATCACCGGCTCCAACGGTCAGAGTGCCCGTCTCTTTTGGGAAGTTTTATGGCTGGTCTATACGGACGTGTGCCTGTTCGGAAATCCGAAGTGACCCCAATGCTCGAAGCTACTTCACAACTCGCGACGGTCGTACTGCAGAACAACGCCACGTCCTTCCCCGCAATCCCGGCCAACGCCGCTGCGGCGCTCGCGGTCGGGCTGGCCGCACTCGGTGCGGGCTACGCCGAGCGTGGGATCGGTGCGGCCGCCGTCGGCGCCGTCGCCGAGGACGAGGACATGTTCGTTCGGGGCCTGATTTTCACAGTCCTGCCGGAGACGCTGGTGATCCTGGCGCTCGTGACGCTGTTCCTCACGACCTCGATCCCGTGGGGCGGCGAGGGATTCCTCGAGGCCGTCTTCAGCGCTGCAGGTAACTAACGCCCCCAGTTCTCCCCACTATGAGTTTGGAAACAGTCGCCGAGGACATTCGAGACGAGGCCCGCGCGCGTGCGGAGGAGATCCGCGAGGAGGGCGAGGAGCACGCCGCGGAGATCGTCGAGGATGCCGAGGCCGACGCCGAGGAGATCCTCGCAGAGCGCGAGGCGGAGGTCGAACGCGAGATCGAACAACAGCGCGAACAGGCCGTCTCCAGCGCGAAACTCGAAGCCAAGCAGGCCCGCTTGGAGGCCCGCCGCGACGCGCTCGAAGAGGTCCGCGGGGAGGTCGAGACGGCGATCGCCGGGATCGACGGCGAGCGGCGCCGGTCGCTCACGGGGGCGCTGCTCGACGCGGCCGCCGAGGAGTTCGACGACGGCGAGTCGGTGTCCGTCTACGGACGGGCGGACGACGAGGCGCTGCTCGAGGACCTGCTCGAGGAGTACGACGGCTTCGACGTCGCCGGGGAGTACGACTGCCTGGGCGGCGTCGTCGTCGAGAGCGAGGAGTCGCGGGTCCGCGTGAACAACACCTTCGACTCGATCCTCGAGACGGTCTGGGAGGACAACTTGAAGGAACTGAGTAACCGACTGTTCGAGCGATGAGCGCGAGCCCCGGCGGTTCGAATCCGGAGTACGTCACCACCCGCGTTCGGTCGCGTCGAGCGTCGCTGTTCAGCGACGACGACTACCGGAAACTGGTTCGCATGGGGCCGGCGGAGATCGCCCGCTTCATGGAGGAGTCGGAGTACGAGCGCGAGATCAACGCACTCGGGGCGCGCCACTCGGGGGTCGACCTCATCGAGTACGCGCTCAACCGGAACCTCGCGAAGCATTTCAACGACCTGTTAGACTGGGCCAACGGGCGCCTGTACGATCTGATCGCCCGATATCTGCGGAAGTTCGACGCTTGGAACGTCAAGACGGTGTTGCGGGGCATCTACTCCGACGCCGAGCGCGAGGACGTCGAAAACGATCTCATCCGGGCGGGCGAGCTGGACGATCGGCTGCTCGACCGGCTACTCGACGCGGGGTCGATCGAGGAGGTCATCGATCTCCTCGATCGAACGATGTTCGCGGACCCACTCCGCGAGGCGATCGAGGAGTACGAGGACACCGGCGTGCTCGTCCCGCTGGAGAACGCGGTCGACCGCGTCTTCTACGAGCAACTCCTAGCGGAACTGGTGGTCGACGAGGCGACCGAGACCTACCGCGAGTTCCTCGAAGCGGAGATCGACTTCCGGAACGCGCGGAACGCGCTCCGCCTGGCCCGAAGCGGGGCCGACGTCGATCCTTCGGAGTATTACATCGACGGCGGTCGGCTGTTCTCCGCGGGCGAACTGAACGCCCTGGCGTCGAACCTCGACGAACTCGTCGTGGCGATCCGCGAGAGCACGTACGGTGACGACCTCGACAGCGCGCTCGACGAGTTCGAGGAAGCCGACAGCCTCATCTCGTTCGAGCGGGCGCTTGACGCGGCACTGCTCGAATATTCGGAACGGCTCGGCTTCGTCCACCCGCTGTCGGTGGCGCCGATCATCTCCTACATCCTCGCGAAGGAGCGCGAGGTGGACAACATCCGCGCCATCGCCCGCGGCCGCGAAGCCGGCCTGTCCGAATCGGAGATCGAGGAAGAACTGGTGATCCTATGAGCCAGGAAATCGCCGTCATCGGCAGCCCCGATTTCACGACGGGCTTCCGACTCGCGGGGGTACGGAAGTTCGAGAACGTACCGGACGAACGGAAAGACGAGGAACTCGACGACGCCGTCATGCGAACGCTCGACGACGACGACGTCGGCATCGTCGTGATGCACGACGACGACATGGCGCATCTCTCCCGGGAGGCCCGGGAAGCCGTCGAGGGCAGCATCGAACCGGTGCTCGTCACCCTGGGTGGCGGCGCCGGCAGCGGCGGCCTGCGCGAGCAGATCAAGCGAGCCATCGGTATCGATCTGATGGAGGAAGACTAACATGAGTCAGGCAGACACGATCGTCCGAGAGGACGGCATCATCGACAGCGTGAGTGGTCCGGTCGTGACCGCCGTCGATCTCGACGCCCGAATGAACGACGTCGTCTACGTGGGCGACGAAGGGCTGATGGGCGAAGTTATCGAGATCGAGGGCGAGATCACGACCATTCAGGTGTACGAAGAGACCTCCGGGGTCGCCCCCGGCGAACCCGTCGAGAACACGGGTGAGCCGCTGACGGTCGACCTCGGACCGGGGCTGCTGGACACCATCTACGACGGCGTCCAGCGGCCCCTCGACGTGCTCCAAGAGAAGATGAACAGTGCGTTCCTCGACCGCGGGGTCGACGCGCCCGGCATCGACCTCGAGAAGGAGTGGGAGTTCACCCCCGAGGTCGAGGAGGGTGACACCGTCGAGGCCGGCGACGTGGTCGGCACGGTCCCGGAGACGGTGACCATCGAGCACAAGGTGCTCGTCCCGCCGGACTACGAGGGCGGCGAGGTCGTCGCCGCGGAGTCGGGGGAGTTCAACGTCGAGGAGACGGTCGTCGAACTCGACAACGGCGAGGAGATCCGGATGCACCAGGAGTGGCCGGTCCGTGAGGCCCGTCCCGCCGGCGACAAGAAGACGCCGACGGAGCCGCTCCTGACCGGCCAGCGGGTGCAGGACGGCCTGTTCCCCATCGCCAAAGGCGGCACCGCCGCCATCCCCGGACCGTTCGGCTCCGGGAAGACCGTCACCCAGCAACAGCTCGCCAAGTGGTCCGACGCGGACATCGTCGTCTACATCGGCTGTGGCGAGCGCGGCAACGAGATGACCGAGGTCATCGAGGACTTCCCGGAACTGCCCGACCCGCAGACGGGGAACCCGCTGATGGCCCGGACGACGCTCATCGCCAACACGTCGAACATGCCCGTCGCCGCCCGTGAGTCCTGCGTGTACACGGGAATCACCATCGCGGAGTACTACCGCGACATGGGGTACGACGTGGCGCTGATGGCCGACTCCACCTCGCGGTGGGCGGAGGCCATGCGCGAGATCAGTTCGCGCTTGGAGGAGATGCCCGGCGAGGAGGGCTATCCGGCCTACCTCGCGGCGCGGCTCTCCCAGTTCTACGAGCGCGCGGGCTACTTCGACAACATCAACGGCACCGAGGGGTCGATTTCGGTCGTCGGAGCCGTCTCGCCGCCGGGCGGCGACTTCTCCGAGCCGGTGACCCAGAACACGCTCCGGATCGTGAAGTGCTTCTGGGCGCTCGATGCCGACCTGGCCGAACGCCGACACTTCCCTTCGATCAACTGGAACGAGTCGTACTCCCTGTACCGCGAACAGCTGGACCCGTGGTTCGAGGACAACGTCTCCGAGGACTGGCCCGAGGTGCGCCAGTGGGCGGTCGACACCCTCGACGAGGAGGGCGAACTGCAGGAGATCGTCCAACTCGTCGGCAAGGACGCCCTGCCGGAGGACCAGCAGCTCACCCTCGAAGTCGCACGGTACCTCCGCGAGGCGTGGCTCCAGCAGAACGCCTTCCACGACGTCGACACCTACTGCGAGCCCGACAAGACCTACCTGATCCTCACGACGATCAAGACGTTCAACGACGAGGCCTTCGACGCCCTCGAAGCGGGCGTGCCGGTCGAGGAGATCACGGCGATCGAGGCGCTGCCGCGCATCAACCGCATCGGCGTCCAAGAGGACTACGAGGCGTACATGGACGAACTGAAAGACGACATCACGGCACAGCTCCGGGAGCTGTACTAACATGAAAGAGTACAAGACGATCACCGAGATCAGCGGCCCGCTGGTGTTCGCCGAGGTGGACAAACCCATCGGCTACGACGAGATGGTCGAGATCGAGACGGCCGACGGCGAGATCCGCCGCGGGCAGGTGCTCGAATCCGAGGACGGCCTCGTCGCCATCCAGGTGTTCGAGGGGACCTCGGGCATCGACAAGAACGCGTTCGTCCGCTTCCAGGGCGAGACGCTGAAGATGAAATTGACCGAGGACCTCCTCGGCCGTGTCCTCTCGGGATCGGGCGAGCCCATCGACGGCGGCCCGGCCATCGAACCCGAGGAGCGACGGGACATCGTCGGCGCGGCGATCAACCCGTACGCCCGCGAGTACCCCGAGGAGTTCATCCAGACCGGCGTCTCCGCCATCGACGGGATGAACACCCTCGTTCGCGGGCAGAAGCTCCCGATCTTCTCCGGATCGGGGCTGCCGCACAACGAACTCGCGCTCCAGATCGCGCGACAGGCGAGCGTGCCCGAAGAGGAGGAAGAGGGCGAAGGCTCCGAGTTCGCCGTCATCTTCGGCGCGATGGGGATCACCGCCGAGGAGGCCAACGAGTTCATGGACGACTTCGAGCGCACCGGCGCGCTCGAACGCTCCGTGGTCTTCATGAACCTCGCGGACGACCCCGCCGTCGAGCGGACGGTCACGCCGCGGATGGCTCTGACGACCGCCGAGTACCTCGCCTTCGACAAGGATTACCACGTGCTGGTGATCCTGACGGACATGACCAACTACTGTGAGGCGCTCCGCGAGATCGGTGCCGCCCGCGAGGAGGTCCCGGGACGCCGTGGCTACCCCGGCTACATGTACACCGACCTGGCCCAGTTGTACGAGCGTGCCGGTCGGATTCAGGGCCGTGACGGCTCGGTGACCCAGATCCCGATCCTCACGATGCCCGGCGACGACGACACCCACCCGATCCCCGACCTGACGGGGTACATCACCGAGGGCCAGATCTACGTCGACCGCGACCTCAACAGTCAGGGGGTCCAGCCCCCGGTCAACGTGCTTCCCTCCCTGTCGCGTCTGATGGACGACGGCATCGGCGAAGGGCTGACCCGCGCCGACCACGCCGACGTCTCCGACCAGATGTACGCCGCGTACGCGGAGGGCGAGGACCTGCGTGACCTAGTGAACATCGTCGGTCGCGAGGCGCTGTCGGATCGTGACAACAAATACCTCGACTTCGCCGACGCGTTCGAGAGCGACTTCGTCGACCAGGGCTTCGACACGAACCGCGGCATCGGCGAGACGCTGGACATCGGCTGGGACCTCCTCTCGGAGCTTCCGGAGGAGGAGCTCAACCGGATCGACGAGGAACTCATCGCGGAGTACTACCGCGAAGACGTCGCCGAAGAAGAGGCGACGGCGGACTGATCGCGGCGATTCTTTTCGAGTCAGTCGGAAAGACCCAGAATTTGTGCGCGTTCTTACACTACTGAGCCAACCGCCGACGGCCATTTTGGGAGCGACGCCCGTGGGGGGCCATGTCGGAGGTGCCGAGAGCGTTTACCGGGGGCGACCCCATCGGGGTGACGAAACCGGATGACTGGACGGCGACAGGGGTAGCGAGTAGCGACGCCGTCGACGAAGCGTTGAAAACGCGGACTATAGACGAGGCGCCGGTGGGAATCACCGTCGCCGACGCCACGACGCCGAACATGCCGCTGGTGTACGTGAACACCACCTTCGAGCGGATCACCGGCTATCCGTCGACGTACGCCGTCGGCCGGAACTGCCGGTTTCTGCAGGGCGAGGCGACGCGCGACGAACCGGTCGCACGGATGCGGGCCGCCATCGAGGCGGGGGAGGCAACCTCGGTCGAACTGCGGAACTACACCCGGGACGGCGACCCGTTCTGGAACGAGGTGACCCTCTCACCGCTCCGGGACGCGACCGGAGAGGTCGCCTACTACGTCGGCTTCCAGCAGGACGTGACCCGACGCAAACACGCCGAACGGGCCGCGGCGCGCCGGGCCGCCCGTATCGAGTCCGAGCAGGCGACACAGGAGCACCTCCTCGACCGTCTCGACGGGGTGGTCGGCGACGTGACGGCGGCGGTTTCTCGGGCACGGTCGCACGGCGACCTGGTGTGTGGTGTCGTCTCGAGCCTCGAATCGACGTACGCGGGCGCGTGGTACGGCGAGTACGATCCCGCCGCCGACGTCGTGGTCCCGGCAGCGAAAGCGGGGACGACGGCCGGTGACGTCCCGGCTCGGACGTTCCCGGTGGGCGACGGGGGCGACGATCCCGTCGCGACGGCGGTGTCGGGGGCGCTCGACGACCGGCGCGTCCGCATCGAGTCGCTCGCGACGGCCACCGGGGAGGTGAACGTGGTGGCCGCGGTACCGCTGTGGTACGGCGACGTCCAGTACGGGGTGTTCTGTGTCTACTCCCGAGACTGCAGCGTGTTCGCGGAACACGAGCGGGACGTCCTGACGGCGCTCGGGCGTACGGTCGCGACGGGGACGAACGCCCTGGAGAGCCAGCGGACACTGCGTGCCGACGAGGCGGTAGAGCTCCGGTTCGGCCTGTTCGACGAGCATCCGCTGACGGAACTCGCAGCCCGGCTGGACTGTCGGGTGAGATACACCGGGAGCGTCGGCGATCGCGACCAGCCGGCCGACCTGCTCGAACTGACCGGCTGCGAGGTCGACGGCGAGGCGGTGCGGAGGGCGGTCACGGGGCTGGACGTGGACGTACTCGCCGTCCTCGTCGACGGGGCCGACGGCTGCCTCGTCGAACTGTCGGTCGCCGATCCGGGACTCCGCGGCCTCCTCGCGGAGCACGGGGCCGAACTGCGGGCGGCGACGTTCGATCGGAGTACCGGTCAGTTCACGGTCAACGTGGCGAGGGAGTCGCTCGCCAGGTCGCTCGCCGAGGCCGTGACCGAACGGTTCGAGAGCGCCGATCTGCTCGGCTTTCGGCGGCAGGACCGACGGACCGAAACGCAACGAGAGTTTCTCGCGACCCTCGAAGCCGACCTGACGGAGCGCCAGCACGCGGCGCTGGTACGGGCGTACACCGGCGGCTACTTCGAGTGGCCACACGAGGCGACCGGCGACGACATCGCGTCGGCGATGGGCGTCTGTCGCTCGACGTTCCACCAGCACTTGCGGGCGGCGGAGCGGAAACTCGTCGGTGCGCTCGTCGACAGGGGGTTCGGGGCCGACGCCGGCGCGGTCACGGACGGCGAGGCAAGTCCCAACTAGTTGTGCATCTCGCTTACAACGGTCGACCGGTAATACTTGCTCGCACTATGCCACAACCTGGTAGCGAAGGCATCTGGCTTTGGATCGGCACGCTCGGCATGTTCCTGGGGATGCTGTACTTCATCGCCAGGGGCTGGGGCGAAACTGACCGGCGGCGACAGGAGTTTTACATCGTCACCATCTTCATCACCGCCATCGCGTTCGTAAACTATCTCGCGATGGCACTGGGGTTCGGGTTGACGACGGTGATGGTCGGTGGCGAGGAGCTACCGATCTACTGGGCGCGGTACACGGACTGGTTCTTCACGACACCGCTCTTGCTCCTCGATCTCGGCCTGCTGGTCGGGGCGAGCCGAAACCAGCTATCGGCGCTTGTCGGCCTCGACATGCTGATGATCGGGACGGGAGCGGTCGCGACGCTGTCGGCGGGACCGGGCGCCCTCGGCGAGGGGGCGCGCCGGCTGATCTGGTGGGGCGTCTCCACCGGCTTCCTGCTCGTCCTCCTGTACATGCTGTACGGGTCGCTCGACGAGAAGGCCAGTCAGCTCTCGGGGTCGGCTGCCTCGACGTTTAGCACGCTACGGACGCTGATCGTGGTGGTCTGGCTGATCTACCCCGTGTGGTGGATCGTCGGTACCGAAGGGCTGCAGATGGTGCCACTGTCCATCGAGACGGCGGGATTCATGGTGCTCGACCTCGTCGCGAAGGTCGGCTTCGGCATCATCCTCCTGTCGAGCCGCGAGGTACTCGACGCCGCGGGATCGAGTGCGGCGGCCGCGGAACCGGCCGACTGATCGGCGGTGGGTCACGCTCACGTTTCCGTTCGTGATAGCGTGACCCCAGAAGCTATACCGGGATCGGACGAACTCCCGCCCCGACCCGCTTCGGACGACGGCGACACCCCACACCGATGACCGGACCAACGTACCTGCAGTTCCACCTCGCCTTCCTGCTCCCGGCCATGATGTTCATGGTCGCGACGGCGTTCGTGAGCCGAACGCACGTGGGGGCCACCGTCCGGGCGTTCGGGGGTGGGCGGGACTACTGGTCCGGTGTCGCCATCATCACCGTCGTCGCGCTGGTGTACACGACGCCGTGGGACAACTACCTCATCGCGAGGGGTGTCTGGTCGTACGGCGCGGGGAGTACGCTCGCGACGCTCGGCCACGCGCCGGTCGAGGAGTATCTGTTCATCCTCGTCCAACCGTGGCTGACGGCGCTGTGGCTCTCCCACCTGTCCGTGCCGACCGAGTGGCCGACGGTCGACGGGCCGATCCGCAAACGGCTCGGTGCGCTGGCGCTCGCGGCGACCATCGGGGTCGCCGGCTGGCGGTTGCTCGGCACGCCGGCGACGTTCTACCTCGGAGCGATCCTGGCGTGGGCGGCACCGGTACTGGCCCTGCAGTGGGCCGTCGGCGCGCCGCAACTGTGGGCGCGGCGGCGACTCGTCGCGCTCGGTACCCTCGTACCGACGGCGTATCTCTGTGTGGCCGATCGGATCGCCATCGAGTACGGCATCTGGATCCTCTCGGAGCGGTACACCACCGGCCACACGGTCGGCGGACTCCCGGTCGAGGAGGCGACCTTCTTCCTCGTGACGAACTGTTTCGTCGTGCAGGGACTGGTCCTCTACCGGTGGGTTCTCGACCGGTACGGGACGGCAGAGGCGGCACCGAAACCGGACGACGTCAGCGACCCGGACTCGACGTGAGGCGATGGAGGGAACACACCACACTGCGGACGCCGACGGGTCAGGGGAGACGATTCGAGCGGCACTCATGTACACGGTGGGCAGTCGCCCCGCCTGGATCGTCGTCGGGACCCTGACGCTCGGATCAGTCGTCACGGCGGCGATCGGTGTGGCTCCGACGCTTCCGCCGCTCGTGCGCTATCTCCCGCTGGCCGTGAGCCTCCTGGCGTTCGGGTTGCCCCACGGCGCCGTGGACCACCTCGCGCCGGCCCGGGCGGCCGGGCGGCGGCCGACGGGGCCATCGATGGCGGTCGTCGGCCTCGGCTACCTCCTGTTCGGCGGGGCCTACGCCGCGTTCTGGGTCGTCGCGCCGGCCGCCTCGGCGGCGCTGTTCGTCGGGCTGACCTGGCTGCACTGGGGGCAGGGCGACCTCTACGCCCTCGACGTCCTCGGGAACGACCACCTCGACGGGCGGTGGACGCGCACGGGCACACTGCTCGTCCGGGGCGGCCTGCCGATGCTGGTCCCGCTGTTTCGCTTCCCGGAGCGCTACCGGTCGGTGATCGACGCCTGGGTCGCACTGTTCGGCCGGAACCTCGATGCGACGTGGCTCGTGGCCCCCGACGTTCGTCTCGGCCTCGGGGTCGCCTTCGTGGCCCTGACGGTCGGGACGCTCCTCGCTGGCTACCGCTCCAGCGGGGGACGCGACTGGCGCCGCGACGCCGCCGAGACGTTGTTGCTGTGGGCGTACTTCCTCGTCGTCCCGCCGCTGTTCGCCGTCGGAGTGTACTTCTGTGTGTGGCACTCGCTGCGACACGTGGTTCGGCTGATCGGCGTCGACGACGGGGCACGGACGGCGGCGGCGGCCCGTGGCCCGACCGCGGCGCTCCTGCGGACGGGACGCGACGCGACGCCGTTGACCGCCGTATCGGTCCTCCTGCTCGTCGGCGTGGCCGTCGTCGCCGGGGTGGATACGGCACCCGAGACGCTGGCGGCGCTGTATCTGGTCTTCATCGCCGTCCTGACGCTTCCACACGTCGTCGTAGTGACGTGGATGGACCGGACGGAGCGGCTCGGCCTGGGGTGGCGCGCCGGGAAACAGTAAAAGGATAAGGGGCTCGGCCCACAACTCTCCGGCAATGGCCGAGGACGTCAAACCCACTCGAAAGAACCTCATGGCGATAGAGGACCGGATCGAACTCTCCGAGCGGGGACACGACACGCTCGAACAGAAGCGGGACGGCCTCATCATGGAGTTCATGGACATCCTGGACCAGGCCCAGGACATTCGCGCGGACCTCGACGCGAACTACGAGACCGCACAGCGAAAGATCAACATGGCGCGGGCGATGGAAGGCGACGTGGCCGTCCGCGGCGCCGCCGCCGCGCTCAAGGAACACCCTGAGATCACGACCCAGTCGAAAAACATCATGGGCGTGGTCGTGCCACAGATCGAGTCCTCGCGCGTCAGAAAGAGCCTCGATCAACGGGGGTACGGCCTGCTCGGCTCCTCGGCACGCATCGACGAGGCCGCGGACGCCTACGAGGAACTCCTCGAGTCGATCATCCTCGCCGCCGAGGTGGAGACGGCGATGAAGAAGATGCTGACCGAGATCGAGACCACCAAGCGCCGCGTCAACGCGCTGGAGTTCAAACTCCTGCCCGACCTCCACGAGAACAAGGAGTACATCGAGCAGAAACTCGAAGAGCAGGAACGTGAAGAGATCTTCCGCCTGAAGAAGATCAAGGCCAAAAAAGAGGAAGAGGAGAAAGCGGAGGCGGTCGCCGAGGCCGAGGCCGAGGCCGAAAACGGACTCGAAGTCGTCGAAGCCGACGACTGATCGCGGTTCCGACTCCGACTCCGACGTAGATCCCCAGCGGGGTGGCGACAACACTTATCAGTCTCAGTTCCCGACGATGTCGGGATGGACATTCGTCTCGGGGATGGACGGCTGTCACCGTCGTACGCGCTGGAGCGACGCGACGTACAGCTCTGGGGACTCGTGATCGTCGCGATGCTGGCAGATATCGGCCTGACGATCTACGGCCTGAAACAGGGGCTGCTCGAACGGAACCCGGTCATGTTGTTCGGCCTCGATCTCTTCGGCTACGCCGCTCTGGCGTTCCTCAAGGCCCCGGCCCTGCTGATCGGACTCGCCGGGTGGCTCCTGCTGCCGAGACACCTGGGACGCCTCAACCTCGCCGGACTGGCCGTCCCGTGGATCGGCGCGGTCGGCGTCAACCTCTGGGTCGTCCTCTAGCTTTTCCGGCCACGCCCCGTCACGACGAGCCATGTGCAACGATCCAGGGTCAGCCGGCGGGACGTCCCGGTGGCACGCGGCGAGGTGGGAGCGGACGGGAGTGAGAGCGGGACCATGACGTGTCCGGTCTGCGGTGCGCACACCGTCGCGTTCGCCGTGCCGTCGGCGCTCCGCGAGCACGCCCCCGGATCGGGCGGGCACGCGGCCATCTGTACGAACTGTCTGCGGACCCATGCAGTCGGCGGGGACGCCGTCGACGGTCCGTCCGACTTCGCGGCCGTCCACTCCGCCTTCCCGGACGGCGAGGCAGGGGCCGCGCTGGCGCTGTCGCTCGGCCTACTCAACTCGCTGGCCCTCCGACGTGACGACATCGACGACTGCTGTGCGTACGCCGAGCGGGCGGGGGCGGACGTCCTGTTGACGCTCGATCGGCTCGCGGCCGAGGAGGGGATCGATCCTCACGTCGACGTCGACCGGCGGCGTCACCAGTTGGCGGAGATGCTCCGCTAGTCCTCACGCCGTCCAGCCATTGATGCGAGCGAGCGGATCGAGACGGAGCCACCGGCTGTGGCGACCCGGGCGGCCGCGAGGCCGACGAGGAGGAGATTCCCCCAGAGCCCGGGTTGGAGCAGGAGGGCGGGGACCCACTCGGGGGCCGTCCGCCCCGCCGTCCGGAGCCCGTATGAGTGACCGTGCAGGAGCAACAGGCCGACGACGGGGACCGCCGGAACGCCGTCCGGGCGGTCGAGTTCGGCGGCCACGAGCAGGACGACGGCGGGGAGTGCGGCGACGAAGTAGTAGGCGTACGTTAGCGGTGCGAGCAGCGGAACGGCGGCGAAGCCAAGCGCGGTCGACTCCCGGACGGCGTCGGTCGGGGCACGGAGGACGCCGCCGACGATGGCGAGACTGGCGAGGAGGCGAATCGCCAGCGAGTGGGGGAGGTCGTACAGCGGTCGGTAGTACGGCGGCAGCCAGATTCGCGGCGACCGGGCGACGCTCCCCTCGTCGATCCCCCACGCGAGCACGTCGAGGAAGGTGCGGTGGGCGTCGATGCCGAACGCGAAAAGGGACAGGAGAAAGAGCACGAGGCCGCCGCCGACGGCGCCGACGAACCGGTCGCGGTCGCCGAGGAGGTGGGCGCCCGCCGGGGCGTAGGGGAGTTTGATCACGCCACAGCAGGCAGTGAGCGCGCCGCTGAGATGCGACCGTCCGCGGAGCGATGCCGCCGCCGCGAACGTGAGAAGCGCGCCGAGGGCGGCCGCGGTCTGCCCGAGTTTCATCGAGAGGAGTACGGGCTGGAAGCCGGCGACGAGCGGCAGGACAGCGAGGCGCTCCCACGGCCGAAGGCGGACGCCGAGGGCGGTGACGAGGCGCTGGATCGCAAGCCAGAGGAGTGCGACCGTACAGACGGTCCACAGGAGGGCGGCCGGACGGAAAGGGAGCGCGAGGAGGAAGGGGGCGAACGCGAGCAACGCGACGGGCGGGTAGAGGTAGCTCCCGTGGTAGCCGCCGTCGTCGTTCGGAGCGTACAGCGACTCGCCGGCCGTCCAGCGGTCGACGGCACTGGAGTAGGCGCCGAAGTCCCAGAAGCCAAAGCGCGGGGCGATGCCGACCGAGCGGAGGTACCAGTCGACGGCGGGATACGTGCCGATGGCGACGAGTGCGAGGAGGGCGACGACGACGAACAGGGGGCGGTCGTGGCGGCGGGCGAGCAGTCGGCGGGGGAGCGACATTCGGTCGGGAGTGCGACTCGGGAGCCCAAAAAACGACGCGGTTACGCGGTTAGATGCCGGTGGAGTACCGAAGAATGCCGGCGATACCGCCGAACGCGTCGTAGAGCTGTTCACCCTTCTCGAAGTCCGTGCTGATGAACTTCGTCTCGGTGCCGCGCTGTTCGGCGATGGTCATCAGGTGTTCGATCACGTCCTCGCGCTCCTGAACCTCGGCCTCGCTCCCGTCCGCACACTCGTGATCGGGCGTCGAGTGTCGCCGGTCGATCACTTCGAACTCCTCCTGGCCGTCGCAGTCGAACACCACCACGTCCTTTCGGAGGTCCTCGCTGATGAGCAGACGGTCGACGGAGCCCATCACCAGGTTGCGACGGGTCTGTTCGAACCCGTAGGTGGCGAGGTCGCCGGTGTGGAGGTTCTCGAAGAACTCCTCCATCTGCTTTTTGTCCTTCATCACCTCCTGGTCGGCGAGGACGTCCTGTGCGGCGTCGACGAGGTCGTAGAGTCCCGACTCGTCGGTGTAGGACACGTCGAACTTGCCGACCACGTGGTCCTGGAGTTCGTGGTGGAGGTAGTCGCCGTCCAGAAATTCGTCTTTCGTCGGCGAAGGGCCGCCGACGAGGATGCCGTCGAGATCGTGGCGCTGGGGGACGAACAGGTCGTTGGCCATCTCCGCGACCTCCTGGTAGAAGTTGTCGATGGCCTCCAGGCGGAGACGGGCGAACCGCTGGGCCGACTGGCCACCCTTCCGCTGCTTGCCGGGAACGAGCGAGGAGGCGGACTTGACGGGTTCGACGCGCTTGCCTTTCAGCCACCCGACGTTCGCCTCGCGGCGATCGAGGACGATCAGGCCGAACAGCCCCTTATCCGAGAGCATCCCCTCCAGGGGTTCGGTGAGGAAGTCGGAGTCACAGTGGTACCGGAAAGACTGGATGGGATCTGGCGGGCTCTCCAGAACCTTCGTGACCATGTCGGTCTGGCCGCCGCCGGCGTCGACGGCGCCGCTGAAGATCACGATGCCGTTGTCCGGGGGGTAGGTGTCGTAGTAGCGGAGGCGGTCCTTGATGCTCGTCAGCGCGTCCTGAACGTTCGTCCGGGTCTGCTTGGACTTGATGTTGCTCGCCTCCGAATGCTCCTGGGTGACGTGGGCGACGACGTCGGATATCTGTTTGTCCGGCGGAATGTAGATAGTGACGAGTTGGGTGCCGGAGCCCTCGTACTCCTTGAGATCCTCGATGACCCTCCGGAACTCGTATTTCCGACGGTCATCGTCGGCGTCCTGCGTGTCGGTACTCATTGGTGTCCCTAGCCCGTCCCGCGGCTAAGTAACCTTTGACTGGGCAAAGACGGCCCGACGACCCCGCCTCGTGTTCGTGACTTCTTGTTTTAGCCCAGCCTAAAACAGAACGATTATGCCAGTTTAGGCTTGCCTAAAAACATGGTCGAAGACACCAGGCGACGCGACGGATCGGCGGAGCGGGGCTCACCGCGGGCGGCGTCACCCATGCGGGCCCGCGCGTGGACCGTCGCGTTCCGGTACCGTGATCCGACGGACTACGACATCCCCGAACTGCCGACGTGGACGGTCACGCGGCCCGCCGAGGGCGGTGTGGCGTTCGCCGGAGGCGACGGGGAAGAACCCTTCATCCGGGCCGAGCGACCGACGAAGGTGCGACGGTGAGCGGTCGGCCCGGGGAGTAGAGTTATATGCTCGTCGGCGGAGGTTTCTGACGACCTATGAGCCGGGTGTACGCGGTCGCCAGTGGAAAGGGTGGCGTCGGCAAGACCACCACGGTGGCCAACCTCGGGGCCGTCCTCGCGGAGGGGGGCCACGAGACGGTCGTCGTGGACGCCGATCTCGGGATGGGGAACCTGGCGGGCGTCCTCGGTGTCGACGTCGACGCGGGACCGACGGTCAACGACGTGCTCGCGGGGACGGCGACGGTGGACGCGGCCATCCGCGAGGGCCCGGTCGGCCTGTCGGTGCTCCCAGTGTCGGACGACCTCGACGATTTCGCGACCGGCGATCCGGGCGCGCTCTCGACGCTCCTCGACGACCTCGATACGGAGATCGTCCTCCTCGACACCTCGGCGGGACTGAGCCACGACAGCGTCGAGCCCCTCCGGGTGGTCGACGAAGTGGTACTGGTGTCGACGGCCGAACGGGGGGCGCTGGGCGATACGGCGAAGACCCGCGAGGTGGCCGACCGGTTTGGAACGCCCGTGTGGGGTGCCGTAGCGACGCGCGCGTCGGCCGGGAAGGGGGAAGGGCGTTCCCGGGGTGGTCGGTCACAAGGCGGTGACGCCGGCACCGTCGCCGACCGACTCGGTGTCACGGTCCGTGGAACGGTCCCCGACGATCCGGCGGTGTCCGCCGCCGCCGAGGCCGGCGAGCCGCTGGTCACTGCCGCCCCGAACGCCCCTGCAACCGACGCCTACCGTCGGCTCGCCGTCGAGTTGGTCGGGGACGACTCGCTCGGCCCGGCGGCGGCCGACGAACCCGCTTCCGGACCGACTGCCGACGCGGACGGGGTGGTCGTCGCCGACGCCGAGAAGATGGCCCGCGACGGGGAGACGGACGCCGCCGGGATCGACGAGGAAGCCGGAATCGCGGTGGGTGCGGAAGACTCGACGGACGACACCCCCGCGGCCGCGATGGACCGTGGCGACACGCCGAGCGACGACGATTCCGACGACGAGGAGGTGGTCACCGTCGAGAGCGAGGACGACGACGGGAGCGAGCGAACCGGATTCCTCCGCTGGCTCCTGGGCTGAACGGGAAGTTCTTTGAGGACGCCACGACGACGGTGGAGTATGCAAGAGTCGAACGCGGTTCCGCTCTGGTGGGTACTGCTGTTTCTGTTGCTCGCGCTCGGTATCGGTGCGTTCGCAGTGTCGGCGGTCGGCGGGTCGCTGATCGCCGGCACCGTTCCGTTGGTGTGACGCGGGGAGCGGGGCGGCCGAGTCACCCGTCGGGGGGCGATTCACCGACGCGTTTAGGCCGCCACGGTCGCTACCTTCGGTCGACCAAGACGTGACGTGGAGCAATCATCACGTTTTCGTTATGCTTCTCATATTCGATATGCTTATACGCGACGAGCGACAAACCGGGGTATGGCAGAGAGCGTAGCGGCGTCGTCGGTGAGCCACGACGAACTCGCCGCGCTGAAGCGAATCGGACTCGACGGCGGGCTGTCGGGACGGACGAAGGTCTCCTGTTCCGGCCTGGCCGACCGACTCGACACGTCGGCCCAGACCGCCTCACGGCGGCTTCAGCGACTGGACGACGCCGGCCTCCTGGATCGCGAGGTGCTTGCCGACGGACAGTTCGTCGCCCTCACCGACGCGGGGACGGCCGCGCTTCGGGGAGAGTACGCCGACTATCGGCGCCTGTTCGAGGACGACACGGCGCTATCGCTCGACGGCACCATCACGAGCGGCATGGGCGAGGGCCGTCACTACATCTCGCTGTCCGGATACATGACGCAGTTCCGCGACCGACTCGGCTACGAGCCGTTCCCCGGCACGCTCAACCTCGAACTGACCGAAGAGAGCGTCCGGACCCGCGGCGAGATGGACACACTGGAGCGTGGCGTGACGCCGATCGACGGCTGGGAGGACGAAGAGCGGACCTTCGGCCCGGCGACGTGCTACGCGGCCCGGGTCGAGACCGACGACGCGTCGTACGACGGAGCTCACGTCATCGTTCCCGATCGAACCCACCACGACGCCACCCAGCTCGAACTCATCGCCCCGGACAAACTCCGCGACGAACTGGCCCTCGCCGACGGTGACGCTCTGACGGTCCACCTGGGGGAGGAGTAACGATGCGTGGTCGCGGGGAGTCGACGAGCGCCGGCACGGAGGCACTCGACCGCGCCGTCGCCGCCTTCCGTGCGGGGGAGCCGGTGTTGGTCCACGACGCGGACGACCGCGAAGGGGAGACGGACCTGCTCTATCCGGCGAGCGCGGTGACGCCGGCGGCGGTGAGTCGTCTCCGCAACGACGGTGGCGGCCTCGTCTTCGTCGCCCTCACTGCCGTCGTCGCCGATCGATTCGCCCTCCCCTTCCTCCACGAGGAACTCGACCATCCGGCGAACGATCACACCGACCTCGACTACGATACCCGGCCCTCGTTCTCGCTGACCGTCAACCACCGCGACAGTTTCACCGGCGTGACCGACGACGACCGGGCGCGGACCATCCGCCGCCTGGGCGAGGCGAGCGACGACGACGGCTACGACGTCGAGGCCTTCGCCGAGGAGTTCCGGACGCCGGGTCACGTCCACCTCCTGCGAGCGGCGCCCGGCCTCCTGACCGAGCGTCTCGGGCACACGGAACTGGGGCTGGCGCTGGCCCGGGAGGCCGGCGTCGCCCCCGCCGTCGCCGGCTGTGAGATGCTCGACGACGAGACCGGCGAGGCGCTCTCGACGGCCGACGCGCTGGCCTACGCCCGCCGGCACGACCTGCCGTTCGTCGAGGGAGCGGCGCTGGTCGACGAACTAACCTGACCGGCGTCGGCGACCCGGAAGCGGTCGCGTTTCGTCCCGGCGATCCGAAACCGGTCGCGTCGAATCCGTCGGGGGTCGACCCCACACGGGTCCGTCCGGAACGCGAGGCAGAGATCCGAGCAGCGTTCCGCGAGCGGGGGGTTCAACCCCACAAGCGACCATTTGAAACCCTGACCGAATCGCCGGTCTCACGCAGGCGACGATCCCGTTCGTCTTTCGCTCTTTCCGTGGACCGGCAACGGTCCACACGCTACGGAGAGTCGACGGAGCCGCGGGGTTCCCGTGGTCGAGCGAGGGGGACCGGCACTACGGTCGGATCGAACCCCACGGCCCGCACGGAAACTGTTAAGAGCGGATTGGGCCAAATGACACCAACTCATGCTGTTCGATACGACGACTTCTCGCGACGCGACTCGGACGGGAAGCACCCACCGGCGTCCGGAGGGTGCGTGAGATGGGCTTCGAAGAGATGCGCGAGGCGGGCGACGTCGACACCGTCTGGATGGACGGCGAGTTCGTCGACTGGGACGACGCCGAGGTTCACGTCCTCACACACGGCCTCCACTACGGGACGGGCATCTTCGAGGGCGTCCGCTGTTACGATACGGCCGAGGGGCCGGCCATCTTCCGCTGGGAGGAGCATCTGGACCGCTTCTACCAGTCGGGGAAGCCCTACAACTTGGAGATTCCCTTCGAGCGGGAGGAACTGACCGAGGCGACCACGGAACTCATCCGCCGACAGGAACTCCCCTCCTGTTACATCCGGCCGGTCGCCTACTACGGCTACGATATGCTCGGATTGAGTCCCGAGACCTGCCCCGAGAAGGTGGCCATCGCGGTCTGGCCGTGGGGTGCGTATCTCGGCGAGGACGCCCTCGAGGAGGGCGTCGAAGTGACCGTCTCCTCGTGGCGGAAGTACGCCTCCTCGCAGATCCCGACCAACGCCAAGACGACGGGACCGTACGTCAACAGCGTGCTGGCGAGTCTGGAGGCCAAACGCGAGGGGTACACCGAGGCGCTCCTGCTCAACGAGGAGGGGAACGTCGCCGAGGGGCCGGGCGAGAACCTGTTTCTCGTCCGCGACGACGAAATCTACACACCCGGCCTCGCCGAGGGTATCCTCGACGGCATCACCCGGGACACCGTCATCACACTCGCGCGCGAGCAGGGGTACACCGTCCACGACGACGCGACGATCAGCCGCGGCGAACTCAACACCGCCGACGAACTGTTCTTCTCGGGCACCGCGGCGGAGGTCACGCCGATCCGCAAGGTGGACAACGTCGTCGTCGGCGAGGGTACCCGCGGACCGGTGACGACCGACATCCAGCAAGCCTTCTTCGACCTGGTGGAGCGGCGGACGGACGCCCACGCCGACTGGTTCACGTACGTCGACGTTTAGTCGATCCCGTCCCTCTCCGTCGTCGTCTCCGCGCCCGCGTCCTCGACGGCGATGTCGATGCCCTGTGCGTGTTCGTCCTCGGCGAACCCGGCACTGAGGATGCGCGTCAGTGCTTCCTCGACGCTCTCACCGGTCTCCTCGATGCGGTCGGAATCGACCTCGATGACGAATCCGGTGGTGATGTTGGGAGCGGTGGGCATGAACAGCACCACCTTTCCGTCGGCGGTGGTCTTCCCCGTCTTGAACGCGGTCATGTTGATCCCGGGCCAGGTTTCCAGCCGGACCGGTTTCTGGAGATCCTCGGTGCCAGTGAGTGCCGTCTCGACGGCGAGTTTCGAGGCGTTGTACAGTACCCGAATGAGGGGGACGCGGTTCATCGCGCTGTCGAGGCCGCGTTCGACCAGGCGGCCGGCCGTCGTCCGCATCAGGTAACCGATCGACAGCACCAGCATGACGAACACCACGACGGCGACCGGGACGCCGTAATGCGGGGGCAGCGTTCGGACGACGGGAAGTTCCGCAACCTTGGAGTACAGCCAGTTGAGGACGAACAGGATGACGAGGATCGGGACGAGCACCACCAGCCCGCTGGCCACGTCGCGTCTCCACGAAGACATTACCGGATGGTGGACGGGAGGGACCTTCAGCGTGTCCACCCGTCGACGCGAACCGCCGGGGCTTTTCATCCATCGCCCACCAACGGAAGGTATGGTCGTCTCGCTCGTGGCCGGCGCGCTCTGGGCGATGCTGCCGGCGTACGTTCCGAACAACGCCGCCGTCCTCGCCGGGGGCGGCCACCCCATCGACGGCGGGCGGACCGTCGACGGGCGTCGCCTCCTGGGCGACGGCAAGACCTGGCGCGGCACGGCCGTCGGGACGGTTGCGGGCGTCGCCCTCGCGATGGCGCTCAACGCCGTCCGGACGGGCGCCGCCGGGGCACTCGGCGCCGACCTCCCGGTCTTCTCGCTCCGGGCGGCCCTCGGCCTGGCTCTCGGCGCGATGCTCGGCGACATCGGCGCCTCCTTCCTGAAGCGCCGCCTCGGACGAGAGCGCGGCGCCGCCGTCCCCGGCCTCGACCAACTCGATTTCGTGGTCGGGGCGCTCCTCCTCGCGGCCGTCCTCGCGCCGACGTGGACGCTCGCGACGTTCTCGCCCGCGCGGCTGGCGGTGATCGCTCTCGCCACGCCACTGCTCCACGTCACCACGAACGCCGGGGCGTATCTCCTGGGGCTGAAATCCGAACCGTGGTAACCCGTCACTGACACCGGCGGTTTGCGTGGCGAATCGCCCCGTTTATGTCGGTTCGCGGCCCCCACGGTGCTAATGACGAATCAGGACCTCGTGGCGGCGCTCCGCGACGCGGAGGCCGTGCGGTTCGGCGAGTTCGAACTCTCCCACGGTGGGACGAGCGACTACTACGTGGACAAATACCTCTTCGAGACCGATCCCGAATGTCTTCGGCTCATCGCCGCGGCGTTCGCCGAACGAATCGACGAGGTGGAGACGAAACTCGCTGGCGTCGCCCTGGGGGCGGTACCACTGGTGGCGGTGACGAGCGCCGAGACCGACCGCCCCTACGTCATCGCCCGCAAGCAGGCCAAGGAGTACGGCACGGGCAACCGCATCGAGGGTCGACTGGACGAGGGCGAACGGGTCGTCGTCCTCGAGGACATCGCCACGACGGGCAACAGCGCCCTCGATGCCGTCGAGGCGCTCCGCGAGGCGGGCGCCGTCGTCGACCGCGTACTGGTGGTCGTCGACCGCGAAGAGGGCGCCCGGGAACTGCTCGCCGACCACGGCATCGAACTCGACGCCCTGCTGACCGCGACCGACCTGCTGGCCGACGAGTGAGGGGGACCGTCATCGACGTTCGTTCGTATTTCGGGGCCGTCGCATGCCAACCGTTAAGTCCCACATTGCGGATACGCTCACCCGTGCATGGCGCTGAGTGACTCGCTGGCGAACTACTTCGGTTTCGAAGAGCACGGGACGGACCTCCGGACGGAGGTACTCGCGGGGCTGACCACGTTCCTCACGATGTCCTACATCGTCGTGGTGAACCCGAGCATCCTCGCCGGAATCCCCGGGGAGAAACCCGGGATCACGGTCCCGGGATACAGTCTGCCGGAAGTCCAGTCGATGCTCGCGGTGGTGACCATCATCGCGGCGGCGACGGCGACGCTGATCATGGCGCTGTACGCGAACCGCCCGTTCGGGCAGGCACCGGGACTCGGGCTGAACGCCTTTTTCGCGTTCACCGTCGTCGGGGCGCTGGGGATCCCCTGGCAGACGGCACTCGCGGCCGTCGTCGTCGAGGGCATCATCTTCATCGCCCTCACGGCCGCCGGCGCCCGAGAGTACGTCATCCGGGCGTTCCCCGAACCGGTCAAGTTCGCGGTCGGCACGGGGATCGGCCTGTTCCTGGCCATCATCGGGTTACAGGCGATGGGTATCGTCGTCGACGACCCCGCGACGCTCGTCCAGTTGGGGGCGGTCGCCTCCGATCCGGTGGCCATCGTCTCCGTCGTCGGCCTGTTCCTGACGTTCGCGCTCTACGCCCGCGGGGTCAGGGGCTCGATCGTCATCGGCATCGTCGCCACCTCGCTACTGGGGTGGGGCGTCGCCAACGCTGGGATCGTCGGAAGCGAGGCCGCGAATGCCCTCGTCGCGGGTGGGCCGAGCGCGACCTACGACATCACGCCGCTGGCCGGGGCCTTCGTTACCGGGGTGGCCGACATCGAGGCGTTCACCTTCGCGCTGGTCGTCTTCACCTTCTTTTTCGTCGACTTCTTCGACACCGCGGGGACGCTCACTGGCGTCGCCCAGATCGCGGGCTTTCTCGACGAGGACGGCAACCTTCCCGGCATCGACAGGCCGCTGATGGCCGACGCTGTCGGCACCACCGTCGGCGGGATGCTCGGCACGTCGACGGTGACGACGTACATCGAGTCGGCCTCGGGCGTCGAGGAGGGCGGACGAACGGGGATGACCGCCCTCGTGGTCGCCCTGCTCTTTCTCGCGTCGCTCGCGGTCGTACCGCTGGCGGCCGCCATCCCGCTCTATGCCTCTCACATCGCCCTCGTCGTCATCGGCGTTGTGATGCTCGGTAACGTCGTCGACATCGCGTGGGACGACCTCTCCTACGCGATTCCGGCGGGCATGACCATCCTGGTCATGCCGCTGACGTACTCCATTGCGACGGGCATCGCGGCCGGCATCGTCACCTACCCCATCGTGAAGGCCGCGCGCGGCGAGTGGGACGACATCCGTCCCGGTCACTGGGCGCTCGCGGGCGCGTTCGTTCTCTACTACGTCGTGCGGACGAACACCCTCGCGTAGGGGCGGCGGCGGCACACACGGCCGCCGCCCTCAAGAGGACGGAGCGAGTACGAGATACCGATGCCATCGCTGGAACTCTACGAACTGCCCGGCTGTCCCTACTGTGCGAAAGTCACGACGAAACTCGACGAACTCGGCCTGGAGTACGTCTCCCACGAGGTGCCACGCGCACACGCCGAGCGAACCGAAGTCGAGGAGGTGAGCGGACAGACCGGCGTCCCGGTGCTGGTCGACCCCGACCACGGCGTCGAGGGGATGTCCGAGAGCGACGACATCGTCGCCTACCTGGAGAAGACCTACGGCGCCAAAGCCGAGAACTATAGTAGCGATTGAAAGTCATCACACAGCCGATCGCAGTACCGCGTCCGATCGGCTGAGCAACCAGTTTCAATCGCTACTATAGCTCGCTCCGCGACCACGGACGCCCCGACGTTCCCGGCGGTGTCGACCGGCGGCGCGCCGACGGCGAGCCGAACGTCCGTCTCGTCGGTGTGATCGATCAGAGTGCGGACCGCCTCCGACGCGACGCGGTCGGGGACTAACTCTCTGCCGGCGCCCGGGCGCGTTCGAGAATGAGATCCCGGAGGTCGTCGGCGTCCCGGAGGGCGGCGAGTTCCTCCTGGCTCACCAGCGCCGTTCCCTCGACGGCGTCGCGCTTCTCGCGTTCCTCGGTGACGTAGATCGAACGGGTCCGGGTCACCTCGCCGAGCGAGGACATGATCCGGGCACGCTTCTCCGCGCTCCGGGTGAACGCGGAGTGGCCCGTCAGCAGGTTCTCGATCTCGTGGTCGCCGTCCTCGCTGACGGCGGTGAAGGGCGCGCGGTTCGTGGGATGGACGGTGAAGCCGACGCGGGCGAGGACGGCGAGGACGTGGTCCCCGTCCGGGTCGAGGGCGGGGTCCTCGGGGGTCGGATCGGCCTCCCGCACGCCCTCGGCGCCGTCCATCACGTCCACCGGGTCGCTGAACGGCTGGTCGAACAGCTCTTCGAGTTGAATGGCCACCTCGATGCTGGCGTTCATGCCGTCCTCGTACTTCGAGACGGTGCGCCGCGAGACACCGAGTTCGGTCGCCAACCGTCCGAGGCTCCAGCCGCGCTCCTCCCGTTCGTCCGAGAGCAGGTCGCCGTCGATGTTGACATAGAGGCCACCGGGCGCCGCGTAGATGAGCGGCGGGACGTTCTCGACGAACAGATCGAAGGCGGTATCCGGGTTGATCGCAGGAATGCCGTGTCGGAAGTACACCACCTCCGGTTTTAGCTCCTCGTCGCGGGTTCGTAGGCCGATGACCAGCGGCGTCGCCGAGAGATACGACCCGAGCCGCCGCATCTCGGTGCCGGTCTCGGCGTCGAGACCGTCGACGTTGGCGAGGATCTTCACCAAGAGCAGGTCGTCGCCGCGCCGCGCCGCCAGGTCGAAGCTCTTGGGACGAATCGAACACCGGTCGCTCACCACGAATCCCGCGTCTTGGAGCATCGCAGTGATGTTTCCGACCAGTGCTGACCGTGACATACCGAAAAGTAAGCGCTCCGCGACATATATAAGTTGTGTCGGCGATCCGGCCGACGTCCGGCGATTGGGTGTCGGATGGCCGACCCGTTCGGACGCGAAACGGCTTTCAACGGTCCTCGGCGTAGCGCACCCGTGACGCTCGTGGGCCTCGACGACACCGACTCCCGGGAACGGGGAATGTGCACGACCTACGTGGCGACACGGATCGCCGCGGCCGTGGCGGCCGCCGGCGGCCGAGTCACCGAGCGACGGCTGGTCCGTCTCAACCCGGCCGTCGAGTGGAAGACCCGGGGCAACGCGGCGCTCTGCCTCGAAACGGACCTCGCACGCGACAGAGCCCTCGACCTCGCAGCCGCCGAAATCGAGGCGCTCGCGGCGGTCGAGGATCCGCGGACGAGCCCCGGTCTGGTCGTCGCGGCGGGACCGGCCAACGCCGTCCCCGACCCGGTCGCGGACTTCGCCCGTCGGGCGCTCCGGGAGCGAATCGACCCTGCGGACGCCCGAGACCTGATCGGCGAACTCGGCTACCGTCACCGTGGCTGGGACGGCGGCCGGGGGGTGGTCGGTGCGCTGGCGGCCGTGGGCGCCGGCCGCGCCTTCGCGGACTGGACTTACGAGCACATCGTCTACCGGGAACTGGATCGCTGTGGGACGCCACGGCAGGTGGATCGCGAGTCGGTGTTCGACGCCGCCCGGGCGGCCTACCCCGACGTCTGGGACACGGTCGATCGGATCGAGGACGAACCCGTCTGCGTGCCGTCGGCACCCGGGCCCATCCTCTACGGCATCCGGGGCGACGACGCCGAGACCGTCCGGGCCGTGGCGGCGGACATCGAGAGCGAACCGGTCGAGCGCGAGGCGACGTTCCTGACCAACCAGGGAACCGACGCCCACCTGCGGCCGGGACGCGTCGGGGCGGTCGCGGACGGGCGGGCCTACCGGGTCGAGGGCGTCGTCGACGACGGCCCCGAAACCCGGACGGGCGGCCACGTCCACCTGACGATCCGTGACGGTGACGACCGACTCCCCTGCGTGGCGTTCGAACCCACCAAGCGGTTCCGGGATCGGGTGCGTGAGCTTCGTCCCGGCGACCGCGTCACGGTCTGTGGCGAGGTGGGACGCGGCACGCTCAAACTCGAGAAGTTCGCTCTCCGGGAGCCGGTGACGATCGAGCGTGTCGTCCCGACGTGTCCGGACTGCGAGCGGTCGATGGAGAGCGCCGGCCGGGACCAGGGCTACCGGTGTCGGGACTGCGGGACGGCCGCATCCGACCGAGTGACGCGGGCCCTCGACCGTCAACTCGACCGAGGCTGGTACGAGGTCCCGCCGTGTGCTCGCCGGCACGTCGCCAAACCCCTGATCCGGGGCGGGTTCGACGCCCCCGTCCACCCCGAGCGCTGACCGTACCCCGCGCTCACCGGCGGTTCAATGAGCCGTTACCGCCCCGGTAAGCAGTGAATGGCGAAGGGGAATGGGCATGACCGTCGGTGTGATGTGTACGCAAGACACACCTCGCCGGAGTGACCCGTCGTGAGTTCGATCCACGAGGACGACCGACCCGCGACGGTGGACAGCCCCGCGCTCGACCGGTGGCCGACGTTCACGCTCGATCACACCGTCGAGGCCGTCGGCTGCGACGGCAGTCAGTGTACGATCTACCCGTCGGAGGTCCCCGAGGACCGACGACTCACGGCGTGGATCAAGGCGACCGACGACGCCTTCGTCGCCATCGACGAGATCCGGTGAGTCACTTCGCACGGCCGGTGAGGGGAACGACCACGTCCGCGTCGGCGTCTACGGCGTCCCGGTCACGATAGGCGCGGAGTCCGGCCGGGGCGACGGCGGCGGTCGGTTCGACGCCGAGCCCCGCCTCCAGCAGGTCGTCCAGGGCCGCCCGGACTGCGGCGGCCGAGACCGCGATGGCGTCCCCGTCCGTCGCATCGAGAGCGGCCTCGATGGCCCCGCGCCGGACCGGTTCGCGGATCTGGATGCCGTCCGCGAGGTCGTTCGTTCCCCCGTCCTCGGAGGCGTCCTGCCGGTCGTCGGCAACGGGGGCGTAGCCGGCCGCCTGCACCGCCAGGAGACGTGGGAGTTCGTCGACCCACCCCGCCTCGACGAGCGCGCGGAACCCGCGGTAGGCGCCGAGCAGGAGCGTGCCGTGACCCAGCGGGACGACGACGACGTCGGGGGCCGACCAGTCCCGCTGAGCGGCCAGTTCGATCCCGAAGGTGGCGGTGCCGGCGAAGAAGGCGGGGTTCCAGGCGTGGCTGGCGTACCATCCCTCGTCTGCCTCGATGGCCCGCCGACACGCGTCGGCGACCGCCTCGCGGTCGCCCTCGACCGCCATCGCCCGCGCGCCCGTCGCCTCGATGGCTCGCCGTTTCGCCGGCGTGACCGACGCAGGGACGTAGACGTCGGCGTCGAGGCCCGCGTTGGCGGCGTAGGCCGCGATGGCCGCGCCGGCATTGCCCGAGGAGTCCTCGATCACCCGGTCGACGCCCAGTTCGACCGCCCGGGAGATCACCGTCGCGGCGCCCCGATCCTTGAAACTCCCCGTCGGCGAGACGTACTCCAGTTTGAACGCCGCGTCCCACGCGGAGGCGTCGACGAGCGGGGTGAATCCCTCGCCGAGCGTAACGCCCGCCGTGACGGGCAGGAAACCGTCGAACGCCCACAGGCCGCGCCGGGAGTCGAACGTCTCGAAGGGGGGTGCCGACCCGTCGGGACGGGGCGGCGACGCGAACTCCAGGGGGGCGCCGCAGGGACACCGCCAGCGGTCGGCGTAGGTGCGGTCACACGCCGGACAGACGAGGCCCGCGGGCATGTCAGTAGCTGTCGACGTTCTTCCCGACCGAACAGACGTACTCGCCGGTGGCGACCTGCGGGAGGCGGCGACTGCGCCAGAAGATACCGTCGTTGTCGGCGGTGATCCGGGCCTTGAGCCCGCCGAAGGGGTCGGTTACCTCGAACAGCGTCTCGTCGGCGGTCACGCGGTCCCCGAGGTCGTGATGGAAGCGGACGAGGCCGCCGACCGGGGAGCCGTACTGGTCGAACCCCTTGGCCCGCGTCTGGGCCTCGACGGCGACCTCGCCGTCGAGGAAGTCGTAGCCACGGAGCACGTTGAACACGCCCTCGACGCCCGTGGCGATGCTGTCCTCGTCCCAGCCGACGGCACCGCCGAGTTCGGGATCGATCGCGGGCACGCCGTCCGAGGGGGCGACGCGGGCCAACTGGCCGTCCGGTCCCTTCTGGTCGAGGACGTAGCCACAGCCGAACGTCTTCGCGAGGTCGAGACACTGGGAGTGGAGCTGGTGACGACGTCCACACCGTACCCGCACCTCGTCGATCATTCGGCTCGTCGACCCTTGGTGGAGATCGAGGATCAGGTCGGCCTCCCGGGCGATGTCGTAGGTGGCGGCGGCGATACGCTCGCTCGACGTGCCGTTTTCGTCGCCCGGATACGCCCGGTTCATCTTCGTATCGTCGATGGGGTTGCGGTGTTCGGCCACCTGGAAGGCGTGGTAGTTGACGATGCCGACGACGATCACCGTCCCCGCGAGTTCGTCGGGGTCGAGCTGCGGGACGACGCGTTGGACCACGCCAACGCCGTTGAGTTCGTCGCCGTCGCTGGCCGCCTGAACGTAGAGCGTCGGGCCGTCGCGGGCACCCTCGACGACGGCGACGGGGAGGCCGAACGGACTGCCGTCGCGCGTCTCGCCGACCTCGAGACGGCCGGTGTCGGCCGTCCCGGGTGACGCGTCCGCGCTTCCCACCGAAGTCATTGTCCGACACAGGGACTCGTCCCCTTTGAGCGATTCGGTCCCGCCCGATGGCGGTCGGACGACGGCGGTCGGAGCGGCCGCCACGCGCCGGGAGGTCGATGGGGCTTTGATCTTGGAGCCCCGACGACGACCGTGAGCGACGACCGACCGGATCGACCGCCTGCGGCGGGACTCGTCGAGGCGCTACGAGTGCGGCGGAACGCGACCGTCGGACTCGGCGTCGGCACCGCCCTCGCGCTCCTCGTCTACCTCGTCCGCACGTTCGAGTTGCTCGGCCCGAACGCCGGGACCCAGCGGTACCCCGTCATCGGCCCCGAGGGCTGGTTTCTCGTCCTCGGGGTCGTCCTCGCGTCGGCGACGGCGCTGCTGGTGACGGCGGCGCTGACGGCGGCGACCGCCGTCCGCGTCTCGCGCCGCCTCTAGGCGAAGTCGTCGCCCGCGAGTTCCGAGAGTCGGGCGGCCCCGGCGCGTGTCCCCTTCGCGATCAACACGTCGTCGGGGTGGACCGTCGTCTCGGGACCGGGTGAGATCACCCAGTCGCCGTCCCCGCGGCGGACGGCGATGACGCGCATTCCCGTCTCGGTCTTCACCTCGAGAGCACCGAGCGAGGCGTCGGCAAGCGGGGTCTCGGCGGTCACGGCCACCCGCACGATCACCTCGTCGGACTCCTCGACGGCGGCGGCGACGACGGGATGGGTGTCCAGTCCCCGGAGGACGCCCTCGCTGATCTCCAGTGCTGCGTCGCTGATGACCTCCGTCGCGCTCGCGAGGTGGACGAGTCCCCGGAGCGTGATGGGGTCTTCCACCCGCCCGGCGGCGCGCAACACCCACGCCTCGAACCGTGATTTCAGAGCGTCGACCTCCGCTTCGAGTTCGACCACCTCCGCGGCGACCCCCTCGCTGTCGAAGAGGACGGAGCCGTAGGCCAGATCCACCGCGAGTTCGCTCATGTTCTTCATGAGGACGATGGAGTCGACGGCACGATCCAGGTCGTCGATGGTCGAATCGACCGGGGCGGGCGGGTCGTAGGCGTCGCCCGTGACCGTCTCGTACACCCCCGACAGCGCCGTCTCGGTGCCCCGGAGGAGCGCCACGTCCGCGGCCTCGAAGGTGGTGTCGCGGTCCGGGTTGACGATCCACTCGCCCGCCCGGCGGAGGGCGATCACCCGGACGCCGGTCTCCGTTTCGAGGTTCAGGCCGCCGAGCGAGGCGCCGACGTACGTCGAGTCGGAAGCTACCTCGGCACGGATCACCGTCTCCATGGCCGCCGGGATGGCCGTCCGCATCGCCTCGGGGACGCCGATATCCTCCAACACCACTTTGGCGATGTCGCCCGCGGCGTCGCTGATCTTCTCGGCGGCGCCGACGACGCCGAGGACCGGCGCCAACTTCTCGGCGTCCTCGGGGTTGCGTGCGGCCATCAGGAGGCTCATCCGCGCCTGCAACTGCAACACGTCCATCCGCTCTTCGAGTTCCAGCACCTCCGCCGCCACCTCGTCGCTCCCGTGGAGGACCGCCGAGTACGCCAGGTCGATGAGGAGTTCGGCTGTGTCCTTCATCTCGACGAGGACGGCCTTCACGCTGACCGGTTCGTACTCGACGTCCCCGGGATCCATACCCGGACCAATGTCGCCGGGGCGGTAAAAAGCCACCCGGCAGGGAGCGGTCGAGACGTCGACGCCGAACACAAGAACGAAGCGGGTCGGGACTGATCGACCGACGATGGACCGAACCGGCGGCTGGGATCTCCTCGGTGTCACGACCGCTGCCTTCTTCGTGACGATGGTAGCACGGCTGGCGCCCAGCCCGCTCGTCCCCGGCATCATCGACGCCTTCGGCGTCACGACCGGGACGGTCGGCGTCGCCCTCTCGGGGATGTGGGCGGCCTACGCCCTGTTTCAGTTCCCGGGCGGCGTCATCGCCGATCGGATCGGGGAGCGGCGCGTGATCCTCCTCGCGATGGCGGGCATCGCCGCGGCGAGTCTCGCACTGGCGAGCGCCCCCACCTTCGCCGTCTTCGCCGTCGCGGCCGTCGCCCTCGGCGGGGCCGCCGGCCTGTATTTCACCGCCGGCACGTCGTTTCTCACCGCCCAGTTCGACGACACCGGGCGGGCGCTCGGGATCCACGAAATCGGCGCGTCGTCGGCGGGGCTGATCGCCCCCGTCGCGAGCGCGGCCGCGGCCACGCGGTTCGGCTGGCGGGCGGGAGTGTTGGTCCCCGCCGTCGTCGCGCCGGTCGTCCTCGTCCTGTTCGCGTGGCGCGTCCCGAGGACGCCGCCGAGCGGCGACGGGGCCGTCGTCGACAGGACGACCCCTCGGCGACTTATCGGCCTCCTCACCCGACCGAGCATCGCGTTCACGACCGCGCTTGCCATGGTCGCCTTCTTCACCTGGCAGTCGTTCGCCTCGTTTTTCCCGACCTTTCTCCGTGCCCACGTGGGCCTCGCGACCGGGCGTGCGAGCCTCGTGTTCGGCGCCGTGTTCGCGCTCACCCTCGTTACCGCCCCCGTCCTCGGATGGCTGTCGGATACGACCGGGCGGGATCCGGCGCTCGGGGCGTCCTTTCTCGCCGGTGTCGCCGGCTACGCCTGCTTCCTGTTCGGCGACGGCGGGCCCGTCGCCGTCGTCGCGGGAACGGGGCTCGTCGCGCTGGGGCTCTCGTGGCCGGGCGTCGTCAACTCCCGGTTCATGGACCACCTCGCGGCCGACGAGCGCGGGACGGGGTTCGGCCTCGTGCGGACCGTCCTGTTGCTCGTCAGTTCGCTCGGCAGCGGCGTGACGGGGACGGTCGCCGAGGAAGTGGGCTGGTTCGCGGCGTACGGACTGATCGCCGGGCTCCTGGCGCTCCTCGTCGTCGTGTTGCTCCTGACCCGGACGCTCGGCGTCGACGCCTGACGTCGCGCTCACCCGCCCCAGCGACGCCCGAACAGGACCGTCGGACGGACGGCAGACGGTCGGGAAGGTTTAATTTCTGGGCGTCCCTATTTCCCGGCGTTCGATGGCCATCGACCCGCGAAACTACGACCTCGACGAACTCCGGACGGCCAGCGACGCGTCGCCGCTCGGCGATGCCGGGTGGCCGGACGACGACGCGGCGGAGGAACGCGACGACGAACCGACGGCCGACGAGTCGGACCGTCCGGCAGCCGACGCCGCGTTCGAAGAGTCGGTAACTCGCGATCTGGTCGCGATGGACCACCGGGACGGGCCGATGGAACGTCCCTACCTCCCCGCACTGCCGGCGTCGCTGACCGCCGAGGCGCTGATCTTCGAGTGGCTGGAGTTCCTCGTGTTGCAGGCGGGCCGCGAGTCGGTGGCCGACGCGCTGGCGTTCTACGAGTCCGTCGGCTGGCTGGGAGCGGACGCCGCGGAGGCGCTCGGCGCCTACCTCGCGGGCATCGACGACGCGCGGGCGAACGACGCGAACCGCCTTGACGCCGACGACCACCGGGTCAGCCTCCACTACGTCGCTCGACTGGCCTCGCTCGCCGGGCGCTGACCGATTCCGGGAGTGCTTATTTATCACCCCCGCGTGTAGCGGCGGCCGTATGAGTGACTCCGACGAGAACGAGGCCGAAGAGCCGGTTGAAGACGGTGGCAGCGACGAACCGACGCCCATCGGGGTGAAACTCGGGAGCACCCGGACGGTCATCGCCATCCCTGACGGCGACGGACTGCGCACGGTCAAGACGCTCACGTGCCTCGCGACCTACGAGGACGTCATCACGGGCGAGGAGCGGGTGCTCTACGGCGAGGAGGCGGCGACGGAGTACCCCGACCGCGTGCAGTACACCCTCCGGTCGGGACTCCCCGAGGACGAATCCGGCGCGGACCTGACGGCGACGTTCTTCGAGGAGGTCATCGCGGCGAACGACGTGCCGACGGACAGCGCGGTGGTGTACGCCATCCCGACCATCGACAACGAGCGGGGGCTCGAGAACCTCCAGTCGGTCATCGAGGGAAGCGCCATCGGCAAGGCGCTGATCCGGAGCTACCCGGAATCGCTCTGCGGGTCGGTGCCCGCCCTCGGCGACGACCTAGAGGCCGTCGAGGACATCTTCGTCACGGTCAATCTGGGCTCGACGAACCTCGAAGCGTCCGCCTACCGTCGCGGCGAACAACTCGTCCCCTTCACGACGGGCGCGGTCACCGGCAACGAGGTGGACCGCATGGTCGCCAACTACGTCGAGGAAGAGACCCAGGGACGGGTCAACATCGACAACACGACCGCCCGCGAGTACAAGGAAGACCACGCCGACTTCGTGGACTTCGAGCCGTTCACGGACGTGATCCAGCAACCCGGTGGCGGCTCCCACGAGTTCACCATCGAACGCAGCGTCATGGACGCCGTCGACGAGTACGTCGACGAGGCCGTCGAGGAGGTGGCCAACGCCTTCCTCCCCGAACTGGCGAACGACCACATCAAAGTCTACCAGTTGGCGCTCGATCGGCCCATCGTTCTGACGGGCGGGATGGCCTGCATCCCCGGCATCGTCGAGGAGTTCGAGGAACGCCTGAGCGAGGAACTCCAGCGGGACGTCGAGGCGGTTGCGCCCGACGAGCCGGCGGAGTCCGCGGCGGTCGGCGCCCAGCGCATCGCGAAACGACTGGTCGACGCCGGGGCGTACTAGAGCGAAAATTCTTTTCGACCTCTTGCCGGGACTACGGCCATGACCGCCGCCCTCCAGCGGACCGTCCGTCGCGTCGGTGCCCTCCTACTCCTGCAACTCGGCGCCATCTCCGCGCAGCTGTACGGAATCGCCCCCGGTGGCGCCGGGAGCATCGCGACGTTCGTCACGATCCCGCTGTTCGTCGGGGCGTTCCTGTACCTGCTGGGAAGCGTCGTTCGGGGCGTCGGGCGCGTCCGTGACCCACCCGAGTCCGTCCGGGACTGACGTCGGACCGACGACGCTTTGACCCGCCCGCGTGGACGGAGGGACATGAAACAGGCCATCGTCGCACGGACCGACGTCGGGATGGGCCAGGGGAAACTCGCCGCGCAGGTCGCCCACGCCGCGCTGTCGGCCTACGAGGACGCCGACGAGCGGACGAAACGCGCGTGGAAAGGGGAGGGGCAGAAGAAGGTCGTCCTGAAGGGGAGTGGCGAGTCACAGCTGTTCGAACTGGCCGACGCCGCCGAGCGGGCGGGACTGCCGAACGCCATCGTCCGCGACGCGGGCCACACGCAACTGGAGCCGGGAACCGTGACGGCGCTGGCGGTGGGGCCGGGCGACGACGACGAGGTGGACCGCGTGACCGGCGAACTATCGCTGTACTGAGTTATCGTAGCCGTTGTAAGTCATCGCACACCGGATCGCACGCAGTCTAGCGATCAGGTGTGCAAACAGTTCCAAACGCTACGATAGCCGACCGACGCGCGGGTCTCGACCGCCCGGCGCTCGGTCGCGTCCTCGCTCACCGGATAGCGGTAGGTCTGGGTGTGTCTTCGGGGCGCCGGCGGACACGAGGGTCGACCGAGCACACAACGGCTAAGTGTGGCGTGGGCAAGTGGCCGGTATGTCGCTGATCGCCGCGGCTGTCGCCGGGGGGGCCCTCGGCGCTCACCACGCGCTCGAAACGGATCACCTCGCCGCCATCGCGACGTTGATCGACGGCGAGGAGCCACACACCCCGGAGAAGGGCGAGGGGTCACGCACCTCGGACAGCGAGGGCGTATCGCGCCCCGGCCTCGTCGGGGCTTCCTGGGGGATCGGTCACACCGTCCCCATCGCCGCGCTCGGCGTCACCCTGCTCGTGTTCGGGCTTCGCCTCCCCGAGTCGGTGGTCGGGCTCTTCGAAGCGACCGTCGGGGTCGCCCTGGTCTACCTCGGCGGGCGGATGCTCGCCGGCGTGGTCGGCCTCCGGGAGCACGCCCACGGCACGCATCCACTCCACAGCCACGTCGACGTGGGAACTCTGTCGATCGGCGGCGGGCACGTCCACGTCCACGGCGACTCCGCGATCGTGGGCGCACTCCACGGCGTCGCGGGGAGCGGCGCGCTCGTAGTCGCCCTCGTCTCGACGGCGCCCGACCTCCCGACCGCGGCGTCCTTCCTCGCGGCCTTCGGTCTCGCGTCGGTGCTGACGATGGCGACGGTCTCGGCGCTGTGGCGGCGGACGCTCGACACCAGCATCGAGCGGGCGCTTCGGACGTTCGCGGGCGTCCTCGGCGTCGGCGTCGGCCTCCTGCTGGTGGTCGAGTGGGTCGGTCTCGTCGGCTAGCGTAGCGTTCGTAACTGTCTACACAGCCGATCGCACGCAGTCATGCGATGAGCTGTGTGCTGACTGACGAACGCTACGAGAGGAACCGACACCCTCACCCATCGGCACCGCGAACGATCGGCGACGACCGCAATGCGCGAGGCACACCCGCTGGAACGGCAGGTCGGCATCGAGTACTACGTGAGCGACGGTCCCGGGATCGGCGGGCGCCTCCGCGAGGCGCCGGCCGACTTCCGGGTACGGGAACGCGAAGCCGTCGAGCCGGAACCGCTCGCTGCCGACCCGGGAGCGTACCCCCACCTGCTCGTCCGGGCGACGCTCACCGACTGGGACACCAACGACTTCGCCGGGGCGCTCTCGGACGCCCTCGGGATCAGTCGCGAGCGGGTG